>DYLS01000318.1 GCA_020721965.1 Blastopirellula marina | reverse complement strand
CAATACTGTTCGGTTAGTGTGCAACGATCTCCGGTTGCGGCCCGGAGTTGAACGTCTGGCCTGGGTCCCGGGTGCGTTGCCGGATCGGATAGTTGGACATCTTGCGTTTGACTCCGCGCTTGTTCTGTCTTGGCTTGCGGGGCGGGAGTTGCACCTCTGCAATAGTGTCGAGCAGGTTATTGTACTTCCTGATGCGGTACTGAGGGGGGGGTATCGACGAGCTGCAGCATGTGTCGGCGAATGGCGTGAAGGGTATGCGTGTACGACAGGCGATCCGGATCGAGGTCAACCTTTAGAGCAGCGTCATGCATGATGCATCGGATGGCGTGATGGGCGAGGACGAATCCCCAGAACTCCTGGTAGACCCCCTGCGGGGTCTTGCTGCGAAGGACGATCCCGCGCCCTCGGAGGTGTGTCTTGAACTCGTCCAACGCGGTCTCGATCTCCCATCTGTCCGAGTAGACTGCTGCCAGCTCAAGGGCCGGCGCCGCTCTGTGGTCGACGATGGTGGTGATGAGACGATAGAGGGTGTCGTTGGGGGCTCCCTCCCCGGTCAGACGGAACTCGATGACCCGAACCGGGGTGCCATCTGTGCGGCTCCTTCGGTTCTTGGCGGATGCGTAGATCGTGGAGAGGTACGAGCCATCGGGCAGTCTCTTCTCACATGGCAGCAGGGCATCGCCCTTTACACGCCAGAGCAAGTCGGCGCCGGTGCGTGCGGCTCGGGTCCAGAGCTGGTAGCCGTAGAAGTTCCGGTCCGCCAGGCAGAGCATGCCGGAGGCCAGCCTGTTCACAACGCGACGAGCGAGGGTTGTCTCGCCGGTCGCATAGGGGCCGGGCTCGGCGCCGAACAGGACATGTGTTCCATTCTCCAGCAACGTACAGAAGCGCAGCTTGGGGAAGGCGCTGCCGCCGCCACGGCTGACGCCGGGACGACCGATTTCCGACACATTCGCGTCAGTGTCGCCCACGTCCAGGGTGCTGCCGTCCAGAGATACCAGCCGCCATCCGCGGTAGAACGCTCCACGCGTTTTCTGTGTCGCGATGGGATGCACCATCTGTTCGGACAGCAGGCGAACGGGATCGGGGCCCAGCCGCTCTCGCGCCTCTGCGATAGACGACTTCGCCGGCACCTTGATCAGCGATCTGCGTCTCCGAAGACCGTTGAACGTATCCACGACCAGGTGCAGGATCTCCTCGTAAGACACCTGCATGTAGACGGCCAAGGCCATCACGTAGTACACCATCACCGTCGCCGGCAGAGCTCGCTCGCGCTTGCTCTCCCGGCCCGTATCGGCGAGTACCTGCCGCACACGCTCCACCGGGTACGATGCAGCCAGCAACGTGACACTGAGCACATCGGAGAGCCGCACACCACCGGGCAGCGAGGCATCGGTTCTTGGCATCGGACTGAACCTCCATTCCTGGGCTGTCGCCAGAATGGAGTATAGCACGGATCTGCATTAACCGAACAG
>DYLS01000137.1 GCA_020721965.1 Blastopirellula marina | reverse complement strand
CCTTTTTCTTTCGCGGACAAGGGCGAGTCGAGCGGACGTGCGGGCCGATCGAGAACCTATATCCGTCGCCGGAAGACCTGGTGCGGGCTTATGTGGGTTTCTTCGAGAGGCTGTTTGCCCAACCGGCCGCGGAGGCGGGATTTGCCCGCTGGGGGATGAAGACGGTGCGGCTGTCGGCCGATCACGCCTTTTTCTTCCGCTGGCTCTTTCCCCCGGCGAAGTTGGTCTTCCTCACGCGCAACCCCTATCACGCCTTTCGCTCGTATTGGACGATCAGCCAGAGGCGCGGCGTGCGTTGGTTTCACCGCTGGCCGGATCGTCCTGTGACGCCCGAACATTTTGCCCGGAACTGGGCGGAACTCACCGCGGGTTTCCTGGAGCACGCGGAGGAACTTGGGGCGCACTTTGTGCGTTACGAGGATTTGATTGGCGGCGCAGTTGCGCTCGGGGAATTAGAGGAGTACCTGGGGGTCCAACTGTCACGGGATGCCCTGGCCAGCAACCCCGGCGGGTGGCCGATTCCCGATGAAGAACTGGCCGCCCCGTATTACGAGGCGATCGCCCAATGGGTGGAACCATTGGCGGAAAGGTTGGGATACGCCAAGCCAACGGCGGGCAGTCCTCAAGGCTTTCGCCAAGAGGTGCCGAAGGAGGCATCAGCCGACCAAACTGAGCGAGCTTTCCAAGAGGCGCTTGGCGCCCATCAGCGGGGCGATCTGGAGACTGCTGAACGGACCTATCGGCGGATATTGGATCATGAGCCGAATCACGCCGGGGCCTGGCATTTTCTGGGGGTCATCAGTCTTGTGCGGCGAGACTATCCGGCTGCGCGGCAGCAACTGGAACGGTCGCTGACCCTTTGCGACAGCAAGGCGGTTTACTGGAACAACTACGGGGCCTTGCTCAAGGAAGTGGGAGAGTATCGGCAGGCGGAAGCGGCGTTTCATCGGGCCCTGCAAAGGAATCAAGACTATGCCGACGCCTGGGCCAATCTGGGCCATGTGCAGTACCTTCTGCATCTCGCGCCCCAGCTTGTCGAACGCTCCTTGCGAAGCGCCCTGGCTTTGAACCCGCACCATGCGGACGCGACTTTCTGGCTCGGCGACTTCTATCAGGCCTGTGGGCGTGCCGCCGAGGCGGTGGCGCAGTATCGTCGCGGATTGGAGCTTGCCCCGGAGTACCCCGGCGGCCACAAGCGGCTGGCGGAGACGCTGGCGGCAGCCAACCAGTTCGAGGCGGCAAAGGATGCGTTCCAGGAGGCGATTGCCCGCCGGCCCGAGGATGTACAGCTTCATCTGGCCCTAGGCGCGGTCCATGCCAAGCTGGAAGAGGTCGAGGCAGCCAAGGAGACCTACCGCAGGGCCGCCTTGCTGTGTCCGGAGCGGGCGATCTGGAGGTGGAAGTACCTGGGGGTGTGCCCGACGGTCTTTGATTGCGAAGAGGATATCGAGCAGTACTGGCAGGGGCTTCAGGAAGGCTTGCTCGAAGCCCTCGAAGAGAAGGTTTCTTTGGATTGGCGGGTGCTCCCTTTCGATGGTTACACCCCTTCGTTCAACCTGCCGCATCTGGGGCGCTGTTGCCGGGAGATCAAGGAGCTGTTCTCGGCGCGGTTCGAGCCGGCATTCCCTCAGCGGGCTTTGCAGCCGGGCGGGGGTCGTAAGATCCGCGTCGGTTTCCTGGTCACCGCCGGGCACGAAGGGGGTTTCTTGCGCGGCATGTCGAAGATCGTCGCCGGGCTGGACCACCGCTTTGAAGTGGCGATCTTCTGCGCGGAGGGGGCAGTGGGCCGGTTTCGAGCCGCAATCGCCCGCGACGATGTCCGCTACGTGAGTTTTCCCCGGCGGTTCGATCAGGCGGTGGAGGCCGTCCGGGAGACACGGTGTCACATCATTTACCACTGGAAGGTCGGCCCCGATCCCTGGAGCTATTTCCTGCCCATGGCCCGGCTGGCCCCGGTTCAATGCGTCTCCTGCGGTTCTCACGGCACCAGCGGCGTGCGGGCCGTGGATTACTACATCTCTTCCCCTTGGATGGAATGCCCGGAAGAAGCGGTGGATTCGGCCCAGCATTATACCGAGAGGCTGATTCTGCTGGAGACGTTCCCCATGTTCCAGTCGCGGCAACCGATGCCGCAAGACGTCGGCCGGGGCCACTTCGGGTTGCCGGGAGAGGGGGCCTTTTACTTCTGCCCCCACCGGCTGCCGAAATATTGCCCGCAGTTCGATTTCTTTCTCCGCGACATCCTGGAGGCAGACCCGCGGGGGTTTGTCGTGCTGCTGGCAGGCCCCGACGGGCGGCTGGCGGAGAAGCTCCGCCGCCGCATGGAGGGGAACTTGGGGGTCGTGTTTCGGCGGGTTTATTTCCGGTCGGCGATGCCCGTGGCGGAATACTATCGTTTGCTGCGGTTGGCCACTGTGGTGCTCGATACGCCTGTATACGCCAGCTGCCTGACGGCCTACGACGCCTTTTCGATGGGTGTCCCGGTGCTCACGCAGCCGGGGCCGTTGGCCGTGCAGTGCTATGCCGCGGGCCTGTACCGGCGGATGGGAATGGAGGATGAATTGGTGGTATGGGACGGAGACGAGTACGTGGCCAAGGCGGTCAGGATCGGCACCGAGCCGGAGTACCGCGAGCACCTGGTACGGTGGATCGGCCAGCGGGCCGAGGCGGTGTTCGACGACCAGCGGGTGATCGGCCAGTACGAGCGTTTCTTCGAAAGTGCGATGGAGAGAACTCCGGCGGCAGGTGCCGCGATGGCCGCCGCAACGTGACGGCCCGGCGGTGGCCCGTCGGAACGTTAGCTGGGAGCGGATGATCGAGTTGCTTTTTAGGAAGGGCAGAGACTATGCGGACACTTGGAAGCATCCGCACGGTAGCCGGAAGGCGCCGCTGCGTCTCGGGGAGTGCGAAGGGTCGCACGAAGCGGCTCAGTCTGGAGTTGCTGGAAAAGCGAATTCCCGTCAGCTCGTCGGTGTTGGGCGTGGTCGGGCTGGCTCTCTTGGGAGATTTGTTCGACGACACGGGCCGGGCGGCCCTTTACAGCGAAGACACGGATGGGGCGACGAGCGGCCCTCGCAAACGAGCCTCACCGGCTGAGGCGTTCTCCTGGGATTCGCACGAGCGGCGAAGCTTGCTCTCCGTCTTTCGTTCCAAATCGCTGGACACGAGTGCCGACGGGCGGTCCTATTTCGAGGGCCGGCAAGGGAGCGGTCCGGCCAGGGCGGTTGACGATGCGCAAAGTCTCTTTGTCTCGGCTGGCTCTGCCGAAGTGGGCCGTCCCTTGCAATTCGGATTGGGTGAAGGGTTTTCGGTCCAGATGGCGGGCCTGGGCCTTGGTGGCTCTGCGGGGCTAGGCGGGGGTTTTCGTGTCCCGGCGGCCGCCGCCTGGGGCAGCTCTTGGTTTGTGCCATCTCTTCGGGCAGATGGGGTGGGTGGTGGAGAAACCGGGAGCGCATCCAGCACTTCGAGCGGCAGTCCGCTTGCCCGGCATGCCGCGAAGCCGATAGCGCCCTCCGCACGCCCGCTTGTGACCTTGTCCGACGACGGGCCTACCCCGGCAGCTTCCCTGTCGTCGGCAGCGACTCCCGAGCGAGCTTCTTCCCCTGCGGCCGGAGCGTCACCGGCAACCGGCGGCGTACCCGCTGGTCCCCCAGCGATTGCCGCCCCGGGTGCAATAGGGCCGACGATTGGTGATCGAACCGGCGCCGACGTTGCACTACACCGCAGTAACGGTCGACCTCTTGGGGGTATGTCCTCGATTACGCTCTCGGACGAACCCTCCGTTGGCGATGGCCTGCTTCTCCAGCCAGGAGGCATCGAGTTGTCTCCTGACGCTTCGGCCGATTTCCTTCAAACGTCACCTGACCCGGTTCGCACCATTGGCAGTGAGACGGCCGGCGGTATTTCGCCTGCGGGCGGCTGGTTCCCCATGTACCCACACCGGCAATCGGAGCTTCTCGGAAACGCACTCAACGGTGCCCATCACACCGAAGGGAAGCGGCTGGTCGTCTCCTTGGATACCGGCCCGCGGCACGGTTCGTTGACCCTCGAGGAGGACGGGAGTTTCGCTTATCGTCCCGAGAAGGGGTTCCTGGGGTTCGACGAGTTCACGTGCGCGGTGAGCACTCTGGACGGGCGGGCGTCGCAGATCGCCACGGTTGTCATTCCCGTCTTGCCCGAGTTCGATCCCGGGGCAAGTCCGGCAGTAGGCGCACTTGCCCCCACGGGCTCGCGGGCGGCTGTTTTCGATGCGTATTCGGCCGCAAAGACGGTGGACGGGGGAGAAATCCTGCGGGCGTGTCAATGGGAGGTTGATCCAACGTCGATGTTTGTGCCTTCGCTGCAAGGGGACTTCGTGGGATCGTTTTCCTGGGATTTCCCCATCGGCTGCTTGCCTGCGGTGACAGGGGATGCCGGCGAGGGAACCGGTGTGATCACCGTCAGTTGCGAGGTGGCCTCGGCGGAGGACGCGCAAGGCAACTGCTACTACAGCGAATTGGTCTACTGCTCTTATTCGTTCCACTCGCTCGGCAGCCGGTATTTCGGAGAACGAATCACGCGGATCGACGCCTTTGCGGTGGACGGTGTCGTGTCGTACTGTTACACGTCACGCGCACTGGACACAAGCAGCGTGCCGTCCGCGGTTGCCGGCACTGTGGACATCGCCGAAGCCCGCTTCAGTGGTCGCGTGGATACGGTGAGCATCGACTCCACGATCGTCGCTTATCAGGCCGCCGGCTCGGCCGATGCGGCCCGCGCGCTCGAGATTCACAACCAGGTCTTGGAGACGGATTCGGTAGGCAGTAGCCCTCGCAGCGAGACTCAGGACGGTCAGATGCTCCAGGGGGGCGAGGAGACATCCGAACGCTTGGCCACGTTCGTGATCACGCGCTTCGATTATTCCTTCCTGCCGGAGCAGGACGAGTGGATCTGCGAAGGCACGCGGCAGGAGAGCGGCAGTGAGATCCTTACGGCGGACTACCAATTGACGAGTACGCCCTCGCTGCCAGTCGAAGGACCGGTTGTCGAGGCGTCGTCACCCGCCACCGGCCTGACGACGGCGGAGGATGCGACATGGGCTTCATGGCCTGAGGCTGACAAAGTCGTCCGTGAAACCGGTCAGACCACGCAGGTCCACCAGTACACGGCATTTTCGGTACTCCGCGGCGGCGTATGGGATTCCGTCAGGACTGGGACGCGGAGCACGCAGGCCACCACCGAGGAGGCCATCCGTACCGCAGCCGACGGGACCGACTCTTGGGGGACCGACACGGTCTCCCAAACGCAAACCACCGAAACGGAAGCGTATCAAATGGTTTTCTTGTCGGGGGTGTTGGCCGGCGGCGCGATGACGCTGTCGGGCGAAACGACGAGTACCAAGAACAGTAGCCACAGCGGTACCTATACGATCAGCACATTCGAGAGTTCCGGCGGCATTCAGCTGGAGCGGAGCGGCCAGGGAGCATGGAGTGAATCGTCTCAGTACAGCTACCAGGACTCGTACGAATATACGAAGACCTTTGACATCGGCGACCCCGAGGACCCCGAGGACGACGTGTGGGTGCTCAGCAGCGGCTATTCCCAGACGCAGGTCTTGGAGTCCACTGAGTTCGGGGACATTGCCTCCGGCACTTACGTCAAGACGATTCTCAACGGCCCCGGGCCTGAGGACGACGAGGTCATCGAGGGTTGCTGGGATGAGGGGGTGGTGGAGCTGTATTGGTCCCACCGGACCGTGGAGTCCACGGTGGATGCTTCCGGCCAGTGGGTCAATGGCGGCACGGAAGAATTTAGCGAGTCGGGCTACCGCTACGTCAATACGACGACGGATGACATGGAATACTCACGCTCGATCACCGGAGGGACGGTGAGCGGCATCATCGGAATGTACGAGGGCAAGTTCAAACTGTACGACTTTGCCGGTACTCGCACGCTGACCGAAATCGAGGGCCAATCGGTTTGGGTTCTGACGGCGGGCACGGGCAAGGAAATCGAAGCCGAATCGAGCGGGCGGTCCTATGACGGCGCGGGGACCTACACGATCAGCGGCAGTAGCGGCAGCGGGGCCGACTATCAGAGCTGGAGCATCGACGGCTCGATCGTGGAATTCGGGCGGATCGGGGGCGGCCATGCGGTGATCACCGACTACGAACCCGCAGACCGCATGTGGCAGGTAACCGATGTAACTCCGGTGCTATACAATACGGAATGGATTTACTACAGCGACACGTCTAGCGGCCAGTACACGCAGGGGCCCATGTCGGGCCAGATTACCCAGCGCGACGGCCTCTACTGGTACCGGTGGGACGCTTTTGTCTGGGAGGATCCCAACCAGCCGGGCATCCTGGCAGGCACGGCCATCGAGCGGGCTCTTCTGAGGCTGGATAACGCCAGCAGCGCTTCCGGCCAGATCGAGGATTTCTATGCCGGATTCGGAGATAGTGGCTGCGGTTATGGTCAAGTGACCTTCCAGCGGGAAGACAGCGATCAAAGCAGCTTCCGCCAAGAGACCGGAATATCGTTCACCTTGGTACAGGAGACCACGGGCTGCGGATGTGGCTGCGGGTGCGGCTCCGGTGCCGCCCATTTCTGGCGACACGAATCGGGATGGCTGGACGAGTCCGCCTCAAGGGAGATGACCACGCGCCGCTGGACCGACACTCCCCAACAGGCGTCCTCGGGCTGCGAGCCGGGCGTCACCGAGCGGACCATTGAATTCGACGAGACCGACGGGTGGTCCACTTCGCGCAGGGAGCGATGGGCCGTCGTACCAGAGGAGTCGACCCTGGACCATGAGGATTATTACCTGGATCGGGTGGAGGTCTGGCAACTCGCCGACGGCAGCGGCATCGAGCGGTTCTGGAATGACTACTCTGCCCGCGAAACGACCTCCGGAACCGAAAACATCACTTACGACGGTCAGCAGATGGAAGGATCCTCCAATCGGACGCTGGATCGCTCCTTCGCGCGAACACTCACGATCGAGGAAGAATTCGATCGGGTCAACAGCCGCTGGGACTACACCTACAGCGGGACGGGCTGTGAATCGATCGATGACAGCTCCACGGGATGTGGCACCTACACCCCTGAAGCGTCCTGCGGCTGTGGTTGTGGCTGCGGTTGTGGAGGAGGCTCTCCGGCGTACGATGGAACGATCAACTATTCTCGTGCCGAGGAATTTGAAACGAGTCGCAATCTCGTTTACTCCAAACCTGCAAGCCACGAGAGTGTTGCCCCGAGAACGATCTACGACGGTCCCACCAGTTTGTCGAGCGGCTGCGGGTGCGACGGCGGCATTCCCTCTCCGGGCATTTGGGACAGCGCCGGGTGGGCCGTCTCGGGCAGCGGTGCAGGGACGATCCAGGAAACATGGCACGTGGACCACCAGCGCCAGCGCGATTGGACCGGCGCGCCTATAGGAGGCACCACGCTTTCCGGAACAGAGACCGAAAGCAGTGATGACACGTGGCTCTACAGCTTGACCTTCAGCGAAGCCAAACCGCAGGGTACGTCTTCGACCGCCTGGCAATTCACTAGCGTCTCCGGGGAAGGTGGTGGTCTGTTCTATGCCGATCACACCATCGAAGGATCGGGTAACTACCAGTTCGATGTCAGGCAAGGGTTGGCCACGCTTCAGGGCGTGAAGAACTACAGCGAGTCTCTTGTTGAAACAAATAACCATTCGATCGGCTTCATCATCACCGCAAACGGCCAAATCGCCTTCGACATGGCCGGCCACGGAAACCAGACTCTCACCAAGGACTTCGACTACGACGGTCAGACGGGCGCCACTTCGTATGCCGGCGGCTACGGCACGATCACCCTCGATGAGTCGGGCGACGTTCATCTGGAGCAAACGCGCAGCGTTGATTGGCATTACGATGGGGTCGATTACGATGCCGATGCCGAGACAACGAAAACTACCAGCGGCTCTCATGTACATAACTACCAGGACGATTACAGCTACAGCGGGTGCGGCTACTCGTATAGCGAGCATGCCTCCTGGTCGGAGAACAGTTCTTGGGAAAACCAGTTGACGAAACGTCACGCATTCTCCGACTCGGCCTGGTCCACCCTCTGGACGGACCGCTTTACCTCCTACGAACAGTCGGGGTGCGGGGGTGGCGGCGGTTCGAAGGCCACCAGTTACTCAAGCTCCGGTTGCGGCTGCGGGTGTGGAGAAGGCAGTTCGGAAAGCGACAACTATTCCTGGACCGGAAGCTGGTCGGAGTCCTACGATTCGGCTACCGATGATTATTCCCTCAGCGGTGGAATCGACAACCATGTAACCGGCGCTGCCAGTGGTTGCGGTTGCGGAAGTTCTTATGACGAGTGGGTTGACTACATCGGCTTCCGCTGGCCGACCTATACCTCACCCTATGCCTTCGATTATGTCTATCCCACGCAGACAGGCAAGCTCAACGGCGGCCTGGGAGAAGGTTGCGGGTGCGGCTGCGGCGGCGGCCTGTATGGTTTCGAGACCGACGTTCCCATCGGTCGTACCAGTGATACTTCGGCCAATAGCACCATCGGTCGGCTACCCACCGGCGGGCTCACCGCACCCTCGCCGCTGGCTGCCGCCGCCGATCTCAGCCCGCAGTTGGGCCCGTTCCGCACGCTCCCGGAGGCTCCCGCTGCGGCGCGAGCGGTGGGGCTGACCAGCTACCGGGAGCCCAACGCCATCCACGGCAACGGCTCCCCCGAGTTGCCCCAGAACGCGGTGTTCGCCGAGTGGGGAGCCTGGCGCGACCGCGGTCGGCTGAATCAAGATCTGGAGGACGCCATCGAGGAACTGGCCAATTTGACGACGCCGCCACCCGGCGGCCCGCGGCCCGACAAGACGGAGATGCCCGGGGTGGTGGTCCTGGATCTGTACGACACGGATCAAAGCGGCGATCAGTCGGTGACGGTGAGTGTGCCGAGCGGGGCCGGCTCGGGCCACGCCCTGCGGGCACCGGAGGGGCCCGACGCCCTGGTGGCGGCCTCGCTGGAGGGCGGCAGCCTGACGATCTCGGTCCCACAAGACTCTACCGCCGCCGGCCTGACGGCCGTCACGGTCGTGGGCAAGGATGCCGAGGGGCTGCCGGTCGCCTGGACGGTGTTGGTCCATGTAGTGGCCGTGGAGGGTTACACGGTCGAGGAGCAGGCCTGGGGCGAAACGACCTGGGACGCCCCGGAGGATTCCGGCGAGGATTGGGCCTTGCTCTGGCAGTGCAACGACTACCGCTGGCTGCCGCAAACGACGTTCGACGGCCTCGTGACCGCCGCCGATTGGTCCTTCGCCTCGGTAACAGTTGATTCGAGCCGCGAGCGTTGGGCCTACGGCACTCCCAGCGCCACGGGCGAAATAGTGGTAAACCCCGTTGTCACCTTCGGCGGCCAGAACATCTACTTCGAAACGCTCAACACGGCCGCTGTCGGCCTCCACCGCCAGACAACGCTCGACGAGGCGGGCAATCCCCAGGTGGTGTACAGCGCCGCCCAACCACGGATCGCGGTGACCTATCTGAGCCTGGTGGAGTGGGAGCCGGTGGCCTGGTCGCGGGAAATCGAGGTGGCTGACTACAATGCCACTACGGGCGTGGCCAAGCTCACCACCGGCGAGGACGGTTATCTGGTCTATCCCGACTACGCCCAGCATCCGGTCGTTCCGCAGCCGATCGACCACAACACGGTGCGAGTGAAAGTCGAGCTGGGCGCTCCGGTGCCTGAAGGCATGGTCGGCACGGTCCACCTGGTCT
>DYLS01000136.1 GCA_020721965.1 Blastopirellula marina | reverse complement strand
CGTTTGCCCTCTCCCTCTGGGAGAGGGTGGCGAGCGCCAGCGAGCCGGGTGAGGGCTGAGGCTACTGCCGAGGCCGGGAGATAACTCCACACCCGATAGAGTGGGTTGACCGGAGATCGTATCCCGACTGCAAACCGCGAATTCTGCCCGGCAATCCACCTAACCCCAAATCGCACAGGTGGTTGCCCTGTTGTCTCTCTTCGTCCCTGGGCAGCGACTATTAGCGGCTAGGGCCAAGGTCTTGGCGGGTGCCGAAGGGGCACGCGAAGCGAGTCGTCGGCATCCTTGCCAACGAGGTTCAGGGAGAGCGATTCTCGGAGTCCCTTTTATTGGCCGAGGATTGGTTTGTGGCTTCTTTTGTTTTCTGTACAGCATCCTCGACAAGGCCGCGCATCCTTTGCTCGTCGGTTCCCGTCCGTGCGGCTTCTACGATCGGTCCAAAGGTCTCGGAGATCAGCTTCGCCCCCTTCTTCATTTCCACCAGCCGATCACAGCCAACTGGAAGAATCGTTCCATCTTTCTTCCTTTCAAATATTTCAATCGGGGTTCCCCCAGGGCCCAAGAGTATAAGCATCTCAGCCCGGCCGTCTTCGTCGAAGACTTCGCTCACGACTTCCTTGCCGTCATGGTAGTATGTTCGTATCCCTTTTCCCTAACTGAGCAACCGAAGAGCAGGTTAGCAAGGTTTCGCCGTTGCGCGTAACTTTTGTATGACGCGAAACGACTTCGCCATTCCTGGATTCGAAAGTCTCGATTAGCTCCAGGCCGTCCCCCAGGTCAACGCGATTGGTTGCTGCCTGCTTGTGTGGCTGGACTGCCGTACTGTTTTGCGGCCCGTCTTGTTGGCCTCCAAATGTCGGCGCACTGAAAATCGGATTCCGAAGGTGCGTCCCGAGATATGCGAGAGCGGACAAACCAACAAGCACAACTAGCACCAGCTTCCACTTGGTCTTCATGTTCATTGCTCCTTTGCGTCCTTGGTGTATCATTTTTATTCGGTTTTTTTCACCAAGTCTTTCCTCGGCCACGTGCTATCGCTGTCATAATAGGGTATTTGCGAAGGATAAGAAGTTTCATAAGAGGTTTTTCTTGGTACCCCTTCTTCGTGGCCCTTCGTGGATCATTTTACGAACTGGTCGTCGGGCGTTCTGCCAGCACCAGGTAGCCGGGGGAGGATGCGACTGGTGGGGCAGCCTGCGGGCAGTGGGGTCGGTGTGCGTCCCCTCCGTGCGGCCGTCAGCCCCCTACCAAAGTGGCGTTTTCCGAAATGCGGGTACACGGTATCCTGCACGAACGAGTTGAATCATTCGCCACCACCCCGTTGCGGAAGAATCGCCACCTTTCGTCATGGCCCGTCCCGACCTTTCGATCATCGTTTGCACCTATCAGCGGCCGCGGAATCTGCGATTATGCCTGCTGGCGGTGAGCGCCCAGCGCGACTCCCCGTACAAGGTCGAGCTGATCGTGGCGGACGACGGCTCCCAGGACGAGACCCCCGAGGTCGTCGAGCGATTCCGGCGCGAGACGGGGATGCCGGTCCGCTTCTGCACGCACCCGCACGAGGGATTCCAGCCCGCTCGGACTCGCAACGAAGGCATCGCCGCCTCGACGGCCCCCTACATCCTTTTTTTGGACGGCGACTGCCTGATCCCCCCCGACCACTTGGCGACCCATTTCCGCCTCCGCCGGCCGGGTCTGGCCTTGACCACGGACGCGGTTCGCTGGGATCGCGAAGCCAGCGCGGCCTGCTGCGAGGAAGAGGTTCTTGCCGGGCAATTCACGCGACGGCTCCCCCGCTCCGAGCGGCGCCGCCTGCGAGTTGCCCATTGGAAAGCCCTTTTCTACCACGGCTTGCGTCATCCCCATAAGCCGCGACTCTTGGGCGGCAATTTTTCGGCCTGGCGGCAAGATATCGAGGCGATCAACGGCTTCGATGAAAACTACCGCGGCTGGGGCTGCGAAGACGACGACGTGGGCATTCGGCTCCATCAATTGGGGGTCCGCGTTGTTTCTATCCGGCAGCACACCTTTACGTTCCACCTCTGGCATCCACCCAGCGATTTGGTGCCACGGAAGATTCGGGAAGGCGGGAACTTTGCGTACTTTCAGCGGCGCGGCCGACTGACGCAGTGCCGCAAGGGTCTGCGGAAGCGAGGGCTGGGCGATTTGCGATGTGTTTTGCGCGGCGGACAGCCGGGCGATCCCTGGACCAGGAAACTAGCGGAGATGGGCCTTGCCGCGGCCGTCCTCCCGCCGCTCCAATCCCTTTTGGATAAACCCGATCCGGCGCCCGGGCCTGCATGTTGGATGGCGGGGCCTTGCGAAGCCGGTCCGCTCCGCGATAGTGGGGTCACGGCTGGCTCGGCTGGGCCGTGGCATCGCGCGGACCAGCCGCATCGCGATAGCGTCACGTTGGAGGCCCCTGCAGCATCCTTGCCCGGCCCCACCAGACCCGAAGTCGAAATCACCGTTTGGCCGCAAGTAACGGCGTTCGCTGGCCCCGCCGATTGCCGCGTCCTGCTGATTACCCAGCCGGGTTCGCCGGGCCGCCGCTTGCTCCGCCGCGCGGATATCGTCCTAGGGCCGTGGAAGACGTTGCCCCCTGGCCTCCCCCTTGCCCACAATGCCGGGTACTTTCCCATCACCCAGTTGGAGAGCGCCCTGGCGGCCATTCAATGATGCTCGGCGATGGCTAGTGCGATCGGAGAGGGTTCCACCACCCGTTGCAGCAGTAGCTCCACCACCAGCTAACGCTGGTGGCTCGCAGCTTGCGCTGGTGGTTCGTGTTCTGGATTTGCCAGAGCGATGGAGCTGGGCGATTGCACCAGCAGTTGCACCACCAGCTAACGCTGGTGGCTCGGGGCACGCGACGGGCGCGTCGTGGCGCGCGAGGTTCGCTTCGATCGGACGCGGTGGCGTGAAGAGACTCGCCAGCGTGTGAGCCTCGGGCGTCAGCCCGAGGTGGAGCTGGGCCGAATCGGTGCCGATGGATGCCGGGGCGTGACAGCATTCACGGCCCCTGAAATTGCCCAGATTCCCAAAAGATTTGTGTATTTTCGTGGAGTTTTCGGCCGGGATTGGAATTCCAAAAAACGAGTTGGACTTGAGCCGATTGTTGTGTAAAATTAAACGACGGGCCCCATTCAACCCAGCCTCGGTGAAAGAGGCACGCGGGTGAGAAAGCATGTATCCCGCCTTAAATCAAATCTGGGGCGCGGCCGTTCCAAGCGGACTCAACAAGTCGTGCGTGCGTCGGGCGAATGAGTCAAGGTTCCGTGTAGAGGCGGTGTTGCCCCTCTTGTCCGGGAGTAATTGCTCCGGGGAGCGTTGCGGGTCTCCATCTGTTTGTCAGCGGTCGCGTTAGGCAGATGGTCTCTCTCGATTTTCGCAGGGAAGCCCAGGGGGGCAGGTTCGGGTTTTCGCTCCGCATTCTCGCTTGATGGGTTCCAGCGATTTTCTCCGTTCGAGTTGCGCGATGTGGCTCTATCCGGGGTTGCATTGCCATTTTTATGCATTGTGGCGTCGTGGTGGGCGAACGCTGTCGGCGGAGGCAAGTGTGTGTCGGGTAGCGGGTTAGCCTGGCGAAGTCGTTGGGTACAGGAGACATGGCTTTGTACGAATCCGATGCTTTGTACGACGATTGGGATTTGCGGTCGGGCGACGATGACGAAGAAGAACTCCAGACGCGCGGTCTCCTGGAAATGCGCGATGATATCCTGGAAGAGGACGCCGTCGATGACCTGGACGTGTCCGACGAGTTGAGCGAGGAGGCCTACCGCGAGGCCGCCGAGGACGAAGACGAAATCGTGGTCACCGGCGACGAAGAGGAGTCGTGGTCGGACGACCCGGTGCGGATGTACTTGACCCAGATGGGTGAAATCCCTCTGCTCACCCGGCAGCAGGAAATCTCCCTGGCCAAGACGATCGAAATTACCCGCGCCAAGTTCCGCCGCAAGCTGCTGGAATGCGACTACGTGATGCAGCAGGCGGTCCGCACGCTGAGCCGCGTGGAAGAGGGGAAGCTCCCCTTCGATCGCACGGTTCAGGTCTCCGTGAGCGATCACCTGGAGAAGGATCAGATTCTGGGCCGACTGCCCCACAATTTGAAGACCTTGCAGGTGATTGTGAAGCGGAACCGGCGGGACTACTGGATCGCGTTGAGCAAGGCCCGGCCGATGCAAGAGCGGCTGGCTGCCTGGAAACGGCTGGGGCGGTCCCGGCGGCGGGCGGTGCGCCTGGCCGAGGAGCTGGGCCTGCGAACCCAGCGGCTGGAGCCGATGATCCGCGTTCTGGAGGAGTTCAGCAGCCGGGTGGACGAGCTGAAGGCCCGCATCGAAGAGCACGCCCGGTCTGGGCGGCCTCTGGCCGAACGCCTCCCTTGGATCAAGGAGTGCCGCGACATCCTTCGCCTGACGCAAGAGACCCCCAGTAGCCTGCGGAATCGCGTCCGCTACATCAAGAAGGTTTACGAAGAGTATCAGGCTTCCAAACGGGCATTGTCCGAGGGGAACCTCCGCCTGGTCGTTTCCATCGCCAAGAAGTACCGCAACCGCGGCCTGAGTTTTCTCGACCTGATTCAGGAAGGGAACGCGGGATTGATGCGGGCGGTGGATAAGTTCGAGTATCGCCGCGGCTTCAAGTTCTGCACCTATGCCACCTGGTGGATTCGCCAGGCCATCACCCGGGCCGTGGCCGACCAGAGCCGCACGATCCGGATTCCGGTCCACATGTCGGAGACCATGACGCGGGTTCGGAACGCCTCGCGGCAATTGTTCCAGGAATTGGGCCACGAGCCGACGTTGGAGGAGACCGCCGCCGCCGTGGATACCTCCGCGGGCGACGCCCAGCGCGTACTGACCATGAATCGCTATCCGATCAGCCTGGACCGCCCGGTGGGCAACAGCGAAGATAGCCACTTCGGGGACCTGCTGCCGGATCGGGGTGCGGAAAGCCCGGCCATCGGCGCCACCAATGAAATGCTCCGCGAGAAGCTCAACAAGGTCCTCAAGACGCTGAGCTACCGCGAGCGGGAGATCATCAAGCTGCGCTACGGCCTGGGGGACGGTTACTGCTACACGCTGGAGGAGGTCGGGCACATCTTCAAGGTGACCCGCGAACGCATCCGTCAGATCGAGGCCAAGGCCGTCCGAAAGCTCCAGCAGCCCTGCCGGAGCCAGGACCTGGTCGGTTTCCTCGACTGATTTCGGCTTCCTCGACTCATTGATCGGATTGGCGCGTTAC
The DNA here is from genome assembly GCA_020721965.1 of Blastopirellula marina. Taxonomy (GTDB): domain Bacteria; phylum Planctomycetota; class Planctomycetia; order Pirellulales; family Thermoguttaceae; genus Thermogutta. Next base: position 4,528 of record DYLS01000136.1, on the reverse strand, counting down.
CACCTCGGGCTTACGCCCGAGGCTCCCGCGCTGGCGCGTCGATCCGCGCCGCCGGTCCGCGCGAAGCGAACTTCGCACGCCACGACGCACCTGTCGCGCGCCACGAGCCACCAGCGTGAACTGCGAGCCACCAGCGTAAGCTGGTGGTGGAGCTGGCAAACGACCGGTTCGTGCCACGATCGCGAGCAGGCCGCATCGCAAGCATTGCAACCGTGGAGGGTCCGGACTCAGCGAAGGCCCGTGGTATTCGTCGGATAGCCGCAGCATCTTGGCCTGGCCGCCTCATTCGAAAAGCGTGGCCTGCTTTCCGCCGAAGGCGTCGGGCGACAGGCCGAGGTGCTCAAAGGCCTTGGCCGTCAACCGCCGCCCCCGAGACGTGCGGATGATCAGCTCGGAACGGAGCAAGAACGGCTCGACCTCATCGACCAGGGTGTCGGCCGGGATGTTCATGGTGTGGGCCAGGGCCTCCACGCCCACGGGTCCCCCGCCGAATATCCGGGCCATGGTCTCCAGGTAGCGGCGGTCCTGGCGATCCAGGCCCAGGTGGTCTACCTTTTGCATGGTCAGCGCTTGCTCGGCGACCTGCTGGGACACCTTGCCCGCCTTCTTCGCCGTGGCGTAATCCCGAATCCAGCGGAGCCGGTTGTTCGCGATCCGGGGCGTGCCGCGGCTGCGGGCGGCGATCAGTTCCGCGGCGTCGTCGGTCAGCTCGATTTGCAACTTCACCGCGTTGCGGCGGACGATCTCGGCCAGCTCGCCAACCGAATAGAACTCCAGATGTTCCCGCATGTGAAATCGGTCCCGCAGCGGGGCCGAAATCAATCCCGTTCGCGTCGTGGCGCCAATCAAGGTGAAGGGCTTCAGCCGCAGATTCAAGGTCCGCGCATTGACCCCTTCCCCCAAAGTGATGTCGATGCGGAAGTCCTCCATCGCGGGATACAGGAACTCTTCCACGGATTTGTGCATGCGATGGATTTCGTCCACGAAGAGGACCGATCTCTCCTCGGCGTTCGTCAGATAGGGAATCAGGTCCTTGGGGGCCTTGAGCGTGGCCCCGCTGGCGATTTGTACCGGCACGCCCAGGTGCCTGGGGATGCACATGGCGAACGTGGTCTTCCCCAGCCCGGGCGGGCCATCGAACAGGATATGGCCCAGCGGTTCGCGGCGGACCAGCGCGGCCTCGATGGCGATCTTCAGCCGCGCGTACACCTCCCGTTGACCGACCATCTCTTCCATCCGCTGCGGGCGGAGGTCGTGATCGTCGTCGGGCGTGGGAACCGGCGCTCGCAGGATGGGTTCGCGTGTCATGGCAACTGAGACAGAAAGCAGGCCAAAAATCCGGGCGGCAACGATCGGCAGCAGGCCTGGGTGTCCGCGGTACCCGGCGGATGACGCCTCAAGCCCCCTTGCCGACAAGCCTTGCCCAGCCCCGGAATCTCCATTATCGGTAGTATATCCGAACCGCGAAGTCCAGCGAAGGCGGAAAGCCGAGGTGCCGCCCAGCCGAGGCGAACCGTCGAGGGCTATTGGAGAGCGAAACAGCACGAGAAATCCACCAGTGCCGGTTGATCGCCCCCGTGCTGCCCACAACGGCTTGGCCGCCATGAGTGTTTACCCCTGGGGGGTGCCGCAGCTCGGCCGGGGTCTCGGACGAGCACCCCTACCTTCAGGTCGGCGAGAGTGTTTGCTTCTCGTGAGAGTCGAGGTGCTGCTTGAATGGGGTGCGCATCTCGCGCGAGCTTGCTCAAAGTTTGGCCGAGAAAGCTGGCCTGGTGGTCCACAAACATGTTACCCGCAGCCTGGATCTCCTGGTTGTGGCCGATCCTCATACGCAATCCCGAAAAGCCAAACAAGCTCGGGCCATTGGCACGCGAATTCTACACGAAACGGTATTCTGGCGGATGATCGGCGTTCCAGTCGAGTGACACATCCGGTTGGGGGGCGTTTTGCGGCGCGGCGGCGACGGGCAGCGCGTTGTTGCAAGCGGTGCGGTGTCAGAAGATCCTCGCCAGGCAGCCGCCGTCGACGGTGATCACCTCGCCGGTGATGTATCGTCCCGCCTCGCTGGCCAAGAGGAGGGCAGGCCAGGCGATTTCTTCCGGCTGTCCCCAGCGTCCCAAGGCCGTCCGCCCGCCCAATTCCGCTTGCTGTTCCGGGCTGAGCAGGGACATGGGCATCTCCGTGGCGATGGGGCCCGGCGCAATGCAATTCACGGTGATGTTGTACGGCCCCAGGTCCAGGGCCGATGCCTGCGCCATGCCGATCAAGGCTGCCTTGGTGGCCGAATAGGCGTTCCGCTTGGCGGTGCTGGCGCGGCCCATGATGGACGAGATGTGGATGATCCGCCCCCAGCGCCGTTCTTTCATGGGAGGCACCACGGCCCGGGTCAGACGCATCACCGCGGTGAGGTTCAGTTCCACGAGATAATCCCAGTCCTCGTCGCGAATGGCGTTGATGGCCTGGGGGATATTCCAGCCTGCGTTGTTGACCAGGATGTCCACCTTGCCCATCCGCCGCAGGGCCTCGTCGGCCAGGCGATCCGTGTCTTCGCGCCGTGCCATGTCGGCGGGCAAGTATTCCACGCGAGCACCGGTCTTCTCGGCAATCGCTGCCGCTGCGGCACGCAACGTATCCTCCTTGCGGCTGCAAAGGAACAGCTCGGCCCCGGCCTGGGCGAATACCTCGGCCATGGCCTTGCCGATTCCGCGACTGCCGCCGGTGATCAAAGCCGTCTTGCCCACCAAACTGAAAATCGTGTCCCTCATGGAACGGCCCTCGGTTTGATCTCGCTCATGCTGATCGCGGTCGCGGAATAGGCTGCGGCATGTCTCTTGAGCCTGTCCCCAAAGATACCCCGCGACTCCCGTTTCCGTTAAGTTAAGAAAGGTGCTGTCGCGGGACAAGACCCTCGTTCCGCAATCTTGACCCAGCCGACGGGCGCATTTAGGATACGGCCGTGTTGCAGTCCGGTGGGCACATCATTGCGATGGGAGGCATGAAATGGCAAGGGTTCTGGGTGCGATCGGCGTCATCCTGGCGGTCCTGTTCGCCAGCGGCTTTTCCAGCGGCCTGGGCTGCAAGGCAGGTCTTGCCGAGGAGCGGCGGCCGAACTTCCTGTTCGTACTGGCGGACGACCAGTCTCCTTACGATCTCCAACTGTACAACCCGCGATCGACCCTGCGGACGCCGACCATCGACCGTTTGGCGGCGGAAGGCGTCGTCTTTGATGGGGCGTACCACATGGGTTCCTGGTCGGGCGCCGTTTGCCTGCCGTCGCGAACCATGATCATGACTGGGCGGACCGTTTGGCACATCCCCTCCCCACCCAACGCCTACCCCCATGCAAGCGACCCACGGCTGGTTCCGGCAAACCTGCCCGAGTTCACGTTACCGGCCGTATTCAATCGGGCCGGTTACGCCACCATGCGGACCTGCAAGATTGGCAACAGCTACGAGGCCGCCAACAAGCTGTTTGCCGTAAGACACGACGCGACGAAGCGTGGGCCGAGTGACGCATCGGGCAGTGCCTGGCACGCGGAGCAGGTCCTGGCGTATCTCGCCGATCGACAGGCCCGCGGCGACAAGACGCCCTTCCTCATCTATTTCGGCTTCTCGCATCCCCACGACACCCGCGACGGCAAGCCGGAACTGCTGGCCCACTATGGGGCGGTCAATCATACCGACAGAAGCACCTTGCCGCCCGCCCACCCCAATCAGCCATTGCTCCCCCTGAATTACCTGCCAGCGCATCCGTTCAACAACACGCACCTGGACGTTCGCGACGAAGTTGCCGTGAGCGGCGTCTGGGAGCGGCGGGACGAACAGACCATCCGGAACGAGCTGGGCCGCGAATTTGCCTGCGTGGAGAACATCGACATCCAGTTGGGCCGCGTTTTGCGCCGCCTGCAAGAGATGGGAGAACTGGAGAACACGTACATCTTTTACATGGCCGATCACGGCATCGCCATCGGAAGGCACGGCCTGCAAGGCAAGCAGAATCTCTATCAGCATACCTGGCGTGTGCCGCTGATCGTCAAAGGGCCGGGCATCCCGGGTGGGCGCAGGGTGGAAGGAAACGTGTACTTGCTGGACATGCTGGCGACGTTGTGCGATCTGGCCGGGATCGAGGTCCCGCCCACCAACGAAGGCCGCAGCTTCCGACTGGTCCTGGAGGGCAAGGTGGACAAGATCCGCGAGGTGCTTTACGGTGTGTACTCGGGCGGGGCCAAGCCGGGAATACGCTGCGTCAAAAAAGGCGATTGGAAGCTCATCAAATACGACGCCCCGGAATTGGGAGTCCACGTCACGCAACTATTCAACCTGGCCGATAACCCCCACGAGTTTCTGCGCGAACATCAAGACCCCCAGGTTACGGCCTTGACCGGCGTCACCCCGGAGCCGCACCAGGTCGATCTGGCCGACGACCCGCGTTATGCTGCCAAGCGTGCGGAAATGGAGGCCCTGCTGTTGGATGAGATGCGCCGCCACGATGACCCATACCGGCTGTGGGATCAGCCGAACGAAAACG
>DYLS01000317.1 GCA_020721965.1 Blastopirellula marina | reverse complement strand
CGTTCCCCCGTAGGAATGATTCATTACGACCTCTAGAAGCTTATGCCGCGACGTAACCTTTGGATTCTTGTTATTACCATCGTCTTTTCGCTCTTGTGCGCGTTTCGTAGCTCGCCATACGGGCGGGCGCTGATGTACGCCTTGGAGCAAATTCATCAGAAGTCGCTGGAGCCTCGGTCGCAAAAGGAGTTGGCGGAGGCCGCCCTGCGGGGGATGGCGGATGCCCTGGACCCCTATTCCACCTACATCAGCGATGCCGAGCTGGCCCAATTCGATGAGGAGCTGGACCGCCAATTCGGCGGCGTGGGGATCGAGATTCACGTCGATCCGGAAACGCGCGGCGTGATCGTCACGGCGGCACTGCCGGGCACGCCCGCTCAACGGGCTGGCATCCGGCCCGGCGATCGCCTTTTGGAGGTGGACGGGCGGGACGTCGCCACCGCCAACCTCGAGGAGGTCAGCCGCTTGGTTCGCGGCCTGCCTGGTTCGCGGGTCGAGCTGACCGTTCAGTCGCGCGGGGAGGCCGAACCCCGACGGGTGACGTTGACCCGCGAAATCATCCAGGGCGAAACGGTGATGGGAGATACCCGCAATGCCGACGGAACTTGGAATTACACGCTACGCGAACGGCCGGATATCGGCTTTATCCGAATCGACACCTTCGCCGACGAAACCGATGACCGCCTCCGCGAGGTCTTGCGGGAGCTGATGGCCAAAAAGGTTCGCGGAATCATTCTCGATTTGCGAAGCGATCCCGGCGGGCGACTGGACGTGGCGGTCGAGGTCTGCGACGCCTTCGTTCCCTCTGGCGTGATCGTGACGACGCAGACTCGCACGGGGGTGATCAAGGAGCGTTTTCTCGCGTCCGGCAAGGCCGTTTGCCCGGAGACTCCCTTGGCCGTGCTGATCAACCGCTTCAGCGCCAGTGCCAGCGAGATCGTGGCGGCGTGCTTGCAAGACCACGGTCGGGCCGTGATCATCGGAGAGCGATCCTTCGGCAAAGGTACGGTGCAGGAACTACTCGATCTGGAGCCTGGCTTGGGGCGTCTCAAGCTTACTACCGCCGCATACCGCCGCCCGAATGGAAAGAATATCCATCGCGCGCTGAACGCGGGGCCAGATGACGATTGGGGAGTCCTGCCCGATCCCGGCTACCAGGTGGACCTCGACGAGAAAGAGGTCGAGATGCAGATCTTGGCTCGCGCCCTGCGGGGGATGTACCGCCCGGAAAAGGATCCCAACCCCGTCGGGTTCGAAAAGATTCCGGACGACTTCCAGGACCGGTGCATCCAGAAAGCGTTGGAGTACTTCGATCGGGCGAAAAGGGAAGTCGAGCCAGCGAAAAAGGAAGTCAAGCCGGCGAAGAAGGGAAGTCAAGCTGGCGAAACAGTGCTTCGAGCCTGGAAAAACGCCCGTGACATCGGCGCGAGGGGTGCCATGCTTGCCGAAGCGCTACCCGGCACATGATAATGTCGAAACG
>DYLS01000029.1 GCA_020721965.1 Blastopirellula marina | reverse complement strand
GCAGCCTGCAAACCATGGGCCGTGGATATAACCAAAACCGCAGCGGATTCTGAGGGGCCAACGACCATCACCGTGAACCCTGAAAGCAGTGACGGCGGACAAAGGCTTTGATCGCAGATGAAACCTGTGATTGCAGATGAAACTTATTACGGCGGGCCAACCTTGTGACGGCCAACGAAGGCTGTGGTTGTGGACGAAAGCTGCGATTGCGGATGAAAGCTGTGGTTGCGGATGAAAGCTGTGGTTGCGGACGAAGGCTGCGATTGCGGACGAAAGCCAGTCTTTGACGATCCCCTCAATGGAGGAGCTGACGGCGGATGAAAACGCTGACGGCTAACACAGAAACCGAAATATCGAGATGACAGGTAGTGGCTACCTTTTCCGATCGCCAATCCAAACCTCGATTTGCATATGAGGAGAAATCTCGGCATGAATCGCTCACGACGCCTGGTAACGTGTTTGCTCACGGCCTGCGGCCTGGCCGTAATGGCAACGAGCGTCTCGGCACAGCATTACGCGCACAGCGGGCTCGATGCTTGCACCACCTGTAAGGCCAACGTGGATTTTTACGGCCATTATCCCACGCGATGGCGTCCTTGGCCGGGCGAATCACGTATGGACATCCACTTCCCTCAGGCCATCGGAGCGGAGGAGGTTCAACGGGGAGAGGAGAGTCCACGGCCCAAACTCCCCACCCAAAAGTTGGAACCTTTGATGCCGGGGAAATCATCCCCCATGCCGAACTATCCACCGGCGGAACAAAACGAACCGCAAGTCAGCGAGCCAGTGCCTCCCCCGGCCGGTTCTACACCTCAACCGCCTGCCATGGTTCCTGAACCGGTGACGCCCAACACGCCTTTTCGAACGGAACAGATACCCACGCCGAGCGGGCCAGCACCCTTACCCAATAACGGCACCCCCCCGGGCGCGTTACCATCCACGCCGCCTGATGCGAACTCCCAGGGCATGTCCCTGCCCGCGACGGTGCCCCCCGGGCGTTCGGCTTCGCTACCACCGTGGAGCGGCCCTGTCGCCAGCACCCCGGTGATCCCACCGCCCACCAGCACTACTCCTCCGAAACAAGGTTCGCGTGGTAACAGTGCGGCGGGGAGCGTCGCCGCAGCTACCGGCATAAATGACGGGGCAAGTGTAAGGATTTCTTTGGGGGCACCGCGTGGCAATCTCGCCGCGGCACCTGCACCGCTGGTTATCCGCAATACCACGTTCCCGGCCGTTGGCGGGGTCGCTACCCCAGGTCTCGTCCCAGGTGCCACCCCTAACGCACCTGCGGCGAACCCCACGGATGTGGCCAGGTGCGAGTGGCTGCCCGAGGTCAAGCCGACTTCCGCAGCCTATTCCCAAACCTCCCAGCTACCTTCGTCAGCGCCATCACGGGCGGTGAGTCCCGCCGTAGCCTTTCAGCCAGAGGCGGCGAATGCGTCGCAGACGCAGCGGGCAGGCTACGTGGGGCTGAACATCCCCGATGTCGCGACGCAGACTGGCTTCGAGCCAACCAAGAGACGTGTTTCCACCCCCTTTCTCGACGGCTTTTGTCCCGTTCAACTCGTGGAAAATGAGCGGTGGATCAAAGGGTCGCCGCAGTATTCGGCCGAATGGAAGGGTCGCGTTTATTGGCTCTCCGATGCATCGGCGCACCAACGGTTTCTGGCGAACGCGGAGCGCTACACGCCTGCCCTGTCCGGCCTCGATCCCGTCAAGCTGATAGAAGGCAAACGGATGGATGGGTCGACCGATTATTGCGTCGTGTACGACGGGCGACTGTACATGTTCAGCAGCACCGCCACGCTGGCGAAGTTCCGGCAATCGCCTCGCCGATACGCCGCGTTTGCCGCCAGCGCCACTCCATAACCATAACTTCCTGCTGCTGCCGGGGCGGCGTGAGATACGGCAGTTTTCAACCACGCACACGCCTGTCAGGCATGGCCATAACTGGTTCCCCAGTTGGTTGGACAACTGTCTGTTCACTGATATAACTGGCTGTTTGGTCGCCTGGATAGCTGGCTGCCCGGTTGCGTGAATACGGACTGCCCGGTCGCCGGGACCACTGGCTATTTGGTTATCTGAAAGAGCTTCACGCACCGAAGCTTCACGCTTCGGGGCTTCGCACATCGGGCGGGTGAACAACCAAGGCCGGATTGGCCCAATGAAAGACACCATTCGAGCGTGAGCGATTGGAGGTATCGGGATGGCGTGAGCCGCTCAAGCGGCTCATGCCTTTTGATGGGCAACGGTTTTCGGGAGTCATGCTTTGCGGACGATTGCGTTGACCGGAGTAGCACATCCTCCGTGGCATCACAGAAAGATGAGCCGTCTGCACTTCCCGGTTTCGTGCGTGCCCAGAATGCATGGATTCCCGGCGGGGAAACCGCAGATCAACAATTCGCGGCTAGACGTGGGTAAAGAGTTTGGATAAAGCACGTCATGCCGGGCTGAGACGTCGCATCTTGGCTCGGGCACGACTCAAGATGGGGCCAATGCTGTTGACCGGGATGCCTGTAGCCTGGCTGATTTCCTGGTACGACCTGTCCTCAAGATGATACATCCGCACCACGGCAGCCTCTTGAGTCTCCAAGATCCCAATCAGCCGTTCCGCCTCGTCCCGCGAGATGATCCGATCCTCGTCCGTCCGCTTGCCATCCCCATCGGCTACCTGAGCAACTGCGTCCCCCAGCGATGCCGCTTGTGCCTTGCGTTGCATCAGGGAACGGACGGCAGCGCGGCGGGCGACCACGGTCAGGTAAGCCGCCAAACTACACTTTCCGCGAAAGTGCCGCAATACGGCGAAATCGTTGTCCAACAGGGCCAGGAAGATATCGCCTGTCAGATCGTCGCGGAGTTCCGGCGTCAACCGCACACTCCGGGATTGCGCCGTATGTTGGATGACGTGCACGACCAGACCGAGAAATCGATCCACAAAGTCCTCCCATGCCCGAGGCTTACGCTGCAAGCAGCGATCGAGAAGATGACGATCGATTTCGGAAAGCACCACTTGGAGAACCCTCCATTCGCCGGTTCCAGCCGCCCTTCACGGGGATACGCGCCGCGCCACCGCATCCATGCGAAGCAGAAACAGCGAAATCCGGCACTCCACCCAACTGGATTGTATTTTCACGCCGTAAAACAAGCAAGAGAAAAGCAGTTACCATTAGGATGCTTTGCGAGACCCGGCTAATAGGATGCTCTGTGAGTATCGGCTAATAGTACGCTCTGCGAGACCCGGCTAACCTTGGGTTCCATACTCTTGGACTTTCGCAAACTGGCCGATCCCCCTCTGAGAGAGGGCGATAGATGGGAGCACTGGACAATCCAGGAATACAAGGCAAGAGCTTTCGCGGGAAACTGCGTGCGCCCTAGCGTCTCCCGAGGCAAGCGGGGCGATTGTGAGCCTAAGTTGCAAAAGGCCGGGTACTACTACAGCGCAGCGTTGCTTGCTAGCCTCAACATCTTGCGGTGATGAGACATAGCGTTTCGCAAGATTTTCTGGGCACATCACGCAATTGGGCAAACTTTGGGCCGGAATGCTAAGCCTCCGCCGCGAAAGCCCGCAGATCAGCCTCGATCGCCTGCAATCGCGAATCGAGGTGCTTTCGAACGGCGTCCACGTCGGTCTGTGGATTGGGAGGCTCGGCGGCAAACATGTAGAACTTGCACTTCGGCTCGGTTCCCGACGGCCGTACCGCAACGCGGTTCCCACTCCCCGCCAGTTCCATGAGGACCACGTCGCCGGAGCGGGCGGCGGCCATCGCTAGGGCAAGCTCATCGTCGTGGCTGCCGATCGGCTGCTTCAGGTCCACCGACCGAAGGACTTCCAGATCACCCAATCGACGGGGAGGCGACGTGCGGAACTTTTTCATCAAGGAAGCCATGCGGGCCATGCCCTCCGCCCCGGGCATCGCGACGGAGAAGGCCCGTTCCACGTGGACCCCGTAACGGCGGAACAGTTCGTCCAGTTGCATGGTCAATGTGAGGCCGCGCCCTTTCAGTCGGGCGGCAAGCTCGCAGAGGATCACAGCGGAGACCGCCCCGTCTTTGTCTCGTGCGTGATCGCCTATCAGGTAACCATACGATTCCTCGGCGCCGAGCAAGAAGGACGCTGGCCCCTCATAGTCCATCGTACCGCCGATCCATTTGAAACCGACCATCAAATCGTCAATGGAACGCACCCCATAGCTGTGCGCAATGCGGCCGATCAAGCGAGTGGTGACCAACGTTTCGACGATGTAATGCCGCGGCGTGAGCTTGCCCTCCTCCTTCGTCCGCGACAAGATGTAGTCCGCCATCAGGGAGGCAATTTGATTGCCGGTGAGCGTGGTCCACGGGCCATCCCTGCGCAGGCCCAGCGGGGCGGCACAGCCCAATCGATCGGCGTCGGGGTCGGTGGCTAGGATGAGATCGAATCCCTCACGCTGCGCGTATTCGATCATCGCATCAAAGACCCGCGGATTCTCCGGATTCGCGATGTGGTCCACGACGTTAGGAAAGTCGCCGTTCGGCTCTGCATGTGGCTGGAAGACTTCGACCGACTCGAATCCCACGGCCTTGAGGGCCGGCACGACCGCCGTGGCTCCCACTCCATGCAACGGGGAGTAGAGGATTTTCAAATCGCGCGGACCCGACCGCGATTGTTTCGCCACCGCGGCAACATACGCCGCATCCACTTCCTCCGTACACGGCACGACCAACCCTTTGGAAAGGGCTTCGTCAAACGGCATCTGGCGAATGTCTTTTACCTGCTTGACGCACTCGATCATGCCGCGATCATGGGGCGGAAGGACCTGGCCTCCGTTGGACCAGTACACCTTCACGGCGTTGTCGCTGGGGGGATTGTGGCTGGCGGTGACCATAATCCCGCAGTCACACGCCTTGTAGCGCACAAGGAACGACATCTCCGGCGTGCTACGGAACTGGTCCAGAAAGTGCACGGTGAACCCGTTGGCCGCCATGATGCCCGCACATAACTCGGCAAAGTGGCGTGAGCGGTGGCGGGTATCGTACGCGATACCGCACGACAATTTCTTGCCCGGCCTGACTCGCTTGATATAGTCGGCCACTCCCTGAGCGCTCTCTCCGATGGTGCGATCATTGATGGCGTTGGTGCCGACGGGAAACATGCGTCCCCGCCGCCCACCGGTTCCAAACGGAATGACCTGCCAGAACAGATCGTTCAGCTCGCGATAGCGCCCTTGCTCGATTATTTCCGCCACCTGTGGGGCGTAGGCGGCGTATGGTGGCTCGGTGAGCCAGGTCCTGATGTTGGCCACAGCGGTGGCGGAGATCATTCCCTGTTTTTCGGCGTGGGACAAGGCAGCGAGCGGTTGCGTCCAATCCGTCATGTTCGTGGTTCCCAAGGTTCTTCCTCTTGAAAAACAAGCGCTTCAGGGGCAATTGTAAATCGTACTCGTCCCCCACTCCCGGAATCTACCCTCAAGATCAACAGCGGGTAAACTCCAGTCGAATAGGAAGATCATCCATTACTGTAGCCGGGCACTGCGACGATGCAGAGAGGCACCTGATACACCAGGGCTGGGGTCTTCGCTTGCCTCGACATTTTGTGGTGATAGGACATAACGCCCGGCGATACGTGCTGGCCACATCATGCAATCAATCTTGCAAGTAAGCGGGACTTTGCGGCACAGTACTAACTCCAGGTGTGCGAAGCCGAGGGCCACAGAGCAGGAACCCTGATAAACAGCCGAAGCCATCCTCCCATTGCTTGTCGAAACGAAGCTTGTCCGTGTGAAGCGACCGGACGCGGTTCCGGCCCACCGGGTTCCAATGGCAAGCCGACCTTGGCAAGGCGGCCACTGCGGAGTAACCACCGCGGAAAAGGATCAGTCGCAGTGGGGAGAAGTGCGGCAAAAAGTTGGAAACAGAAACCACGACGGCCGGGTCTGCCAACAAGCCGCCTCAGGTTGAAGAATCTCGCCGCTCTACGCCGGTAGGCGCAAGCGATGCAATCAATTTAACCGAGATAGCAGATCGAGATTTTCCATTTTTTCCCAGCCTGTGCCCGTTGATGGCTCGACTGTGGGAATCTTGCGAAAATCTTGCCGGCACTATCCGCACGTCCGCATCGAATCGGCTTGTCCGGCTCACAAGTGATGGCCTTGGGGCGATCGAAACGACGAGGGAACCGAGGGTTGCCACAGCTCATGTGGATTCTCTTCCTGCGAAGGTGTGTGGGAGGAACCTGGTCAGCATTGCCTACGTCAACGAGATGCCGCGTTCCGTATTACCTCACGCATTTCGATAAACAACCCGCCTTTCTCAAACAACCAATCCAATCTTACCAATCCCCTTGGAAAAGATACCCGTTTTCGGACCGATCCGGAAGATCGTCGCATCTCCAACACCGCAAGCTGAAGCGCGACAAGATAGCACGCCTTCCAACATCCCAGCATAGCCGACCACGCCCGAATCTGCTACCCAATCGCCCAATATAGGGGTACCGGGAACTGTCTAACCGAATCGACCTAGGAATTGAAAAGTCGCTATTCAACCTATTCTTCTCAAACTACTCACGACATCTAACTTGCACATATTTCCTGCAAGTCCGAACAGAAGCTCGCGTTGCCATCCGATCAGAGGGCATGAAACTGAAGACTGGACTTTTGCAACGTGTATTCGCAAGCTCCCACTTCCCTCGGGAAATGGCAGGGTGATGGCAGTTTACTGCGAAAAAGGCTTTCGCTCTTTTACTGATTTACCTCAATTGCTTACGCGTCAGGCTTGTCACCACCTTTCGGGGGGGTAGCGAACAGCTTGCAAAACTCCAGTAATCCAGCGATAACCCCTTTCATCCTTTCAGACGGAATTGCCGGCCGAACGGTTCGCCTTCTCGGGTCGGGTTGGACAGATTCGCCGGATGTGCTAGAACTGCGAATAAGGTTCGTGGGACGTTTGACCACCAAGGTCTCGATTCAGGCGTTGACTCGATCATGAGTGAGTTAATCATCTCGGTATCCGGGCTGCGTGGCGTAATTGGGCGGGATCTCTCCCCGGAGGTTGCCATCCGTTATATCGCCGCCTGGGCGGAAGTTGCCCCGCCAGGCCCGATGATCGTGGGGAGGGATGGTCGCACGACCGGCCGAATGCTGCAACGCGCCGTCCAGGCAACACTTATGGCGTGCGGTCGTGACGTTTTGGATGCCGATGTTGTCCCGACCCCCACGGTTGGGGTTTTGGTTCGGCATTATCGGGCGGCGGGAGGGGTGCAAATCACCGCCAGCCACAACCCACCCGAGTACAACGGTCTCAAGTTGTTTTCGCCCGAAGGAAGGGTCATCCCCGCCCTATTGGGCGGGGAGGTCCGCCATCGTTTCTCCCATTCCATCCCTGGATGGCAGCCGTACCACAAGGTGGGGACCCTGGAGGACTGTCCCGACAAACTCAGCGCGCATTCAGAGGCCGTGCTTCGGACGGTGGACGCCGACCGCATCCGCGACAAGCGGTACCGTGTGCTGCTGGATTCCAATCACGGGGCAGGAGGGGTCTTGGGAGTCCCCTTGCTGGAGTCACTTGGCTGCGAGGTCGTTGCCCGGGGGACCATCCCCAACGGGCTGTTCGATCATCCGCCCGAACCCCTGGCAGAGAACCTGGCCGGAATTTGCCAGGCCGTTCGCGACTCCCAGGCCGACGTGGGCTTCTGCCAGGACCCCGACGCCGATCGGCTGGCTGTTATCGATAGCTCGGGGAGGTACCTGGGCGAGGAGTACACGCTGGCGATGTGCGTCGACCACCGTTTGAAGACGCGGCGCGGACCGATTGTAACCAATTGCGCCAGCAGTATGATGTCACGCGATCTGGCCGTGAAATACGGCGTTCCGTTTCACTACGCCGCGGTGGGTGAGGCAAACGTCGTGGATGCGATCCTCGAACACGAGGCGGTCTTTGGCGGTGAGGGTAACGGCGGACCGATCGACCCCGCCGTCGGCCTCGTCCGGGACAGCTTTGTGGGCATGGCGTGCATCCTGGACGCCATGGCATCGGAGGATGCGTCCGTCGCCGCACTCGCCGATCGCCTGCCGCGTTATTCCATCCGCAAAACTAAGTTCACGATGCCTCGGGAGAGGCTGGCGGGGGCCTACCAAATGCTGGTGGAGCGGTTTTCCGACGCCACACCGAACTACCTCGATGGGCTTCGCTTGGACTGGCCCGATCGTTGGGTCCTCTTGCGTCCGAGCAATACCGAGCCGATTGTTCGAGTCATCGCGGAAACGCCCAGCCAGGAGCAGACGGATCGTTTGTGCGACCAAATCCGCCATTGCGTGGACGATTTCCTCGGCAGTGCGAACTAGCCCTACAGCGCAAAATCCGGCTGATTGCATGATGTGCCCAGCGTATCTTGCGGGGCGATATGCTCAAAGACCACAAGATGTTGAGCCAGGCAAACCACCCTCCGCTGTAGTGCTAGCTTGGCGTAGTGAGAAGCATGCACAAAGACCGAGGCAGAGGAGGCGTCATCCGCGACCAGCTAGCCATTCGTGGCATCCGTAAGAGGCGTGCCATTCGTAAGAGGGTAGCAGCTAAGACCAGCCATCAGGATTGGACTCAGCCTTTTCCCGCCCAGGATTGCCGGGGCGGTGTACAATGATGCAATCGGGCCTCGGGACGAGTGAACTGGCTCGACGGTTGGTCCCTGTGCCTGGGCTTCTGCCAGCACGGTTCCCTAGTTTTTCCCGGTTGCCGACCCCCCCATATTTTCCCTGATTTCCGATCCCCTAGATTTTCTGTGGTGCCCCAGAGCCATTGCACATCACTATACGTTGCGTCTAGAAGTCGCTGTCAATGCTAAACGTTGTGCCTCAATGGGCGTGTGCAATGAGAGTAGGCAACCGGGAGATCTTCCCGGTTGCGTATTTCTCCGGGGTTATTGGATTGATTCTCTCCATCGATGGCACGCATAGTCCTTGCGATGTCCGGCGGCGTCGATAGCAGCGTAGCGGCCTACCTCTTGCGGGAGGCCGGGCACGAGGTCGTCGGCCTATTCATGCGGCACGGCATTCGCGTCGCAGAGAGCGGGTGCCGTGTGAACGCGAACGCCCTTGCCGAGGGCGATACACCAACCCTGCCTATCGTCCGCCCGGGCAAGCAGGGCTGTTGCAGCGCGGCCGACGCGGAAGACGCCCGACGAGTCGCCCAACAGCTCGGCATTCCCTTCTACGTCCTCAATTTCGAGAACGAGTTCGAGTCGATCATCGAATATTTCGTGCGAGAATACGCCGATGGGCGGACGCCCAATCCGTGCATCATGTGCAATAACCAGCTCAAATTCGGCAAGTTGTTCGAGTATGCCGATACCTGGGGGGCTGAGTTCGTAGCGACTGGCCACTATGCCCGAATTGAGCCGACCGCGGCCAAGACCTGGGGCCTGTTTGCCGGTCGTGATCCGGGCAAGGACCAGTCCTACGCCCTGTTCGGGATCGCCCGGGAACGGCTGGCCCGAGTTCGTTTTCCAATAGGCGAATACTCCAAAGCCGCAATCCGCCGTTTGGCCGGCAAGATTGGTTTGCGGGTAGCGGAAAAGCCGGATAGTCAGGAAATCTGCTTTGTCCCGGACGGCGATCATGCCGCGTTGGTCCGAAGTCGGCGGGATCGTGACACGTCGGGCGAGGTAGTAACGACAGATGGGCGTATCGTGGGCCGCCACGACGGTTGGGAACGTTTCACGGTAGGGCAGCGTAAGGGGCTGGGCATCCCCCTGGGCCAGCCGTATTACGTCGTCCGTTTGGAGCCGGAGACCAGGCGGGTCGTGCTCGGCTCGCGCGATGATTTGGCACAGCGAGAGCTTACGGCCCGGGAGGCCAACTGGTTGATCGATCCCCCGCCGGCGGCCGTCCCCTGTCACGCCAAGATTCGATATCGTGCCCCAGCCGTCCCCGCTACTGTTCAAGCCCTGCCGGAACGCCGTCTCCGCGTCGTATTCGAGAATCCCTGCTATGCCGTGGCGCCGGGCCAGGCCGTCGTTTGCTATCAAGGGGATCGAGTCATCGCGGGGGGCTGGATCGAGCGACCGGACCGTCCCGCATAAAACCGGCACAATCGCCCACGTTCAGTCCTACAGCGCAAAGTCCCCCCTAGTTGCGTGATGTGTCCGGCATATATTGCGCGGTGTATGTCCCATCACCACAAGACGTCGATCCAAGCAACTAGCCCTGCGTTGTAGTGTTACCCGCTCGATTCGCACTTTCTGGTGTCCCCTTTCGGCCGCCCGTAGGCTACAATTATTGGACGGCTGAAAATTGGCAGCCGACCGGTGCGTGCGATTCATCGGGTCCCAGCAGGACGGCCTTTGGATTGCTGCGAGGCGCGACCATGCGCTCTCACGGTATCAGGATCGAGGGCTGGCTTTATCGAGCAATGAGATTCCATGGGTTGGCAAGATCGTGACTACTACCGAACTGGCCGTTCCTCGTATTCCCCGGCGGAATGGAGTGGCCCTCAATCCGCTATCGCCTGGATCATCTTGATCAACATCATCGTATATGTGGCCGATGCCCTGACGGACTACCGCATCAGCCCTTGGACCGCTGCCCATGTCGATACCATTCGGCAGCCGTGGCTATGGTGGCAGTTCTTGACCTATGGATTCACGCATGATAAGGCATTCAGTCACATCTTTTTCAACATGTTGACGTTGTGGTTCTTCGGCCGAGAGATCGAAAACCTCTACGGTCGCGCGGAGTTTACCCGCCTTTACCTGGTCTTGATCGTGGCGGGCGGCGTCCTCTGGTCTCTTACCAATGTTTTGAGCGGCAGTCCCGAATTCGGTCTGGTTGGGGCATCGGGAGCCGTGGTTGGTATTTTTTTGCTCTTCTGCTTGCACTTCCCACGCCGTACCATTTTGCTATTCTTCTTCCTGCCGGTCCCCGCTTGGTTTGCGGGACTGTTCCTGATCGTCCCCGATATTCTGGGTGCGCTGCAAGTCAGTACCGACGGCCGAATTGCCTATTCCGTGCACTTGACTGGCGCCATCCTGGCGGCCCTGTATTACTATCAGGGCTGGAACTTCGGCCGGGCACTGCGGGCCATTGGTTGGGAAGGCATTGTCGACCGCTGGCACATGTGGACCCAGCGGCGACCCCGACTGCGGGTGCGTCGTCCGACAACAGACGCCTTTACCGAGGATGTGGACGACGACGGCGATGGCGAGCTAGAAAAGCTGGAACGGGAAGTCGATCGCATCCTCGACAAGGTTGCCCGCGAAGGCACCGAAAGCCTGACGCGGCAAGAGCGCCGGACCATGCAACGAGCGTCGCAACTTTTCCGGGAACGGCTGTCTGGGAAACGCTGACCGTTTGCAGCGTGGGTGGTCCGCTCACTCGCGATTCCGTTTTGATAAGCGTCAATCTCTCGGGGTAGTCGTTAACAGGGGCCCCCGTCGCTGCAAAACCGCTCGCGCTGCTGTTATTTCGAGCGAAGCGAGAAATCTTGCGAAGCGGGAAAGCTTTTCGTCTGGGGTGAAGATTTCTCCTCGCTGACGCTCGTCGAAATGACATGGCTGCGTTCGTCGAAATGATGTTGCTGCGTTCGTCGAAGTGACATCGCCGGCGCTCATCGAAAAGACAGTGACATTGCTGGGGCTTATCGAAACGAGATTGCCGGCGCTCATTGAAACGACCGTCCATTCCAAACGCAAATAACCTCTGAACCATGCTTGAGGCGCCTATGAACAACACTTGAGGCCTCTCTGAGCGACGATTGGGGCGCCTCTGCGCAGTCCTTGGGAACCCCTGAACAACCCTAGCTGTTCCACAAATCTCTTCCGTTATAGCTCAACCGTGTGCGGTTACTACCAGTCTTTGGCGAAGCCGTCCACCGGTGCATCGAATGACGTTCGATGACCGAATTTCCAGCCGTCACCTGCGACCCAGCGACCCTGCGACCATTTCTTGCATGTGGATTTGACTTCCGTTCAATAGGGCGAAAAAATATGAAACCCCGGTCTGGCAAAACTCCCCTGGGGTTGCACGGTACGTGGAAATTACTTTTTTCCCTGGTATGGTGTGGATTTGGAGAACTCTCTCATGCCAACACATTGCTATTCACGACGGCATTTCGTCAGACAAGCGGGCCTCTTGGGCGGGACAACCCTCTTATCAGGGGGTTGGCTCTCGAATGCGATCCCCGCCGCAAGCGACGATTCCACCCCCGCGGTGGACAAGCCTGTCCCCAAACGGGTGCTAGGGCGAACAGGCGCATCCTTGACGATTTTTACACTGGGGACGGCCCCCTGCGGCAACTCCCGCGACATGTCCTTCGAGGATATCGCCCGGGTGGTGCATACGGCAATCGACCTGGGAATCAACTCTATTGATACCGCCCCGGCCTACATGAAAGCGGAGGAAGGGGTTGGATTGGCGATGAAGACGCGGCGAAAAGAGGTCTTCCTGGCGACCAAGGTCCCGGCGGATACGGTGGAAGAAGGAGAGAAATCCCTGGCTCGCTCGCTGAAGCTGCTCCAAACCGACTACGTGGATTTGCTCTACTACCACAGCGTCGGAAACCGCAAAGTCGAAGGTACGCTCGATCCGGAGGGCGTCTTCACCTGGCTGGCGCGACAAAAGGCGGCAGGCAAGTGCCGTTTTGTCGGCATCTCGGGCCACAACCTGTCGGCGCGGTTCGTTCCATTCTTGGAAACCGGGGAGGTGGATGTCCTTCTGGCAGCGGTCAACTACGTTGATCGTCATACGTACAATTTCGAGGAGCAGGTCCTGCCGGTTGCGCGGAAGCACAACGTGGGCATCATTGCCATGAAGGTATTGGGCGGGGCCGACCGCGCCAAAGGCGGCTACGCCAATCCACGATCCGTGGGAATGCTGGTTGGCGAGAAAATCGGCCCGGCGATCCGCTACGCGCTGAGCCTCCCCGGCGTGTGCAGCGTCAACCTGGGCATCAATTCGGTGGCGCAACTCCGCGAAGACATCGCGTATTTCCAGAAAGATCAGCCCCTCTCCGAGCAAGAGATGGCCGGGCTGCTGGCCGAGGGAAAGGGCCTGGCTGCCGATTGGGGCCCGCATTTCGGCCCCGTCACCGAGCCAGCGCGAGGGTGAAACGTGCCCGGACCCGCTCATTCGAGCTGCACCAATCGCGGCTGTCGCGGCTGAGCTTCGTTGCCGCACGTGCTGACTGGCCCCAGGATCGGCCCCGACGGCTGCAAAAGCTCGCCGGCACTGGCCCTGCCGGGGCATCAACGTCGGTAGCGGTAGTAGGCGGCGCATGCGCCTTCCGAGGAGACCATGGGTGCCCCGAGCGGATGATCGGGCGTGCACAACCGACCGAAGGCGGGGCACTCGGGCGGCCGTTTCAGCCCCTGCAACACCTCTCCCGCCATGCAGTCCGGCGATTCCCCGTGCCCTGATTCGGGGACCCCGAAGCGTTGCTCCGCATCGAATGTGGCAAATTCCTGACGGAGCGCCAATCCGCTCTTCGGGATGATGCCGATCCCTCGCCATGCCCGATCGACCACGCGGAACACCTGCCGCATCTGCGCCTGGGCGATCGTGTTGCCCTGGGGTTGAACCACGCGGGCATACTGGATTCGCACTTCAGCCCGCTGGCTCTGCAATTGCCCGACGCACTCGCGTATGCCCCAAAGGATGTCCAGCGGCTCGAAACCGGTTACCACAATGGGCACGTGGAAGCGTTCCGCAAGGGGAAAGTATTCCTCGATCCCCATCACCGTGCAAACGTGGCCGGCGGCAAGGAATCCTTGAACCCGACATTTCGGCGAACCGAGAATGGCCTCGATGGCCGGGGGCACCAACACGTGCGCGGAGAGGATCGAGAAATTGGCCAGTCCCAGTCGCGCGGCTTGCAGCACGGCCATGGCGTTCGCCGGGGCCGTCGTCTCGAAGCCCACCGCAAAGAACACAACCTGACGTCCTGGGTTGCGACTCGCCAGGGCCACGGCATCCAAAGGCGAGTACACGATCCGTACGTCGCCGCCCTCCGATTTGACGGCCAGGAGACTCTTATCACTCCCCGGCACGCGGAGCATATCGCCGAACGAACAGAAGATGATGTCGGGACGAGCTGCGATGGCGACGGCCTTATCAATGATTTCGATGGGCGTCACGCACACCGGGCAGCCCGGCCCGTGGATCAAGGTCAACTCCGGCGGGAGGAGCCGATCCAGCCCATAGCGGAGGATGGAATGCGTTTGCCCGCCGCAAATCTCCATCAACGTCCACGGCTGTTGCACCAGTCCGCGGAGCTGCGCCACCGTGGCCCGCACGGCTTCGGCGTTGCGAAACTCTTCCAAATACTTCACAGGCAGATCCCTTTTTCAGCCGACTCGAGCGTTGATGGCGGACTCGCGACAAGACAAGTTGCACACCAGACCAGTCCGAACTCGATGCCCTTTCGGGAGGGCATGCCCTCTATGAAGCACGGGGGCCTAGGTATCCGGCTGCTTGCCACCCGCCCCCTTTGTCTCAGGCGGGGCCTGCGATCTCCCGGGATCGCCACTGATATCAGCCGAGATGTTGGTTTTGGCGGGGCTGCCGATTTCGGGCGAGCTGCCGCGCGTCGAGGCGTCCGGCGCCGAATCCTCGAAGGGATCACTGGGCAAGCCATCTTCGATCTCGTGGATCAGCCGTAGGTTTTCCTGGGCCTCGATTTCATTCAACCGACTGATCGCGAATCCCACATGCACCAGGACGTATTCGCCGGGGACGGCTTCCGGCGTGTAGGCCAGGCAAATCTCCTTGCGAATGCCCCCGAAATCCACCTGACCGTAGGGCAAGCCGTCGCGTTCGAACGTTTCCAAAACCTTGCCGGGAATTCCCAAACACATGCGTTCTCATCCCTCGTGTGGTTCTCTTGCGCTGGCATGGCGACCGATCGCGGCCAGCCTGCCCAAAGCCTGCCCCCCGCCCTCTCTTTTGCCCGATTTATTCCTGTCAGCTCCCTCGTGCCCGAGTTACTCCTGTCAGCTCCTTCGTGCGTACTTACACGTATTGATTCCTTCACGAAAGGTACGCTGCTGCGCGATCACGCCATCTTGCCCCGGCTGCGGGATCCGCGATCAAAAGCGTCTCCGCTCTTTAGGTACTACAGCGCCAAGTCGCATGAATTGCGCGATGTGCCCGCCACACGTTGCGAGGCGTATTTCCGGTGAACACAAGGTATCGAGCCAAGCAAACAACCATCCTCTGTTGCACTAGCCCATGCCAATCATCCGTACTTGCCCGAGGGCCAAACCGCCGTCACCGGGGGGTACCTCGCGGTGGACCAGCAATCGCAATCCTCGCTCCTCCGCCGCCGTTTTCACCAATTCCCGCAATAGCGAGTTCTGAAAGCAACCGCCGGACAGGGCAATCGTGCGGCAACCCAACCGCTGGGCAACTTCGACCGTTGTTTCCGCAAGGCGGACATGGAAGGCGAACGCCAATGCCTCTTTAGGCTGCTGGTCGCCCAGCGCGCGAAGCAGGGAGGCCACCAGCGGTCGCCAATCCACAATCAGCGGTGCCGACTCATCTTTATCTCCAGCAGGGGTGATGTTGCAGGCCGCAACGGCTGCCACGTGGTCCGACGGCTCGAAATCGCCCCTTTGTCCATGATACGCATGACGGTACGTTTCGGCGACGAATTGCAGCCGCATGGCCGCCTGCCCCTCAAACGATACGATGGCCCCCAGACCCAGGATTGCGGCGACGGCATCGAACAATCGCCCGATGCTGGAGGTGCGAGGGCAGAGCTGGCCGACGGTCAACAGGCGGGCCAGCACGCGGCCTTCCTCTGGGCGAAAGAGGTACTGCAAGCGGCGCCAGGCTTCTTCTACTCCGAATAGCTTATGCAGGCACCCCAAGGCCGAACGGCGTGGTTGCCGCGCGGCGGCGTCGCCCCCCGGCAAAGCGAAGGTGGCGGAGTGCGCTGCCCGTCGCACGCGCCGCCCATCGAAGACAAAGAACTCGCCGCCCCAGGCTGTCCCGTCCGTGCCGTAGCCGGTCCCATCCCAAACGACGCCCAAGACCGGCGATTCGATGGGAGTCTCGCCCGCTTCATTCTCGGCCAAACAGGCCGCGAAATGGGCCTCATGATGCTGCACCCGAACCAACGGTGCGCGCAACCGACCACTCAATTCCTCGCCGAACCGGGTGGAGGCATAGTCGGGATGCAGGTCGCAGACCAATAATTCCGGCGCAGCCTGAAAGAAGCGAAGCAGGTCTTCCACTGAGCGGCGAAAGGCCCTCAGCGCGGCCGGGGTATCCAAGTCTCCCACGTGCGAGGCCAGCACGACACGGCCGTTGATCGCCAGGGCGGGTGCGTTTTTGAGGTGCCCGCCCAGCGCCAGCAGTGTCGGCACCCCACCGCGGATGCGAATGGGACGCGGGGCGAATCCTCGGGCGCGGCGGATCGTGCAGGTCCCCACCGCATCGGCCAAGACCACAGAGTCGTCCACGGCTCGCACGATCGGCCGATCATGCAGCAGAAACGAGTCCGCGATGCCCCCCAGACGGCTTAGCGCCTCTTCGTTCTCGATGGCCATGGGTTCCTCGGAGAGATTGCCGCTGGTGCAAACCAGAGGGCGACCGACCGCTTGCAACAATAGATGGTGCAGCGGCGTGGCCGGGTACATCACTCCCAGGTAAGGGTTTTCGGGAGCGACGGATGGGGCGATCGGTGGGTGTGGGCATCCCTCGCCACGCCTTCGCAAAAGCACGATCGGCGCAGCGGCCGAACGCAGCAGGCGCTGGACCTCGTTCGAGTCCACCTCGCAGTGCGCGCTTGCCATCGCCTCGTCCATCAGCAGAGCGAAGGGTTTGTCGGGCCGCCGTTTTCGCCGCCGCAGCTCGCCCAGAGCCGCTTCGTTCGTGGCATCGCACACCAACTGAAAGCCGCCCAGCCCCTTCATCGCCAATATTTGTCCGGCGAGGACTCGCCCGGCCGCATCCCGCAAGGCATGATCTCCACTGGCAATCGCGCCGCCGCCCGCGGAGCAAAGCCACAGCCTTGGGCCACAGTTCGGGCACGCGATGGGCTGGGCGTGGAAACGCCGGTCGCCCGGATTCTCGTACTCTTCACGGCAGGCCGGGCACATCGCAAAGCCCTTCATCGCTGTCAGCGGTCGGTCGTATGGCACACCTTCCACGATCGACCAGCGGGGGCCGCATTGCGTGCAGTTCGTAAAGGGATAGCGATAGCGGCGGTCGCTCGGGTCGGCGACTTCCGCCAGACACTCGGCACACACCGCCAAATCCGGGGGGATGGTAGGGCCGGGACTCCCTGACGCAACGCTTTCCCGGACCTCAAACGCGGCCTCGCTGCTCGTGGCCGCCCGTGAATCCACGGGAACGAGTTCCGAATCAAAGCCCTCATAACAGGTCCAGGCTGGAAAATCGTGGCGCAAACGACGCTCAAATTCCCACGCCGCTTGCGGCTCGCCCTCCACCTCCATCACGACCCGATCCGACTCGTTCCGAACCCAGCCCCACAACCTTAGCTCGGTAGCTAGGCGGTACACGAAAGGCCGAAATCCAATCCCCTGAACGGTCCCCGTCACCGAAATCCGCAACCGGATACGTCGCGATGGAGAGGGGCTTCGGTCGGGCATGGAATCTAATTCTTCGGTCGTTCCGAGACTTCGTTTGGCCATCTGTAAGGAATTGAAACTTGCCCGTACCATGACGTGCGTGGCGTTGCGGGGTCGCGCCAACGGCAATGGCCCGCGAAAGCCGCTGTTTATCGCGGCGACAATCCGTGGCAGCAAGCGCCCTCCGGCTGAGCACGAGTCGGGCGAACGGTCTGCAGACCGACGGGGAGGCTGCACCGTGGGCAGCCGAGAAAAAAGCGTACATCGTAACTCATAAGCTTGCGCATTATATACGTTCAACCGGCCGCGGGTGTTTCCCGGGCGGGGAATGGCATAGCACGGCGTCCCCAAAGAGCCGTATAATCGTCGATTT
Organism: Blastopirellula marina; assembly: GCA_020721965.1. Lineage (GTDB taxonomy): Bacteria > Planctomycetota > Planctomycetia > Pirellulales > Thermoguttaceae > Thermogutta. The sequence goes on along the minus strand of DYLS01000029.1, from coordinate 28,169 downwards.
TCAAGGGTCTGGTTCTCGGTGTCGAGAAAGCTGCCGCAAGTGGCCACGCCCGATCGCTACTGAAAAAGCTGCCGCAAGTGGCCACGCCGGCTCGCTGCCGAGAAGGCTGCCGCTCGCCCTTGCGTCGGATCACGGCCGATCTGCCGGTACCAAGGATCGCGGAGAAAATTGACCGTATGCAACGCACGCAATCGCAATTTTGGCGAGATGTGGTCTCGGGCAAGGATCGCTCTTGGAAAGCGGCCTGTGTGCGTGCCGTACTGACGGCGAGCGAACCCTTTGTCGCGATGGGGGTCCTGTGGCGGAATCGCCGCTACGACCACGGCCGCGCGGCGATCCACGACGTCGGCGTGCCGGTCATCTCGGTCGGCAACATCACGCTGGGAGGGACCGGGAAGACCCCCATGACGGCTTGGCTGTGCCGCTGGTTTCGGCGTCATGCCGTGCGTATCGCCATCGTCAGTCGCGGATATGGCGCGGAGGCTGGAGCCATCAATGACGAGGCCGCCGTGCTCGAGCTACAACTGCCCGACGTTCCGCATCTGCAAAACCCGGATCGCGTGCTGGGCGCCAAGACTGCGATCGAAGAACTCGCCTCTCAGATCGTCGTGCTGGACGATGGATTTCAGCACCGCCGCCTGAGACGGACCTTGGACATGGTGATGTTGGACGCCCTGGACCCTTTCGGCGGCCATCACCTATTTCCGCGGGGAACGCTCCGCGAGCCACTGGGCAGTCTCCGCCGAGCCGATGTCGTCGTGCTCTCGCGGGCAGACCAGGTCTCGGCAGGGCAAGCCGCGGAAATCCGTGCCGCCGTGCATCGGTGTGCGCCCCGTGCAAGTTGGGCCGAATCGCGGCACGTACCTACTCGGGTAGTTCAACTGGGAAAAGGGCCAGGCACTATGGGCGAGCTTCAGGGCAAGCGGCTGGCGGCCTTTTGCGGAATCGGCAATCCAGCCGCCTTCCACAAGACCTTGCATGGCTCCCGCTTGGAAGTCGTGGCCTTTCGCGAATATCCCGACCACTACCGATATCGCCGGGAAGACATCGAGGACTTATCAGCGTGGGCGGCCAGGCAGGGGGCCGAAATGCTCGTCTGCACCGAAAAAGACTGGGTAAAAATCCGCTCTTCACGATTGGGCGAGTCGCCGCTTGCGGCTATCGGGATCGACCTGGAATTCACCACGGGACAAGAGGACGTAGAAAGACGATTGGCCGAGATTCTCGCCGAAGTGCGATCCCGAGAACAAGCACAAGATGCCGCGGACGGATCGCATCTGGCGTAGATACCGCTTGATGGGGGCGGAACGTTGAGAAGGCACGGCCGCCCTGGCTCCGCGCGGGCACGTCACCCCTGTTCCTGATTCACGAGGATACGGGTACTCCAGCGATACGGGCACTCCAGCGCAGGGTTGACTGGCTGGCTTACCACCTTGATCTTGCGGCGATGGAACATAGCGGCTCGCTACACATGCCAAGCACGTCATGCAAGATACGGCCAATATACGGCACGTCATGCAAGGTAGGCTGGGCGTATTACACAAGATCTGCTGATTTGGGCGCATTACCCAAGAGCTGCTAAATTGGGTGCATTACAAAAGACCTGCTGAGCTGGGCACGTCAGGCAATCAGGCGGACTTTGCCCGCTTGTATTAGGCGTTTGGCAGGTGCCTGCCTATTGGACGAAATTCAGTGCCACGAGGTATTTCGTCTCGATCGGCGGCGCGCCCCCTGTCACCGATGCTTGGATGGTGTTTTCGGAAATAACGGTCGTCCGGACCGCTCCCACCATAATCTCCGAGAGGAGGCCGGGACGCCGCTGCGAGTTTTCGTAAATGTCATTCCTTTGGATGAAATTGTCCATGCCGCCGTTGATAAAGATGCCGTGGCGCTGATTGTGGTGGATGCGATTTTCGCGAATGACGTTGAACCGGTCGCCGAAATCTCCGCCCAAGCCGAGACCGCTGATACCGCTGTCTCCGTTACCGTACAGATCGTTACCGATTGCCCAAACGGCGAAATTGTTGTTGCAGTAGTGAAAACCGTTGATTCCGTTATAGCGGCTGACGTTGTTGAGCCAGATTCCTCCGATAGTGAGATCGCCGGCCGGATGCAGCCCCTTGCCGACGTTGTTTTCGGTCAGATTGCCCTCGACGCGGATATCCCAGCCACCGTTGACCAGGATTCCTTCGCCCCAACCACTGTTTGCCATTCCAGAACCCGACCCGCGGACGGTCGAATTGCGGATTATGGTATCGCGTTCCCAGCCGAGGGCGATGCCATCGCGGCGTGAGTTTTCCACCACGGCGTTCTCGACAAGATTGTCCCGCCCCTGTTCGAAGACGATGCCGCTGGAGAAGGAATTTCGCACCTGCACGTTTCGAACGACGGAGTTTTCGGCGAAGCGGAGATGAATCACGGAGTCTGCCGAGACCCGCCATCTTGCGTAGTCTGCCGCCGCCTTGCCATCCAAGGCCAGGTTTTCCACGACCGCGTTCTGGACGGCGGAGCCTTCGTATTCGCGTCTGGTATGAACAAGGCTAAAGAGATTGGCGACCTCGGCTCCCGGCGGATACGACGCCACGGAGTCGTCCAACGGTCGATCGAGGACAAGCCGATCGCTCAGGACGGAGGTCACCCGACGATAGATCGGCGTGTCTGCCCCGCTTATGAAAAGCCCGATCTCGTCGCCCGGCCGAAAGCCCGCCGTGGACTGCACGTGGAGTTCGATATCGCCGGGTCGCGCTCCCGTGGCGAGCCAGGAACTTACGTGATTCGCTCGTACTAGCGTCGTCCCCTCCGCGTGCCCTCGCAACGTGACGTTGGAGCGGAGGACCAATCCAGCGCGCAGGGTGTACGTGCCGGCTGGCAGGATCACGATTCCGCCCTCGTCGGGGAGGGCATCGATGGCCGCCTGAAAGCCTAGTGTGGCGTCGCTGGGATCATAGTAATCCTCGGCGTAAACCATGGTGCGGATTTCGTCCTGGTGAAGCGTCCAGCGGGCGGCGGCATGGTTGACCTGGTCTTCGCTGTCCAGCCAGGCTTCTTCCGCATCGAATCCCCATGCCCGCACGGTTGTCCCGGTCTCGGCGAAGACGAAATCGGTCGTCCCACCGACTGCCGAGAATAAGTCCTGACCGCGCGAAGCATGGTAATCGGCTCGATCGTTCCCGCCATTGACGGCCAGGGCGAAGACCTGATCGAAGGTTTCCACACGATTCTGGAAATGGTCGCCGGACAGCCGCGTGTAGTACGGCCGTGCGGTCAAGACGTCGCTGCCCGGCGAATCGTATAACCAGGCCGTGTCGCTTCCGCCTTCCCTCGCATACGCGTGGGCAGTCTCGAAGAATTTTGCGCGGGTGTAACCGAAGGGCGTGGTCATGGCTGCCCAATCGGGCCGCCCCACGAATTGATCGTCGCCGGGCGAATCGTAGAAATGGGCGAGATCTTCTCCGCCGGAGCGGGCGTAAGCGTGAACATAGCGAAACTGTTGCACTCGAACCGTCGCCAGGTCGTTAAAGAGGGTCGCGTCGCCGGGGAAAGACACGAAGAAGTCGTCGCTGGGCGAATCCTCGATCTCCGCCACATCCACGCCACCGCCCGACTTGGCCACCAGCAAACGGTATCCGGAGACTTCGAACTGGGCTGCGGATGTGCTCAGGTGAACCCCGCTCAAATCGCCGGTCAAGTAATCATTTCCGGACGACCCCACCAGCAATGCGGTATCGAACCCACCAGCCGTGCCCATCACCTTGACTTCCTGGAAAAACTTGGCACGACTGTAATAACCGTCCCCTTGGACGACCGTTTGGGTGGTGTTTAATGTGGCCTGATCGTCACCCGGCGAGTCGTACAGGGTCGCTGTATCTGCGCCGCCGTTCCGCGCATAGGCATGGAGGACGCCCGCGCCGGTGACCCGATGCTCAAATCCCGGCCCTTCGATTCGAGCTTCGTTCGGGCGCAATTCCACGCGATCATCCCCGGCCGAGTCGGTCAGCTCCGCGACGGCCGATCCGGATACGGTGGCCGAAATGGACTCCGTTCCATCGACCGTGATCGTTCGGCCCCCTACGGAAAGGGTTGCCGCGTTTGCGGAAAGGGAAAGGATCTCGTTTCCCCTAGAGGATCGTAGTTCGGCGTAGTCCCGATCCTCACCGCCAGAGAAGGACACGCTCGTCACCCCGCTTGGAACGCTGTACGCGATGCCGTTGATGCTGGCTGCGCCGGTCGCGTCGTCGTAGGTGAAGGTATCCGCGCCGCTGGTACCGTAAAAGGACCAAGTAGTAGCCGTCGTGGTGATCAGATCGGCTGCGTAAAGGACCTCATCCGGTGCTGGGCTGAGCACCTGGAGATAGTAAAGCTGGCCGGCCATGACGGATGCGTCCAGTCTCCCCGATGCGGAGGCGATCTCGGTAGCCGAGCTTCCCAAAGGCTGATACAAGCGGAGCATCCCGTCATTCGAGCTGGAGGGATTGCCGCTGGTTCGTATCGCCGTGAGTGTGCCCGTCCAGGACGCCGTGAATCGTAGCCAGGCGTCGCCCGACGTGGCCAGCTCTATCCTCGCGAAGTCGAGCAGGCCAAGGTCCACAGGCGCCGCAGCGAGGACCAGTTTCGGCTCCAAGCTCTCAAACCTGAGAGTCGTCGAACAGGCAAGCCGCGGCTCCTTCCTCGAAGGAGATCGATGAGATTTCTTCATGACCACTCTTCAGATGCATCATCAACGTTGCCGTAGCCGATAAGCGCCCAGCGACCGCCTGGAGATGACGATGCGGGCAAAGCCAAAACGTGAAGGAGGAGTTGTGCTACGATTCCCAGCCCATTGAAATCGCCAGGCCAGGTTATGTATCAAAATCGCAACACCTAGTTTTTTTGATCGCGCACAAACACGGAAAAGTTCCTGAGATTTCCCGTATTTCGCACTTAACCCAAATTTAAGGAGGCTAAGTGCACAGTCGCTCGAGTCTGTTCGCCACGTTGCCGCAGGCCAAGGTGTCCGCTGGGCCAAACCGAATTCCTTGCGACACAAGCGGGAAGAGCAAGTTAGCTCAGGCTAAGTGGTGCATCTCTTGTGCCACTGGGGAAAAACGTCCCGGCGATTTTCAAAAAAATGGCCCCATCGCCGGGTTACGCGCAAGCTCGTTGCATGGTGGGCGCGTGAGAAGGAGCGTAGGAGGATAGAACGCCTGGGCGGCACGGTCAGGCAACAAAAGTCTGAAGGAATGCGAAAGAAAATGCGAAAGAATCTGTCCCTAGGTCACCCCCCTTACGGCAGCGACTCTTTCCCCCTGGCCGATACCTTAGTCCGTAACTTCCTTTTCCGGTGAGAGGAAATCCCGATGTGGCCCTTGCCCACTCCGCAGTCCGCCCTATCATTAAACACAATTGCGTTAGCGATATTTGTCATCGCTGGGAAATAGATGCCCGGGAAACGGGGATTTAGCCGCTTTTCCATCTGCAAAATCGGACGAGGATACCTGTCGTTGGTTTGACACTGTAAGAGAGGAGATGACTCGATGGCGTACACACTTCCCGCACTCCCTTATGCGTACGACGCTTTGGAGCCGCACATTGATGCCCGAACGATGGAGATTCACCACACCAAGCATCACCAAGCGTACATCACGAATGTGAACAAAGCCATCGCTGGCACCGATTGGGAGAAGCTATCGGTGGAGGATTTGGTGGCCGCGATTCATCGCGTCCCTGAAGCGATCCGCACCGCTGTCCGCAACCACGGTGGCGGTCATGCGAATCATTCGCTGTTCTGGACCGTCCTTGGCTCGAACGCCGGCGGCAAGCCCCAAGGTCGTTTGGCCCAGGCCATCGACCGCGAACTCGGCGGGTTCGAAAATTTCCAGGCGTCGTTTACGAAAGCAGCGATGGGGCGGTTTGGGAGCGGCTGGGCCTGGCTCTCCGTGGATCCCAACAAGAAATTGGTGGTAGAAGATACACCGAACCAAAACAGCCCGTTGATGCACGGCAACATCCCCATCCTCGGTGTTGACGTTTGGGAACACGCCTACTACCTGAAGTACCAGAACCGTCGCAACGAGTACGTCGAGGCGTTCTACAACGTCATCAACTGGGGCGAGGTGCTCCGCCGCTACGAGGCCGCCTTGACCCAGCCGACCCCGGAATCGGCGAAGAATCCGCTGCGGAGCGATGCGTGACGTGCCACGCCCGCCGCGCATGATCCAGGATCGATGCCCATAGCCAAGCTCGATCAAACGAACTGCTATAGCGATGCGGAAAACGCCGTGGATCCATTGTTGCAGGATCCACGGCGTTTGTGTTTACGCCAAATCGCCTTGGCCGGGCGTTGGACTGCCTGGGGTAATTGCACTGCCTGGCGTAAGGGAAAGACTACTGGTTCGCGACCCTCGCCGACTCCCGACCTTGCGTTGCAAGATACGGCGCCAGTAGCCTTTGCAGCGCGTTTCCGTTGAGGTGATTTTTACCGAAGCCTGGGACGGCCCCTTTCCGGACCGCCTCTTGTTGATACTCCGGATAGTTCGAAATGAGCATTACGGGAATCGCGGCAAACTTTGGCGTCTGCTTCAATTCCGCAATCAACTCGATTGCGGATTCACCGCTGGCATCGAACACCCGGTTCACCAGGATCAGGTCGTAGCTCCGCTCTTGAAGCAGAGTTAAGGCCGCCCTTCGATCCTCGGCCGCCGTGATCTCGACGTCGAACCAGCTCTTCAGCCGCTGCACCAAACGCGAATGATCGAACCCGCAGTTGCCAACGGAAAGCAACTGCTTGACCACGGCCATCCTACCCGCCGCATCCGGCATCCCAAAAGGTGATTCTGTCCAGCGAAACCACCTGAATTGAAGTGTTCTGCGTGTTTCTTGCGAGCCGTCCCCCAAATGGCACGGGGTTGAACCAACAGACTTCAAGCAGCCACTGCGTTCTCCAAGGCTCGTTTGAGATCGTCTTTGGACCTCGCCCCAATGAACTGCGAGACGACTTGGCCGTTCTTGAAGACCATCAAGGTCGGGATGCTGGTGATGCGGTAGCGCATGGCGATATCCTGGCAATCATCCACGTTGACCTTGCACACCAACGCCTTGCCCTGAAATTCGCCCGCCAACTGCTCCACGGCCGGCGCTACCATGCGGCACGGGCCACACCAGGGGGCCCAGAAATCCACGAGAACGGGCACATCCGATTGCAACACCACGGCATCGAATTCCCCGGAGCTGATCTCTTTTGCCATACCCATGCTTGAACCATCCTTATCTAGTTAGTCGATCCACGAAGTGGGTCCCACCCGTCCCGGGTCCTTCCCGGTCTCTTGATTATAGAACAGTCACCCCGGTGGTCAACGGAGCCAGCCTGGTGCCCCGACGACGTGACCTGGAGGCAACGCCTTCCGAGTACTTCCGTGCAGGATCGTTTGCTTGGCTCGACACCTTGTGGTGAGGGGACAAAGCACCTCCCAATCCATGCTGGGCCAATCGCGCAATCAGACGGACTGTCCGCCGGTCGGGCTGGATGCAGTCGCCGGGAGGCAGCACCTCTCCAGAAACCATGACGTGGAACCAAGGAGGACAGCGACTTCTCTCAATCGCCCGCCTGGTCGAGCGGCCTGATCATTTTCCGGGGATCCAGGGCCTCGGCGAGCTTGTCTTCCGGCAAGACATTTTGCTCGCGGCATACCTCGCGAATCGTCTTCCCTTGACGAAAGGCCTCCTTTGCGATTGCAGCGGCACGCTCGTAACCGATGTAAGGATTCAGTCCCGTCACCAAGGCCAGGCTCTTTTCCACGGCTGCCTCGCAAGTTTCGCGATTGGGTTTCAGATCGCGCAAGGCCTTGTCGGTAAATGCGGCCACCGCGCCCGACAACAAACGCACCGATTCGAGGGTGGTATCGGCCATGACGGGCATCATGATGTTGAGCTGGAATTGTCCGCCCGTCGCGCCCGCGAATGCGATCGTGTGATCGTTACCCAACACCCGGGCAGCCGCCTGCATCAGGGTTTCACACATGACGGGGTTGACCTTGCCGGGCATGATCGAACTGCCGGGTTGGAGGTCGGGGAGGATGACCTCGTAGTAGCCACACCGCGGTCCCGACCCCAAGAAACGGATATTGTTGGCCAAGTGGAACAGGGTTATAGCCACCGCCCGCAGTTGACCGTGACACTCCACCAAGCCGTCGCGCTGGGCGTTAGCCTCGAAATGGTTGGCGGCTTCGCGGAACGGGGTCCCGATTTCCTGAGCCAATAGCTCGGCCACCCGGCGACCGAATTGAGGATGCGTGTTGATCCCACTGCCGACGGCCGTCCCACCGGCGGGAAGCTCCAGCACGGCTTCGATCGCCCGTTCAGCACGGCCTACGGAAAGCTCCAACATTCGGGCAAGGCCGCTGAACTCTTGCCCCAGGGTCAGCGGCGTGGCATCGGCCAGATGCGTGCGGCCGATCTTGAGAATGTCTTGCCACTCCCCCGCCTTCTGTTCCAAAATCTCAGCTGCCTTGGTCAAGGCCGGCAGCAAGCGGTCCCGAATCGCCAAGGCCACCGCAACGTGCGCGGCCGTGGGAAAGATGTCGTTCGTGCTTTGCCCCATGTTGACGTGGTCGTTGGGGTGGATGGGCTTCTCCGGGCGGAAGCGGTCTCCGCCGGCCAGCTCGATTGCCCGGTTGGCGATGACCTCGTTGGCATTCATGTTGGTTGAGGTGCCCGACCCCGTTTGATACACATCCACAGGGAATTGATCATCGAATTTACCGGCGGCCGTCTCCCGGCAGGCCTGTAAGAGTGCCTGCACCTGTGCCTCTCTCAGCGGCTTGGCGCCCGAGGTCAGTCGGCCCAACGAGAAGTTGGCCTGAGCCGCCGCCCACTTTACCAGCCCCAAAGCATGAATCAATTCCTGGGGCAGTCGTTTACCGGAAATGGGAAAATTATCGACTGCCCGCTGGGTCTGGGCCCCGTAATACGCGGCAGCCGGCAGGCGTACCTCCCCCATGGAGTCACGTTCCATCCGGTAAGTCGTGTCGGCCATGTGCCAGATTCCTTCTAATGGCAAGAAATCGCATTATCGTCCAAGCTCCCGTTCGGCAAAACCGCCTCAGCCCAGGTTGCACGATATCCGTGGCACGGCATCGGCAGCGGGGGCGTTCCGTTGGGCGAGAAGAATCCCTCGCCCCATAATATCCGCATTTCCGTTTGGCGTAAATCGACAGATCGCGAAACGCGGTCCGCTGGCCAAGGATAGCTCCGCACCGGATTGGGCCGATTGCGTCTGTGCCTTCGCGCCGAAGAAAGTGCTATCATTGGGGCCTCCAGGGGCTATGGCCTGGACCTCCGGGGGGGTTGTGGATACATTCTCCGGTGGGGTATGGCTGGGTCCTCCGGGCGCTATGGCTGCGATCTTCGGGGGGTTATGGCTGGGGCCGCCCGTCCGATCCCCGCAGAGCCGCCACCCGACGATCGTACGCCGCCAGAATGGTTTCGCGGCGGAGCGTTCCCAGAATCCGGTGGGGATTGTCGTCGGCCACGACCGGCAGCTCATCCAGGCGATGCCGCGCCATCAAACGCAGGGCGGTGTGCAAGTCGTCGGCCAATCGCAGCGTGACGGGGGGGCCGGCAATGTCCACGGCGATTACCAAATCCCCCGCCCCTTCCCCCGCTAAAACCGTTCGCAAATCGTTCAGGGAAACGATGCCGGAGAGCCGATTGTCACGATCCACAACCGGAAAGACGTACTGGGAAGACTCGGCTGCCAACCGCAGCAGATGCGGCAGCTTGCAGTGCTCGGCGACGACGGTGGGGTTCGCTTGGTGGTGATACACCTCTTGGACTCTCATTTGCTCCAGCACATCCATCACGAAATCGCCGACATGGGCCGGGCTGTCCGCCAGGCTGGGCACCTGTTCGCGGCACAAGGATACCCTCCCCGGGAGCAGGGCCACGCACAGAAACGAGACCAAGATCATGGGGGCCAAGAGGTCGTGGGAGCCGGTGAGTTCGGCCACCATAATGAGGGCGGCCAGCGGAGTTTTGAAGACCCCCGCCAAAAATCCGCCCATACCCACCAATACGAAGGCGCTGACAGGCGGCGCCATCGCGGGAAACCAGCGGTGGCAAACGGCGCCAAACGCACCTCCCAGCATGGCACCGATAAAAAGCGAGGGCGCGAATAGCCCGCCGCTCCCGCCGGAAGCCGTGGTGAATGAGGTGGCCAGAATCTTGCACAGTACGAGCATCGCCATCGTGGCCCAGGGCAGATCCGGAGACTGCAAAATCGCCTTCTGCACCCATCCATAGCCGCCGGCCATGACTTGGGGATAGGCCAAAGCCAGCAGGCCGACTCCCAATCCGCCAAAGGCCGGCTTGATCACCCGCGGCAGCGGGAGCGGCGCGAAGATGCGGTCGGTAAAGGCACCTGAGACGCGAACGAATATCCACGCGACACCCACGCACAATAGCCCAAACACGAAGTAGAACGGCAATTCGTGCGCGCCGTTAAAGGCGCAGGGCAAAACGCCGGTCGCGGGGTCGGGCGTGGAGGGAAGCCCAAACATCGGTTGACCACCGAACACGGAGACGAAGACGGTATAGCCGACGACGGCGGCGACGCAGACCGGCCCCAAAGCCGTGAACTCCATGGCCGTCGTGGAGTACAAGACCTCCACGGCAAACATGGCCCCGCCCAAGGGAGCACGAAAGACGGCCCCAAGCCCGGCCCCCGCGCCCGCCAAAAGGAGGATGCGCCGCTCCCAATCGCTTAGCTTCCAGCGTGTAGCTAAGAGAGACCCGATGCCCGCCCCGATCTGCATGGCGGGGCCTTCGCGCCCAGCCGATCCGCCACTGCCAATCGTGATGATGCTGGCTATTCCCTTGACCCAAGGAATGTTCGCCACGATCACCCCACGCAAACCATGAAATGCCCGAATCACGGCGTCCGTCCCGTGGCCTCGCGCGTCGGGGGCAAAAACTTCCACCACACAGCCGCAGGACAGACCGCCCAGCGTAGGGATGAGCACTACCAGCCACCACTGTTGCGGGAGGACGAAGGGATCGCGGGGATTGTGCGTAGCCTCGGGCGGCGGCTGATAGCCCATCGCCTCGTGCATGGCCCAGTGCTGCACCGATTCCAACCCCCACACGAAGACCACGCCGGCCATTCCCACCACGGCGCCCGTGATGGCACTCAAAGCCAGCAGCCGACCGGACGTATCCCATGCGAAGAGCCGCCGCATCACTTCGGCAAAACGCAGGCCTGCAAAGCCTCCAGCCGATAGATGGAGCCGTGGACGCGGCGAACTGCGAAGGCGGTCGACAATCGAGGCTTCCTGTGGTGTTCGATCAGTTGTGTTCACGAAAATGGGCCAAGCATCTCAAAACGGGTAAGATGGCAAAACGGGAGATGCATCACCGGCAAAAACGAAGCACGAACCTCCGAAACCGTGCCACCGCCATGTTCGCGAGGAACGTCGAGGGCGGGGATCGCGATTCGGTGGTGCCTCGCCGAGTCAGCCCGTCGACTCCGCCGGGTCCTTGACGGTGGCTCGTTCGCTTTCCGTGAAGAACAAAGCCTGCAACATCAACAACGAAACTCCGCAAACCAAGAGGCTGTCGGCAAGGTTGAAGTTCGGCCAGGGCCAGCGGCCGATCATGACCAAGATCCAATCGCGAACACCGAAAGCGGGGTCCCCCGCCTGGTGCAAGGCACTGGCCTCCCACCAGCGGAGTCCGTGAAGCCAAAGGCGGTCGTACAAGTTTCCCAGAATCCCAGCGGTAATCAGGGCCATCGTGCAGGTCAAGAAGCGGCTTTGTGCGGCTCCCAGAACAAATAACCAAACCATGACGGCGGCCGCAAACAACACGGAGACGATCGCAAAGCCCAGGCTCCACCCCTGGCCTAGGCCAAACAGGGCACCCTCGTTCAAGCTGGTCTGAAACCCGAAGACGTGGGGAATGATCCACCAGACGGGCTGTTCACCGGGCATACCCAACCGGGCAAAGATCCACTCCTTGGTCGCAAGATCGGCCGCCAATCCGGTTGCGGCGATCAGGAAAAACAGGGCGTAGCGCGTGGGGGGAATGCACCTGCCGCCTCCTGTGGCGGAAAGCGAGAAACTCCTCGAGAACGAGTTTTCCGGCGGTGCCGTCAAAGCGATACCTCTGCACGCCCTTCCTGCAAGAGCAGGCTGTTTTGCCAAAGCGCAAACCGCTGCCTCTCGCTCGCCGCCGCTGCCGCAGCCGCTGCGAGCGTTCCAATCCCTCGATTATCGGACAGTATCGCCCAAACGGCAAGGTGGAAATGGGTGCCGTGGCTCCTGGGTGGTTCACACGGGGCCCGTCACTGCAAAAGGGCTCGCCCTATTGTCATTTCGAGCGAAGCGAGAAATCTCGACAGGGGTTGAGATTTCTCCTCGCTGGCGTTTGTCGAAATGACACTCCTGGCGCTGGCCGAAATGAGATGGCTGACGCTCGCCGCAATAACATCCCGCTCCACACTCGACGAACCTGTGGACCCTCTGAACACCCCGCGGGAACGTCTGAACTAGCCTTGCGAACCTCTGAACGACCCACGCTGTCTCACGAATTTTTTCCGTGATAGCTGAGCCGTGAACGGTTACCGGTCAACCCTCGACGATCACCTGAAAGCCCATCAGCCGCGCCATGTGCTGAATGTTCTGCATCTGGTCGCCATAAAAGACGACCCGGTGCAGCAGCGTCATGGCGTCCTCGGTATCCAGGGCGCTGCTCCAGTTGGCGGCCATGGCGGCGGCGTCCTTGACCTCGGTCACGATTTGCGAGCGGCATCCGCGGATTGATTTCTCGGGGACCTCCACGATCTTTCCCGTGGATGCCAGGATCGTGTCGAGATTGACGAACTTGGCCCGGGTGATGATTTCGCCCACGCGGTATTGCACCTCGGGGACGCACCCGCTGCCCCCGACCTCGGAGTGCCCCCGCAGCAAGTAGGGTGCCTCGGGGCCGTCGCGACCGTCCAGTTTCAATGGTGCCGTGCAGTGAGCCGTCCAGAGGGCGTTTCTCGCCGTGTCGAAGGTGGCGTTCCCTTGAAAACCAGGCTTGTCGATGGCGTACTGGAACAGCATCATCGTCAGCAGAGAATCCATGTCGCCCTCGCAAGCGGCAGGCAAACCGCGGTCGCGAAGCCGGGCAAAGCCCAGGCAGGGGAACCCACGCGGCAACCACCCCATGCACGTCCCCACCGCCAAACCCTGAGCTTGATATCGCTCCATCAATTGTTGCAGGGCGATGCTGACACGGGCGGCCTTGAGGATATCCTCTTCCGTAGGCTCGATGATCTGCTTGGCTCCCTTCGTCCAGCGTTCTGCTTCCTCGCGCACCACGTCCTCGGCCACGGCGGCCATCATCTCGTCAAAGGCGGCCTGCTCGACGGCCAAGACCTCCGCGCCCAATCGCTCTTTCACCAATTCCGGCGAGCAAGCTGGGGCCGTTCCTCGCGCCGGTGGAAAGAGCAGGATGCGGGACTTTTGCATCATGGGGATCACACGGAGCAATCGCAGGGCACGCTCCAATTCGCCGTAGTCGCTGCTGACGAACAGGGTGACGCGGTGCCCGGCGCGTTGCCATCGCATCGGATACATCCAGTCATGCCCACTGGCGGGGAGGGAAAACACAGCCATGGGGTGCCGGCGCTCCAGGACCGGCTGGACCAAGTGTGTCAGTGCGAAGCAGTTCAGATTGATGGCCAGCACGGGCACGCCTTGGCCCGCCTGCTCCAGCAGGGCCGCGGTCTGCTCGTTACTCGTGGATTGCCCCACCACCAATTCGATGTTGCCCAGCCTGGTCTCGCATTCGGACAGGACCTGCCGGGCCTTTTCCATCTGTTCGGCGTCGGCATTCCAGCCACGATCCGCCGGACCTGGGTTTCCGGCAAAGAGCACGCAGATGCGGACCTTGCCTGGCGGTTCGGCCGCGGGGGCCTGCGAGGCCCAGGTGTAGCTCCACGCCCCTGTCGAGGCCAGAGCCGTCAACACGCCCGACCCCAAAAACTCTCGTCGATTGCAGTGTTCACACATGTCCCTTCCTCCCGGTCTCGGTGATCCCAGCGGCGGAGATCGGAATGGCCATCCCTTCGGGCATGACACGTCCCGCACCGTGGCGATCCCTCTCGAAAGCCGCTGTCATCATGAGGCAGGGCCACGCGATTGTCAAGCAAATTGGTCGCCATTGGGACGAGCAGAATCGGCGGCAGAACAGCCCGATGCCAACGTCCGCCAGACTCCAACTCGACTCGCGATGAGAGCGGGACGCCGTCTTCGGGAGATATGGCTCCCGGAGAGTCCCCCATCTGTCAAGGCGGACAACGTACAAGGGAATGCCTCGCGCGAATGGACGGGGGCGCCGCGCCCGGCATCAAAGAGACGCACTGCCCAGCACGCGATCGTAAACCTGGGCTATTCCCCGGGCCATGCTGAGATCGGAGAAGGAGGCTTGCTGGCGCAAACGGGCATTGTGGGCCATCGTCGCCCAATCCAGCTCGCCACGGATGAAGCGGGCCACCGCCGACGCCAAGGCCGGGACATCGCGCGGAGGGACCAGCACGCCGTCCACGCCGTCGCGTACTGCCTCCGGTATCCCCTCCACCGCCGACGCGATGACGGGCAACCCCAACCCCATGGCTTCCAGGACGACCATCGGCAGGCCCTCGCCGAACAAACTGGGCAGCACAAACAGGTCCATGCAACGCATCTGCTCGGCCACGTCGCGGCGGAAGCCAAGCCAATCCACGGCGGCCGTCAGTCGCAGCTCCCGGACCAGGGCCTTCAGATGGGCCTCGTACTCGGGCGTCTCGAACGGTCCCACCGCCAGCAGTCGCACCGGCAAGCCCCAATCCCGCAGCCGAGCCAGAGCGTGAAGCAGGACCTCGGTCCCCTTTCGTGGGCGGAATAGCGCGGTCGTTCCCAACGCCCAGCAGCCGCGCGGTGGTTCGCTACTCCGCGGGCGATCGGCGAGGGGCACGCCGTTGTGGACAACGTGAAGGCGAGTCGCGTCGCAACTGCTGGAGGCCATCTGACGGCGCAGGCTTTCGGAGACGGCAATCACAGCGCGAGCGCCCCGGATGCAAAATCGCTCCACAAGGGCGGTGAGGCGATTCTTGAAGCTGGCCGTGGAGTCCCGCGCGGCCGGGCTGTGCACGTGATAGACCCAGGGGACCCCCGTTCGGCGGCATGTCCACGCCGTAATCAACGCGGCCCGCGGCGTGTGCGCGTGCAGCAAACCGATCTTCTCCCCTCGCAGATACTCCGCCAAACGCCTTGCGGGTCGAAGGTCCCAGCGACCGCGCATCGGCAGGGAGAGCAGCGGCACCTCCGTGCTCATCCTGGCTTGGGGAAACAGTCCGGGACGGAGGCACACGAACTCGGCTTGATAACCGAACGTTGGGAGCCGTGAAGCCAGCAGGTCTTGCAAGCGCTCCGCGCCGGAGTAGTACTCGCCGTTGATGACGTGAACCACCCGCCGAAGATCTCGCCCCCGCTGGCAATCTGGCGGTTGCCCTTCCTCGAGTTTCTCGGTCCAGGGCGTGCCGTCGGCAGTGATCTCCGATGTTTCTGCACCGCGCGATGCACTTTGGCCGATGCAAAGGGGAAACGTGGTGTCCCCCGCCCCGGTGGAAACCTCGCCCAACTCAGTACGCATTTTGACCTCGCAAGACCGCCCAGAATGTCTGTGCCAAAATCTTCAAATCCAACCAGAGGGACCACTCGCGGATATAGCGGAGGTCGAGTTCCACGCGGCCCTGCATCTTTTCCAGCGTGTTGGTCTCTCCGCGATAACCATTCACCTGGGCCAATCCGGTCAGGCCGGGGCGGACTTTATGCCGCAACATATAGCCCTGGATGATGCGCCGATATTCTTCGTTGTGCACGTTGGCGTGCGGTCGAGGCCCCACCAGCGACATCTCGCCTTTCAAAACGTTGAACAACTGCGGCAATTCGTCGAGCGAGGTGCGGCGCAGGAACGCCCCCACCTTCGTCACGCGGGAATCGCCCCGAACGGCCTGGCTGACCTCGGCCCCGTCTTCGCAAACGGTCATCGTGCGGAATTTCCAGACGACGATTTCGCGGCCATCCAGGCCGTAGCGCCGTTGCCGGAAAAAGACCGGCCCCGGCGAGGTCCACTTGATGGCCAGGGCAATCGCGATCATTGCGGGCGAGGCCAGGATCAAGAACAGCGTACCCAAGGCCAAGTCCATAGCCCGCTTGACGAAACCATCGATCCCGTAGAAGGGGTTTTCGTACACGCTGACCACCGGCAGGCCACCTACGTTGGTCCAACGGGAATGAAGCAATTCAAAGACGAAAAAATCTGGCACGATGTAGACCGAGGCCGTAGTATCGCCCAATTGGTTGAGGATGGATCGAATTCGCTTTTCTGCTCGCATGGGAAAGGTGATGTAAATCATGTCCACGCGGCGCTGTTTGGCGTGCTCCACCAGTTCCGAAATGCTGCCGAGCTTCTTTCCCACGGCCTCCGGGATCTGGCCGGTTCGCTCCTCGGGACGATCGTCGTAAAAACCGAGAAGCGTCAAACCCAAGTCGGGAGCATTCTCGAGCGCCTCGACCAGGCGAAGGGCCAATTCGTTGACACCAACCACAGCATATCGCCGCGTGTTGTAGCCGGAGGCGCGCAGGCGCCGCAAGGCGAATCGCACAAGAATCCGCAGAGCCACCATCCCCAAAGGGGTTGCCGCGAACCAGACTGTGGCCGCCTGGGGTGGGAAATACGAAAACGAATCGGTGACGTAACCGAACGTGACCATAAAGGGGATGGCAAACGACCACGTGAAGACCGCGCAAAGGAGTTCGCGCTCCAGAGAAATACCCCGCCAATTGCGGTACAGGCCCGTGATCTCAGCGATAATATGAAAGACGATCGTGGCGATCAGCCCCGCTACCAGATAGCGGTCGTGACTGCCTGGCATCTGCAATTGGGCCAGCAATGCGCCACCGACGACAGCGGCACCGTCCAAGATGCGATAAGTCAATTCACGGATCGACCAATACTGATGGATACGTCGCGTGGAACTCATGGCGAAGGTCTCGATTTCGAAGAATCCGCCGGAAAACGACGAACAGGGCGGCGCGTGCCGTTTGCCTTGCCGGAACGGGAGCCGCGCATCGTTGTGGAGACATCACCACCGCGTGGTCCAAAAGCCGGTGGGGCTGGCCGCCTATTGCCAATCCTGGCTAGCAAAATATAGCTTTCTATGGCGGGCTGTGCGGTGAATAGCCGGTTGAATCGATGGCCGGGGGCTTCAGAATACTACCTGGGGACTTTTGCAAACTGCTCCCCTCTCCCTCTGGGAGAGGGCCAAGGGGCGAGGGTTTGGTCAAATCAGACAAACAAGGCAAACCGTTTTCGCGCCTAATTGCCCACAGGCTAACCCTCTCCTAGGGGCCTAGAGGGGCTTGTGCCCCCAATTTGCAAAAGTCCAGTACTACCTTGCAAGCTTTTGGCTGAACATCTTATGGTGATGGGACGTGACGCCTCCCAATCCGTGCTGCGAACATCGTGCGGTCAGGCAGACTTTGGGCTGTAGCGATAGGAGACCCGACCCGCTCGGAAGGGCGCGAACCCCGCCGTCGTTCTGCGCCATTTTGGCCCGTGGCATTTGGGTCCGAGCCATTTGGGTCCAAACTGTCAACCCCGTGCTTGCCTTGCCCCGGCCGGTGGAATAACGTGGTACAAGAATCATGGAATCCCTAAGGCGGGCTACCATGCCAATAGAGCTTCGCGCAAGGGTTTTTCCCAATTGTACGACGTTTTCCCGAACGGTTGACGCTTCCCTAGGCGTAAGACGTTTCCCCGAACGTGTGACAACGGAGGCACGTGGTGGCTGTCATCCCTCGTAATCGCGTAGTTTTGGCTTGCATGGCCCATCCTGACGATGCCGAATTCGTCTGTGCCGGAACGCTCATTCGCCTACGAGAGCTGGACTGGGAGGTGCACATCGCGACTCTGGCTCCCGGTGATTGCGGAACGACCACGCAAAACCGCTGGGATATCAGCAGCCGACGCACGCAAGAGGCAGCCGCTGCGGCCGCGCTGATCGGGGCCGAGTATCATTGCCTGGACGAACGCGACGGGTTCATCGTTTACGACAAGCCTACGATTCAAAAGGTCGTCGATCTGTTTCGCCGGGTGGCGCCGGGAATCGTGTTTACGCACTCCTTGCGGGATTACATGATGGATCATGAAATGACGGCGACGCTCGTTCGGGCGGCTAGTTTTCTGCACGGGGCGCCGAATTGCTCGGCCTTTCCGTTAAAGCCCAATTCCGGCGTGCCGTACCTCTATTACTGCGATCCGCCCGAGGGCGTGGATCCCTTGGGCCAACCCATTCCGCCTACCACCCGAGTCGATATCTCGTCTCAATTGGAGAAGAAATCGCAAATGTTGGCGTGTCATGTGGGCCAGAGAGAATGGCTGCGGGCATATCACGGAATGGACGAATACCTGGAAGCGATGTATCGTCAATCTCGCCAGCGCGGAGCGGAAATTGGCGTGGAAGCAGCGGAGGCCTTCGTGCAGCACCGTGGCCACGCCTATCCCCGTGACGATATCCTAGCGGATCTGTTGGGCGCCGTTCCGTCGCCCCCCGGGTAAAACGTCCGGCCGGGGTAGCAGGCAAACGCTCAACCCATGCGTGCCGGTGAGGAATTGCAATGCCTTTCCCCATTCGATGTGCGGTCTGCGGTCGGGAGTGGACCATCCCCGACGAACTGCTGGGGAAAAAGGTTCGCTGCACATGCGGCGAAGTACTCGATGTGCCCAAGGAGCCGCCGCTTGACGATGCCGATTTGTACACGCTGGCCGACCCACTGCCCGAGACGGCTGGCCCGGGCAGCGTAGATGGCTCGGTTCCCCCGCCCGCCGACTCGGCAGAAAGCAGATCGGCTCAGGAATCGCCCATAAAACCCTTCCGCGTTGGTTCCCCTGCCGACATGCAGGAGTTGCCGCAGAGGAATTGGGCGGCCGGGGCTGGCCATCGGCTATGGCTGCACCATGACGCTGATCAGTTGGTTCTTTCCCCAGTTCACCGGGTTCTGTTGCTCTTACTATCCGGGTTTGGTGTGCTTTCCGGCCTTGGCCGTCGGCGGCCTCCTGCTTTTGCAAGGGAATCCCTTGGGCGTGGAATGAATCGGCATCTTTGCCGCCGGGGCCGCCTTCTTGACGTCCCTCTCGGCCGTGACCATTCTCTTCGTCAGCATCGTGGCGCTGACCAAGGGGCACGTTGGACCTTCGCTGTTCATAGGAGGCATCGCCGCAGCCGCCATCGTCATCCCCGGCTGGCTGTTTCTTTGGGCATTGCGCCAACGTCGCAGGTGGATGGCATTGCAAGAACAAGAGGACAAATAATGGAAGGCAATCGCGGAAATAGGTTGCTCTCTTTCTCGAAAACGCCCCACCGGGGGCACGCGTCACTTCTCGAAAGCGGGGGGAATGCCTTCGGCCTGCATTCCCTTGTCTCGGTCCGCGGGGCGGTTAGATCCGAATCATGGCGATAGATGCGCGTTGGTTTGGAATCACGGAAGCGAGGATCGGCCATGGCCAGAAAGAAAGCCATCAACAAAAAGAAACGACAACGAGCTTTGGGCAAACCCCTCAGCGACAGAGAAAAACAGGTGGTCCGCCTGATCAGCTTGGGCTGTTCCGTGAAAGAGGCGGCGGCCATCCTCAAGGTGGCTGTCAGCACCGTGGACAACCACAAGACCAACGCCATGCGCAAGCTGGGTGCCAACAAGGTCGCCCTGGTAACCCGTTTGGCTATCAAGAAAAAGATCAGCGCGTTGGGCGACCGCTTGACCCCTTTGGAAAAACGGCGGAGCGGCCGCAAGGACGACGGCTGGAACTAATCCTACAGCGCAAGGTCCGTGTGCCTGTATGATGCACCCACCATACGTTGCAATGCGTTGTTTCTCATCCCTACAAGATATTGAGAACAATCCAGCACTGTAGCACTAACCCAAACACCAGCGGAACGCGACTCGAACAGCGTCGCGCTCCGCTGATGGAAGAAAGGGAGGGGGCGGTTCCGGCCGCCTTTTCCAGAGGCCCCGATTGGCCAGCATCAGATATCGGCGTACAGGCAGAATTCGTACGGATGCGGCCGCAACTGCACAGCCGTGACCTCATTTTCCATTTTGTACCAGGTCCAGGTATCGATCACGTCGGGGGTAAAGACGTCTCCCCGCAGCAAGAACTCGTGATCCGCGAGCAAGGCGGACAAGGCCTCTTGCAGCGATCCCGGCGTGGTTGGAACGTCCTTGAGTTCCTCGGGCCGCAAGTCGTAAATGTCCTTGTCCAGCGGCTGTCCGGGATCGATCTTATTCTGGATCCCGTCAATCATCGCCATCAGCATGGCCGCGAAGGCCAAGTAGGGATTGCACGAGGGATCGGGGCAACGGAATTCCAGCCGCTTGGCCTTGGGGTTGGGGCTGTACATCGGAATGCGGATCGCCGCGGAGCGGTTCCGCTGCGAATAGGCGAGGTTGACGGGAGCCTCGAAGCCGGGCACCAACCGTTTGTAGCTGTTCGTCGTGGGATTGCTGAAGGCGCAGAGGGCCGCGGCGTGCTTCAGCAGCCCGCCAATGGCGTACAGGGCGACATCCGATAACCCCGCGTAGCCGCGACCGGCAAACAGCGGTTGGCCTCCCTTCCATAGCGAGAGGTGCGTGTGCATGCCCGAACCGTTATCTCCGAACAGGGGCTTGGGCATGAAGACCGCCACCTTGTTGTGCTTACGAGCCACGTTTTTCACGATGTATTTGTACATCATGACGCGGTCCGCCATCAGCACCAGGTCCGCGAATCGCATGTCGATCTCGGCCTGGCCCCCGGTCGCCACCTCGTGATGCTGGGCCTCGATCGGTATCCCGCATTCGATCATCAAGTGCATCATCTCATTTCGCAGATCGAACATCTGATCGGCGGGCGGAACAGGGAAATAGCCTTCCTTGTAGCGCAACTTGTAACCCAGGTTGGGCTTCTCGTCGCGACCACGATTCCAGGCCCCCTCCACGCTGTCGATGTAGTAGTATCCGCTATTCGACGACTGATCGTAGCGAATGTCGTCAAAGATGAAGAATTCGCACTCCGGGCCGACATAACAGGTATCGGCGATTCCGGTGGATTTGAGATAGTTGACCGCCTTCCGTGCCACGTTTCGAGGATCACGCGAGTAATCCTCACGCGTAATCGGATCCTGAATGTTGCAGATGATGCTGAGCGTGGTAATCTCCGCGAAGGGGTCGATGGCCGCCGTCTCGGGCTGCGGGACCAGCAGCATGTCGCTCTCGTTGATCCGCTGCCAACCGCGGATGCTGGAACCATCAAAGCCGACGCCCTCCTCGAACGTGTCCTCGGTCAACGTGGACACCGGGATCGTCAGATGCTGCCACAAACCGGGGAAGTCCATGAATCTCAAATCGACGGACCGCACACCCTTTTCCCGACACAACGCCAGCACTTCTTTTGGGGTCATGGATTTGTACCTACCTGGCAAGGAAACCAAAAAAGTTTTGGGCAACGAATTCACGCCTCTCGCTGCCCTGCCAACTTGGCCCGGAATCACGATGTCCCACTACTGGCAAACGCCGTTCCAAATCCGCTATGCAGGGACGAGGATGGCTACATCGCCGTGTGACGCCCCCTAAATCCATTCGGCTCAGGTACCGAACAAGACAAGTTACAGCCATCTTGCTTGCAGAAGAGTGCACATACTGGAGGCAGCTATGCTCGACTAACGCGCACGTGGCCCAATTCTCCAGATCTGCGATACCCTATTAGTGGGGGATTTTTCAACCTTTACACGCAATAGCCGCGAATCTTCTTCCTCTCGTCAGGCACGCATGGACGCACCGCGATCCGCTGCAACCGACGTCGCTTCTCGCTGTTTTTTCGTTACGACTGGACCTTTGGAAACGGTTCGCTCCCGCTATGGGAGTGGGCGATAAACTGCGACTCTGGGTAATTCAGAAAAACAAAGAAGCCCGTTTTCGCAGTAAACTGCCCTCCTTCTTGAATCTCATGAGGGAGAGCGGGGCTTGCGAACCCAATCTGTAAAAGTCCAGTTATGACTGCCCCATGCCACATCTCGGATAAGGCCCTTGCTCCTTCACCGGACCTCCTTTGACGAATCGGATACCGCTTCGATCCCGCAGGAGGCTGCAAAGCGTTCTTTTAGCGGTAGAGTTTGGGAAGGTACTCCTAGCTCCCAAATGTTGCTCCGACTCGTTCGCTCCCAAGCTTCCCTAAGGGGCGCGTTTGCGGTACCCACTTGTCGCAGCCGCTAAGCCTTTCCATACTGGCAAAGTTGGAATTCGTGATTAATAAGACGTCCCAGAGAGGCGCACACAAGGAAGGATTCCCGCGATGCCCAGGCACCTCCGCGACTTGTTCAAACGCGTTGCGTGGCGACTCTTGTCGCCCGTGCCCTCCCACCTGGCGCGGAATTTTATACGCATGGATAAGGCAGGATTAAGCCGCATCGAGGACGCTATTCGAGAGCATTATCATACCGGCTGGCGGAGCCGCGAGAACTATTCCGATGAACAGTATGAGACGGATCTTCGTGCGCACCTCTACGGAAGATTGGAAACCGACCGAAGAGAGATTATCCCTTGGCTCGACAGCGCGAGGCCGTTACGAAATGCCAGTGTTTTAGAAATCGGCTCCGGGACGGGATCGTCGACGATTGCCTTGGCCGAGCAAGGCGCACGAATTACCGCAATCGACATCGATGAAGGCGCCTTGTTGGTGGCCAAGCAACGCGCAACGGTCTATGGAGTGCATGCGGACTTTGGCCTGTTAAACGCCCAGGATATTTCACGCACGTTTCGCGGAAGCAACTTCGACCTCGTCATATTCTTCGCCTGCCTGGAGCACATGACGATCGGCGAAAGATTGGCTTCTCTGAGCGATGCCTGGGCGATGCTTCCGCGGGACGGTCTGCTGATCATCGTCGAAACACCGAACCGGCTCTGGTATTTCGACAGCCACACGTCCATGCTCCCCTTTTTTCACTGGTTGCCCCATGAACTGGCCTTCGCTTATTCCAGATTCAGCCCGAGAGAGAATTTTCGGGAACGTTATCGTGAATATAATGCGGCTTTCAAAGAGCATTTTTTGAGGCGAGGAAGGGGCATGAGCTTTCATGAAATCGATATGTCTATTGGCAATACCAGGAACCTGAAAGTCGTTAGTAGTCTGTCGTCGTTCCGCGGGATGCGATATAAAGTCAGGCGATCCCGGCTGGAGCGGCAGTACAAGGCGATTTTAAGGAGCATTTATCCTGGCATCCATGAGGGCTGGTTTGATGAGTATTTATACATAATTATACAAAAAGTTTAATGTAACCTGCGAAGCTCCGTATCCTGCGCAGTGTAGAAGTATCGAGGGGATCGAAAAACATTGGCGATGCGTCCAAGACGTGGCCGCGGCGGCAGGCATCAGCCTGACTTGCGGGGGCTACCGAATGCGTTGACACGTTCTAGCGCATGCCTAGACGGCATGAGAGGGAAATATTGTGCGCCTGCCCCGTGACGGACGCATAATGCGAGCCAGATGCGAAGGGGAGAGGATTGAAACAACCCCAAATCGCCACTTATTCGAATGCACGTCTCGGGACACCCAACACTTCCTATCAAATAGGGCTTGGCCAGGGATGCTTTGATTCTTGCCCCCTGGCGAATGGCGGGACCCACGTATACACTAGAACGGCGGTTTGTCAGGTCGCTGTCCTGAGCTACAGTATGCCCGCGGCGGCGTGATTTGTTCCATGATGGGCACGAAAAGTCGGAGAATGAAGGCATGGGCGAGCAAACCTGGACCATCCTCGACTCTCAGCGCGGTGTGTACTTGGAATCGCTGACCATCTCTCCCGGCGAATTGCCGGGGGCGGCAGCTCGTGTTCACGTATCCAAACGGAGGCTTCGCGGCGGCCCCTGCGATGGCGTAGACCTCGTGGAGATCGGCAACGGCGAGATGACCGTGGCTATCGTTCCCACGCGTGGCATGGGTATCTGGAAGGCCGACTGCGGCAGGCTCAAGCTGGGCTGGACTTCTCCCACCCGCGGTCCGGTGAATCCCGCCTTCGTACCGATCTTCGAGCCGAGCGGGCTGGGCTGGCTAGACGGATTCGATGAGCTGTTGGTCCGCTGCGGCCTGGAAAGCAATGGCGCACCCGAGTTCCATGATAACGGGACGCTGCGATACCCCCTGCATGGGCGGATCGCTAATACCCCTGCCGAGCACGTGCAAGTCGCCGTCGATACCGGCAGCGGGGAGATCAGCGTCGTTGGGCGGGTCCGCGAAACGCGGCTCTTCTTTACCAAGCTGCAACTAACCACCAAGATATCCCTCATCCCAGGTAGGCCGGAATTCACCGTGACCGATACCGTAACCAACCTGGCGGGCGTCGCGGCAGGGATGGAGCTGTTGTACCACATCAACTTCGGCACGCCCCTGTTGGATCCGGGGGCCAGGGTCGTGCTACCGATTCGCCGAATGGCCCCCCGGGATGCCACCGCGGCCGCCGAAATCGACCGTTGGGACGTGTATGGTTCGGGCACGCCGGGCAAGCCAGAGACCGTTTACTTCTTCGATCTCAGCGCACAGGCATCGGGGCAGACCTTGGCCTTGCTGCATAACGCCCAGTCTAGTTCCGGCGTTGCGGTGGTCTTCAACGTCCGCCAGTTGCCGTGCTTTACGCTCTGGAAAAACGAACAACCGGAATGCGACGGGTACGTAACTGGACTGGAACCGGGCGTGAACTTTCCTAATGTCCGCAGCTTCGAGCAGGACCGGGGACGTGTCGTGGCCCTGGACCCCGGGCAGTCGCGAACCTTTTCGGTGACGGTTCGGGCATGTCGCTCGCCCGATGAAGTCGAGGCTGCCCGCACCGAGGTCCTGGAGTTGCAGCAAGGGGTCTTGCCGCAGGTGTCCCGCACCCCGCGGATCGAGTGGTCCGCGGGCATTACGGAATGAGGCCGTGTGCCGAAGCCACACGCGGACCTCTCAGGAATAAAGCTAAAGCCGAATCCCCTCTTGGGCCGCCAGGCGGATGATAGCAAACTTGAAGTACTGAAAACGATGCTTAGGCTTCGTTTTCGCGAAAAGATAGGCCGCCTGCACGATCTTGGGGGAGATCCGGCCCGACCTCGCCAAGCCTACGACGTACTCGATGAAGCCGTTTTCCTCGGGCGTCGCCGTGCGAAGGGAAGCCTTCAGGACTTCGGGATCAAGACCGTCTGTGGCGGCCCAGGCTCCAGTTTGCGCCAAGGTCGCCCATCCCGCACCACCGCATGTCAAGGCCAGGAACAACCGTCGATTCATTCCGGATTCGCTCCTTCGAGCTGCTTTCCAACTTCCAATAAGGGGATTGCCGACTAGGGTTGAGAAAAACGGGGCCAGCCGCAGCGAGCCTCCTCTTGGGCCGGTTTGCCATTCCAGCACGAAACAGTCAGAGACGCCGCCCTTCCAGCCCCCTCTTCTAGTACTACAGCGCAGGGGTGTTCGCCTGACTCCACACAGTCTGGCGCTGGGACCTAGCCCCTCCCAATCTATGCCGGGCACATCATCCAATTAGGCGAACTTTGCGCTGTAGTAAAAGGGCACCCGTTGTCGGGGGCCTGAACCATTCCGTCTGGAGAGGGCTTTCAGACCGATTTCCCCAGCCCGGCGATCGCATATATCAAAATCCCGGCTTCTGGGAAAGGCCAAACCGGCTCCCGACGTGTGGAGCGGCGGGGTTGGCCGTTCGGTGACATCCAAGACGATCGAGGAGGCGGGGTCAAAGGCGCGCCATCCCCCAAAGGCCGCAACGGCCCAAGGCCGATCCCGTTCGGCACCGCGTATCACGTGGCAGCCGTGTTGCGGCCTGTCATGGTTGCGAGCGGGAATGCGAAAAGAGCCACTCCGCCAACTCCGGCTCATTGTAAGCAGAGGTCCAGGAATTGTGGCCGACGCCGGGGTACTCCGTGTATCGGACCTCGGCTCCCGCCTTTTTCAATGCCTCGACCATTCGTTGTGAGAGGACTGGCGGTACCACCGGGTCCGCACCGCCATGAAAGACCCAGAAAGCAATCCCCTTCATTTCGCCGACCCGCGATTCGTCGCCTCCCCCACAAATCGGGATGGCAGCGGCAAAATCGTTGGGCCGCCGCGACAAAAGATCGAACGTCCCAAACCCACCCATCGACAGGCCGGTCACATAACGCCGCGCGGGATCGATGCTGAACTCCTTCTGTAAAGCGTCGAGAAGCTGCATGGTCAGCTTCATGGCTGGAGCGGCTTCGGCCGCGACGGCCTCGAACCCGTTGGGACCTCGGCGGATCGCCGACCACCACTGATCGCGGGGGCATTGCGGGGCCACTAAGATCACGGGATGGTCTGGCACCCCAGCCAGGTTCAGGAACTCGTCGTTCTTGAGCTGAGCCTCGTTGTCATCGCCCCGCTCGCCCGCCCCGTGCAGGAAGAGAATCAACGGATACTTTCGGGTCGGATCATAACCCTCCGGGAGATGCAACCGATACGGCAAGGTCTCGCCGTCCGCATTTTTGAATACCCGTTTTTCCATACGATCTCGAATCATACGCCGTTTTCCTGCCGCGTCTTCTCCGCGAGTCATTGGAGGGAATGTCATAAGCACAGCCAAGGCCAAAAACATCACCGTTCGCATCACAGGCTCCTTGAACATCGGCTCGGAAAAAAAGAAAACATGCCACCGCATCCACCCGGCTCGCCGCCAAGCGGGTTCCCCATCAATCTCATTTGCCGAACAATAGCGATTATACGGCGGAAGCGGCTCGCAGGACGGGCACCACTCCCGGCCCGAATTGGTTCGCCGCATCCAGCCCGTGACGCAAACGGCCTGCCGCTGACACGGGAGATCGTTGACTGCCAGCGGAAAGCACAAGGTGACCTGCCGTATCGGCACCGTCTGGCCCGCCCGGATGGGCCGCGGCTACGGCAACAGACTCACTTCTTTTCTTCCTTCGGAGGAAGCGGCACGGGAAGTTCACCGGCCTTGATGCGATCTCCAAAGGTGGGCGACTTGGGGTCTTGGGGATCGACTTTCACGGACTCCACCTCAGCCAAGGCCGCCTGAGTTTTTTCCTTGTTTTTCGCGTCCGTTTTCCGGTCCAACAAGCGATCCAACGCCGCACCATAGGCGTTGCGTTGTTTTCGATCGGTACCCACGTGGCAAACGTTGCACTTGGCCTCTTCCACAAGCTGGGCGAAAGCCTGGTCTTTCGGCTCCTTGCTGTCCTTTTTGACGTATCGCGCGACAAATTCATTGCGGAATTGAATCACGCCCCAGGCCTTGTCGGTGCCCCAGCAGGCAACCGCCAAAACAAAGGCCGAGGCCACGATGACCGAGCATTTCTTTCGCATGGTGAAGGCTCCTAGGATTCCGTAGATACTACCAACTGCAAACGAACGCTAAACGCTGATTACCGGTCCTTCTAGCGAGTCGCTGATGATCGAGCTTGCCGCTTCGAAGATCGAACGCCCAGGCGGGGTCATCTTGACAGACGCTGGTCATGACGCGGAGGGGCCGCGACTGCGGAGAGGCATCCCACTTTAGTCCTAATTAAACTCATGGCACGAGGAAAGTCAACGGATCGCAAACCCCGGACCTCTGCGAAGTCGATTACGGGCAAAGAAACCTCCTGGAGTTCACACAATGCCGCCTCGGACATAGCACAGGGAATCAGGGCTTCCCTCCCGTGGGGCTAGCGTCGGGAGACCCCGCGATCGCAAGGAGTGGGTTGCAGAAGGAGGTCCGTCGAAGGTTAATATGCGATGGTATGATGTGTTCGCCTAGGCGGTAAAATGGTCCTCCGGATAGTCGTTACGGGCAGCTTCCTCGGCAACCGTAGGGTGCCCTGCAAGGACCGCGTGACCAGCAAAAAGTGGTGTTCACAAAGTACCCTACGCAGGTGAATGCTTCTAAGCGTACCATGTGTCGTTCAACGCCGCTTCAACACGCTTCGTTAAGGCTCAAGCTTTGCAGACCCGTCTGTCTGTTGCCGTGCCTTTACAATTATTACTACCGACGCGCCTGCGTGCGAATACTCGCGAATCGCAGCATGGCCTCAACGCTCCAAGCGTGGGCTCCCACCAAGATACCCTGGCCGGTTATTCAAAAAGTC
>DYLS01000316.1 GCA_020721965.1 Blastopirellula marina | reverse complement strand
CGATTTTGCGAAAGACCTGTGCTACCAATTGCTTGATGTGCGGTTCGCATTTTTGAACCAAGTTGTGCGCCCAGTCGGCAATCCGCTGGCCATGACGCAGTGCCGCCATCTTCTCGACCGGTAGGCCGGGGAGGGGCAAGACCTCCGGCTGCGGGGATGGCCATTCCACGTACCATTCGCCGAGCGGCACGTCGTTCTGATAGTAAGCGACATAAACGGGTTGTCCATTTTCCAGGACGACGCTCAGCCCATGCCGCCGGTCGTTCTTGTATTCACCATAGAAACGAAGACCTTGGGACCCATCCGGATCGTAAACCAGAACACGGCCGGTTCGTGCCCCTTTTTGGTACTCTGCGAAGAAGATTGGATTGCTCGTGATGGGGTGCAAGACCCAGGTTGGCCCGTGAAGGTACCCCCGGAAAAAGGAACAGGCGACAGTGGGGGCTGCGGCCACGGCGTCGGGATCGCCAAAGACGAACACCAAGGGACTAGTAGCCACCCGCGGCCTTCCGGCCAGACCGGCGCTCACGAATTCGATGGTGGTCTCGACCCGGGCTGCCAGTATATCCACCGGGATCGACGGTAGCATGGCTTGGGGGCGAACCAGGATCGCTTGCTCGTTGGCTGAAACAGTAAATGCCGTGAATTGGAGTTGGATGCTCGTAATACGAAGCCAGTTTTGCGGGGGGGCACCACCGGGGTCCTGCTGGACGATCGGGATCACGCGGAGGCGTGGAGAGGCACGTTCGATGAACCCATCAGTGGAAGGCTCAAAGGCGAAGCCGGTTGCCGCCGTTATCGCCGCGAGAAAGAGGTTCCAACCGACGACCGGTTTCCAGAGAGTGGTCGTACGGTCCGGTGGGCGAGGGATTTCTCTCGCATTCAGCCCGGTACGGAAATCTCGCCACGCACAAGGGAAGGTCTTAGATTCTTTGCCCATCTTGAAGTCCCCCGAACTCTCAATGTGCCAAACGCTCGGCAACCCACGAAACCACAGCCCATGCCAAAATCAGCATGATCCAGCAGCCGCAGCCCTCCTGAAGAAGGCCAGAAAGATCACCAGCAGAACGACCTCGAAACCCATACGGCACCCGATTGATTCAGTTCCTCTCGGGCGGAATGGACGACCTACCACAGGCCGCGGTGACTGTTTAGGGAGAAGTCTCCAAGGGGAGTTCTCCAACAGTCCTCACCCAGTGTATCGCGACCGGTTGGACAAGCTGGGTCCCACCACACTAGAGAGGGATATCCGAGCGGCTGTTCGCAGACGTTTTCGGCTGGAGCGAGGCCGAAGGAGGGGCTGGCTTTTGTTCGAGTGGTCTCTGCGAGGTTCCCGGATGGGGAAGTCACTTCCCTCGGCAAGTCGGAAACAGCTTGGCTGGCGAGTTGTTGGGGCCGGGCAGGACATTTATACTCAGTACAAGTTATTGTTTAACGAGGCTGGCAAGCTGGGTTTGTCCGAGGGGGGCACAGTGGGAACCTCA
>DYLS01000315.1 GCA_020721965.1 Blastopirellula marina | reverse complement strand
GTCTATATTGTGGTGTTCTGTGGTCGCTCTACAGACCCCCGTGAATGCTCACGTATGCGGCAAACCAATGGAGCTTTTGCCGTTCTGAGAATTGTTGTGGTGGATTGCGGGGAGCGGCGCATCGCTTCTTCCCGAAACGGAGTCGGGGGCCAATCGTCGCGACGCATGACGTCGCCGGAGCCTACCCACGAAAGGAGCGTGCGTCATGAACCTCCGCGTAGCCCTGGCCTTGGTCGCCCTGCGCGAAGCCAAACTACCCACGGCCAGCGAAATCAGCAAGTATTTGAGCGAACACTGGGTTGACGCCCCCGAAATCGAACTGGCCGAGGAGGTACCGCTGCCCGATGGCGAACCGCCAGAAGGGATTGAAACCTTCCGGTTTGGCGATGGCCTGGCCGCTATTTCCTTGATGCCCCAACCCATCCCTCCCGAAGATCTGGAGTTCCCCTGTACCGTGGCGTGGCACTGGCCGACTGCCGAGGAAGAAATGCAGGAGCACAACTCGCACCTGGTGGTAGCCCTTGTCGACGGCCCCAATGATCCCATCGAGCGGCACCGCCAACTGACGGAATTGGTGGCCTCCGTCGCCGCGCTCACCGACTCCGTAGGCATCTTCTGGGGATCGGGCGGGAATGCTCACCAGGCACAGGCCTTTCTCGACTCGGCCCACCAGATGAACGACGACGTCCTTCCCTTGGAACTTTGGGTTGCGATTCATTTCTCGCCAGAAGACGACGGTAGTCTGTCCTGCATTACGAACGGCATGGAGGAATTTGGCCTGAACGAAATTGAGGTCTTTTCCAGTCGCCGAGAGCCTCAGATGCTGCTCGAATTTTTGTATAACGTGGCGTATTATCTCATCGAGAATGGGCCTGTCATTCACGACGGCGAAACGATCGGCATGAGCGACGAAGAGCGGTTTCTCGTCACGTTCGACGCGTCCAAGATCAGCGATCAGCCGCGCGTCATGCACATCGAACTCTAGGTACGACAGAAAGCAGATGCGCCTGGCCAGATAGGAGCGCGGGCGGGAGTTGCCGTTCCACGCTTTCCGGCAAATGCGGCGAGATTCGAAACGTCCGCGGGTTATTCGGCGGTCGGTGGTTGCATGTTCGACGGGCGAGGCGTCTGCGCCCTTCCTTTCACAGAAGGAGGTTTCGTCATGGCCGTGTTCGTCATGTTGGGCACCTACTCGAGAGAGGCCCTGAACGGCATCAGCCCCAAGCGGACCGAAGAGTTCGCCCAATTGGTCGCCCAAAACGGTGGCTCGGTCCGCGCGATGTTCGCAACCTTGGGGGAAATCGACTTGGTGCTGGTGGTGGACCTGCCCAGTGTAGAGACGGCCGCGCGGGTCTCGATCGAGGTTGCCCAAAAGATCGGGATTC
This sequence comes from Blastopirellula marina, assembly GCA_020721965.1. GTDB lineage: Bacteria > Planctomycetota > Planctomycetia > Pirellulales > Thermoguttaceae > Thermogutta. The sequence continues at coordinate 100 of DYLS01000315.1, read as the reverse complement.
GGTTGAACACGCTTCCCGCCATCGCGGTCAAGGACTTTGACCTGCTAATGACATCCGAAAAGCCCAGCTAATTCTACAGCGCTGGGACCTTTGTTTCACT
>DYLS01000028.1 GCA_020721965.1 Blastopirellula marina | reverse complement strand
GGCTAACCCTCTCCTAGGGGCCTAGAGGGGCTTGTGCCCCCAATTTGCAAAAGTCGAGTAACAACTTACGCAATTAGCAAGAGGGAAGTTTGGTTTAACCCAAACTTCCTGGACGTATTTTTACGTAAATCGTTACTGCGTAACGACTTTCTGTTGATTTGCGCTACTTGCCGTAGTCATGTAATGGTTTTTCGTAAGTTCTTGTCCTGTAATGAGTTGCGCAATTCGCCTTGTACTGAGAAAACGATGGGAGAATCAGGGCACCACATTGACGTAAGTCGTTTTTTTGCAATTACTTACAATTAGCATCCCCCTAGTTCGCGGGGGGAGGTTTGGTTTAACCAGCAAGAGAAAGTTCGCAGTGACGGGACGCCGGGGCAGGGCCGAGGAGCGGAGCCAGGCCGAGCAGTCGGGAGCGGACCGCGAATCGCGGGCAAGGCGGGAAGGCGGGCAGGGCCGAGAAATCGGGTGAGGACGAATAGTCGGAGGAGGGCGGGGAGGCGGGGTCAGGCCGAGAAGCGGTAGCCCACCCCGCGAACGGTCTGGATGTATTGCCCGGCCGAGCCTAGCTTGCGGCGGAGGGCGGCGATTTGCACGTCCACGGCGCGGTCTGTGACCACGTTTTCCTCGTGGTGGGCGGCATCCGCGATCTCGCCCCGCGTGAAGACCTTGCCGGGCTTGGAGATGAGCACCGCCAGCACGCGGAACTCCATGGGGGTCAGCACCACCGGTTCGCCGCCGACGCTCACGGCGTGCCGTTCTCGATGGACCGTGATTTCACGGAATTGGATGATTCCGTCCGCCTTCTCGGCCGGTTCTTCCGCGGTACGGCGGAGGACGGCCCGAATCCGGGCCAAAAGGACCCGCACGCTGAAGGGTTTGGGGAGATAATCGTCGGCCCCCAATTCCAGACCGGCCACCATGTCGGCCTCTTCGCGCCGCGCGGTGAGCATGATGATGGGGATACTTCGCCACTGCGGCGAGCCTTTGAGGCGGCGGCAGAAGGTCAAACCATCCATCCCCGGGAGCATCAAATCCAAGAGCACCAATTGCGGCGTCGTCTGCTCCAGGATTTGCAAGGCGGCTTCCGCGGAATGGGCGGGAAGGACGGCAAATCCTTCCTTTTGCAGGTTGTACTGCAACAGCTCTTGAATCCGCAAATCGTCTTCGACCACCAAAATGTGATCTTCACGCATGACCGTTACCCAAACGGAAGGTCATCGCCCGTCCCCATTGGCGGTCTCCCGCAACTCGAAAATGGCCTCGACCTCCACGGCGGCTTCCAGAGGCAGGGCATTCGTACCAGATGCGATGCGAGCGCCGACGCCCCATTCCTCGCCGAAGACCGCGGCCAGAAGCTCGCTACAGGCATTGATGATCCGCGGCTGACCGGTAAACTCCGGCGTGGATTGCACCAAACCCGTAAGCTTAACGACGCGGCGGACGCGAGCCAGCCCTCCCAGTGCCGCCCGGACCGACGCCAGCATACCCAGCCCTGCCAAGAGCGCCGCGCGGCGTCCCTGTTCTTCGCTCAAATCTCCGCCCACGGTCCCCGCGATCAGGCGCCCCTGCTCGTCGATCGGCAAATGACCCGAGGTAAACAGCAGGCCGCCGACCGCGACCACAGGGCGATACAGCCCTTTCGGCTCGGGGGCGGGCGGCATGACCACGTGCAGGGATTTGAGATATTCCGCCAAGCGATCGTCAGGTGTCATAACGCGCGTCTTGCCAGCCGTGTCCATCTTGCCGTTTTGTTTGTGCTACTGCAATACAACGATCTTGGTTGGATCGCGGCGCCGTGGGCGTCATTCGATCAATTTGGTGATGGGTTGTTCCACGATGCCGGTAGCCCCGGCCGCCTTCAATCGGGGGATCACGCGCCGGACGAACGACTCGTCGCAGACCGTGATCACGGCAACCCAGCCACGGTCGGCCAGATCGGCCACGGTGGGCCTTTGGAGCGCTGGGAGGATGCCGAGGACCGTGTCCAGCTTTGCGCGGGGCACGTTCATCATCAAACTCACCTTGCCCTCGGCCGCCATCGCCCCGCGGAGCATCAGCACGATATCCTCGATCTTGCCGCGTTTCCAGGGGTCTTCCCAAGACTGCTTGTTCGCGATGAAGCGGGTCGTACTGACGAGCACCTCGTCCACAATGCGGAGGTTGTTTGCTCGCAGGGAACTGCCGGTCTCCGTGACCTCGACAATGGCGTCGGCCAGCTTGGGCGGCTTGACCTCGGTCGCCCCCCAACTGAACTCCACCTTGGCCGTCACGCCGTGGCGGGCCAGATAACGCTGTGTAATCCCCACCGCCTCGGTCGCGATCCGCTTGCCCTCCAGGTCCTTGACCGTCTGGACGGGCGAATTCTCGGGAACGCACAAGACCCAGCGGACCGGGCGGCGGCTGACCTTGGAAAAGACCAGCTCCGCCACTTCCACCACCTCGGCCCCGGTCTCCATCACCCAGTCGTATCCCGTCAGACCCGCGTCCAGGGCACCGTCTTGAACGTAACGGGCCATTTCCTGGGCACGAATCAAGACGCACTCGATCTCCTCATCGTCGATATACGGATAGTAACTCCGCGCCGTGTACGTGATTTTGTAACCGGCCCGGCGGAACAAGTCTGCCGTGGCCTCTTGCAGGCTTCCAGCCGGTAAGCCCAATCGCAGCGTCATTGTTTGAGACATACAGAACCTATCCCAGTAACGAGGATTTTCCCAATGCACACCTGGTAGGGATCGTTTTCGGGTATTTCCTGGCCGACCCCCTGGTTGAATCGCCTGGAAGGCAGCCCACCCCCAAGCAACGGCCTGGGCGCCATACCGCGGCGTATCCGCCGGAGGGGCCGCGACGGGCATCCGCCAGATGGACGGCAGCCCTGGTCAGCCGCCCTTTTTCCCGTAAACATGCTCGGGGTCGAAGACGGGAGTCTCCACCACCTCCAACCCACCGTCCGTCACCCGGCGATAAAAACACGACCGATGACCGGTATGGCACGCCGCTCCACCGATTTGCTCCACCTTCAGCAGGATGGCGTCGTTATCACAATCGAGCCGGATTTCTCGCACCAATTGGACGTGACCGCTTTCTTCCCCTTTTCGCCACAAGCGGTTACGGCTACGGCTGAAGTACACCGCTCGGCCTGTGGCCAACGTCTCGGCGTAGCTTTCGGCGTTCATGAATGCCAGCATCAGCACTTCGCCGGTCTCGGCATCTTGGGCAATGGCCGGCAGGATACCGCCACCTTTATTGAAGTCGGGACCTTCGGCGGCACGTGGCTCAGCACTTTTCGCCCCGACGGGCTGCGATGTCGCCTCGCTCATCACTTCTCCTCATTCGCTTTCAGATTTTACGGTCCAATCATTTGCCGACGTTTGGCCATGGCCTGGCAGGTTTGCCCGCTGCATGGCACGTTTGGCCCCTGCCCTGCACTGCCGGGCAGGGATTGTTGAAGACATCGCCCAGTCTCGTTTGGTTCGCCTGGGATGCCGCCCGCCGCAGATTGGATGCGGCTCGCGGAGGCTCTGGCGCTCTTTTGACGCTGCTTTGACGCCGTTTTGGCGCTACCCGCCGCAGGTGCAAGGTACTAGCCCGATCCCCGAAGGCCAGCCTTGGAAAAACCCTATTTTAACGGAGAAATCCCGCGGCGTCGATAAATGGCGAGGCTTCTGGCAGGTCTGTCCAGAGAAATAGTGTCAGCTATCCATAGAACTAGCCGTTCACGGAGCGTGGGGGGGCGCGCCGGGGCGACTCCAACATCGCGTGCTTCGCTTCCGCAATCGTGGTCTTTCACAGGGATTCTCCGCACTGCAAAACGGCTCGCCGAGACGCAAGTGGCTTGCCCCTTTGTCATTTCGAGCGAAGCGAGAAATCTTTTGAATCACGAATGGTTACGAAGCGAGGAATCTTCTCGACAGGGTCAAGATTTCTCCTCGCTGGCGCTCGTCGAAATGACATTATTGGCGTTCAATGACGTGGCCGACGCTCGTCCAGTCGCCCCGCTCCCTTCGAGCCTTCCAACCCGCCGACTTTTCCGAATCCCCTCCCCACCCCCGAATCCCTTCCCCGCCCTCGACTTCTCTTCACGCCATCGTAAGTTCCCGTGAGGCATCGCCCGCGACAATTTCTTGCCATGTATCTTTGCCAAGTATGCTCGCCGAGCACGCTCGCCAGGCACGCTGCCAAGTACGCTCGGCGAAAATTCTTGCGGCACGTGCTTGCCAAACATGCTCACCAAAGATACGTGCCAAACGTGCTTGTGGAACCTGCCCGCCAAAGTACGTGCCGAACATCCTTGCCGAGCACGCTTGCCGCGCATGGCCCCGCTCTCCGAGTCGGCCTCTTTTCGGAAGATCGAGTAGAGGGACACTTCCGCTTGGTCGCAACCGGGGCCGTTTCCGATGGCTTTTGGCCCAGGGAAATGGTTTCGCTTGACATGGTGAATCGGGCGAGAGTAGCCTAAAAGGTGGTTTCTTATCCCCGTGCGTCCATCCGTCGAACAACGGAACCCAAGAACATGCAGAAATTGAAGGGCTTTGGCAACCCTGTGGGTCGTGGAAGATTCGTAGCTGCAATCGCGGCTGCGGCTTTGGGAATGGTACTGTGGGCTTGGAGAGAGATCGCCGCGCAGCCGCCCGGTCCACCGCCGGGGTTAGGTGGTCCGGGACCGGGTGCTGGCGCTCCGCCGCCGGGTGCGGTGCCCAACATTCCCGGTTTGCCGCAGATACCGGGCACCGAACCTGCCGCTCCGGAGCCGAAACCCATTCCGCCGGAAGTGCCCAAGTATCTCGAACTTTCCGTCGATGAGTCCTTGGCAGGCCGACGCCGAGACGTACAGGGGACGCTGCGGGAGGGGAATTTCAACGCGATTCCCAACGGGCAACAAGTGTTTCGGGATTTTTACGTCAATTACGTGTTCCCCTCGTGGACGCAGGCGGCGAATCGCTCCAACCTGCAGAAATTGCGGACACAATTGACGAATTCAGACTTGGCCAATGCTGGCCGGGCGGGCGGTCCGCCCCACGATCTGCTGGTGCAGCTCGCCGTGCAGACGTTGAGCGACTACGTTAAGAATACGCAGCTCGACCCCGCCGTGCGAGTGTCCGCCATGCTGGCGCTGGGGGAATTGAACGATCGCGAGCGAGGGCTTGGAAGCACCCAGCCGCCGGCACCCAGCGCTGCGGCCTTGGCCTTCATCATGGCGGTGCTGACCGATGCCCAACAAGATGACGCCTTGAAGTTGGCCGCATTGACAGGGTTGGAACGGCACTGTGCGGCTGGCATTGCGGACGCGAACTTGCTGAATTCGCAAATCATCCCGCTTCTGCTGGGCATGGTGCAGGAGAAAAACCCGCCCGATGGTCGCGATCCGGAGGTTCACGCCTGGTTTCGTGCGCGAGCCATCGCCATCCTCGGTGCGACAAAGGATTTAGGGGGCAACGCCCAGGTCGTGCAGGCCCTGGCGACGGTCGTCGGCGACGCTTCGGAGCCGGTCCGCGTGCGTTTGGCTGCCGCGCAGGCCTTGGGCGGACTGAATCTGGCGGGATCGCAAGGGGTGGATTTCTCGGCGCTGGCGCAGGCCTTGGGCAGAATGGTACTAGAACTGTGCGTATCGGATGTCCAGGCTTCGCAAGCCGGGAGCGCGAACAAATTGTCCTCGCGGCGGATTGCATCGTATGTGTATGCCGCCCAGGCGGCGTTGCGCTCCGTGCGTAGCGCCGTGAGTGGGCAGCCGCTGGAGCAAACCGTTGCCAAGCTTTCCACCTCGCTGGACGGCGTCACCAAGGCGTTGAACGATTCCGCCGACGCCCGTGATCCCAACGCCGATCTGCTGCAACGTCTGCCGCAGGCCTTGGGAGCGGTGAGTACCGCGGTACAGGCCCTCCAGCCGGCCGCGGCGGCTCCAGCCGCTACTCCGACCGGTGCAGCTGCGCCGGCCGGCTAGACCCAGCACGGATCGGAGGGAGGCGTGATGCATGGAAGCGATTCGTTTGTTATCGCCAGCCTCGGCGGGGCAAGCGACGGGCCTGTCTCCGCAGCCGACGGCACGTCGTGCGACGCAGGGCAACGTCGTCATTCGCATTTTCCCTCGCGGTATCCTCGACCGCATAGTCCTCGACCATACTGACGTTGACCACACTGGCCTTGACTGCACGGACGTTGACTGCACTGGCCTCGTTCGCACTGGCCTCGATCGTATGGTCCGCGGCCGCATCGTCCTTAAACGCATTCTTCCCGTCGCCGCCCTGCTTGCCATCATCAGTTGTTTTTGCGGTTGTACAAGTGTGCCGGAGGCGAGCAAACCCGGCCGAGCCGCCCCGGCCGAGCAGCCTTCGCGGGACATTCTGAAAGCGGAAAAAGCCCCAGCGACCGGCGACAAGGACGTACCATCCAGGCGGGAGACGCCGCCGCAGCGGGCCAAGCCCGACCCTTCCCCGCCCGATCCCAAAGAGCCTACCCTGACCGCGGGTTCGGCGGCGGGGCCTGCACCAGCGGAGCAAAAGCGAGGGACGCCGCCATCGGAGGCGCCCTCCTTCCAGCAGTTGGCCGAGGGCCTGGCGAGTCCGCAACCTGCCGAGCGCGTCAAGGCATTGGAGAGAGTCACATCGGGCGATCGCGAGGGGCGCATCCAGGCCGCTGTGCAGGCGGCACTGAGGGATCAGGATTTGAGCGCGCGACTGGCGGCCGTGGCGGCTCTCGGGCGGATTGGCGGGGCCTCCGCCCAGCAGGAGTTGCGACGGCTGGCCGAGGCGGAGGGCGAGGTGTTTCGCGCCGCCGCGGCCTCGTCGCTCGTGAGGTTGGGCGACAAGGAGGCCCTCCGCCGGGCAGCCAGCGACCGCTCGCCCTACGTTCGCCGGGCGGCCGCGCGCCTGTTGGCGGAAGTGCCCCCTCGCGAGTCGCCCGACGATCCGGTCTGGGCCGCGGCCTGGCGATTGATCCGCGACTCCAGCGGCGACGTCCAGGTCGAAACGCTGCGCGCCATCGCACAGTGGCCGGGACGGCAGGCCGCTCCACTGCTCTTCGAAGGGCTGGGTTCGCACGTTTACGCCGCGAGACACCTGGCCCACGAACAACTCTCCTCCCAATGGCCACCGGCTCGCGAGTTTCCGTGGCAAGCCGATCCTGCTGCCAGTGCCGCCGAGTGGGAAGCCTTGCGTGAGGCCTTTGCCCGCAGCCATCCAGCCGACGGCAAGCGAGCCCCATCCGACACAGCCCACCCTATTCAGCCGGGACGGGCTACGAACGTGGCCGGGGAGCAACCATGACCGGTATTTGGAAATGGATGTTGGAGTCCTCCCACCCTGGGCTGCCGGATGCCGCGGTTTACGTGCAGGGATTGCGGCGCTATTGCCGGGAGGATTCCGCCCATTCAGACCATGGCGATACGGGCGAACCGGATCGTAGGCCCCTTGCCGGCGAGGGGACGGCCCAGGCAGGCTTATCCTCTCAGACCGCCGCGGCGGGAATAGCGAATTTCTGTGTGGGGATCGTGGGAGCCGGTTGGATGGGTTCGACGATCGCCGCTCTCCTGCTGCGGCACGGTCATGGCGTGACCTTGCAGGACGTTCAGCCGCAGGCGTTACACACCGCACCGCAACGCATCGCGCAAGACTGCCTTGCCGCCGGCTGGGGCGAAGATGAGACGCGGGCGATTCTGAGGCGGCTCCGCCTGAGCGAGGAACTTGGCGATGTCCGGGATTGCGACATCGTACTGGAGTGCGTGGTCGAGGATGAGGCAGTCAAGCGCGATCTGTTAATGCGATTGGAGGCCCTGTTGCGCCCCGACGCCGTCTTGGCTAGCAACACCTCGGGCATATCCCTGACGGTGTTAGCCAGCGGCCTGTCGCAGCCCGACCGATTCCTGGGACTGCATTTTCTTCACCCTGTGCGAGAGCGATCGTTGGTCGAGGTGATTCGCGGGCCAGCCACCGCGCCGAAGGCCCTGCGAATCGCTCGCGAGCTGCTTCTGGGCCTGGACCGGCTGCCGCTGGAAGTCCGCAATGGGCCGGGATTCGCCGTCAATCGCCTCCTGTTTCCGTTCCTCAGCGAGGCCTTGCACATGCTGCGGCAAGGTTTCTTGCCGCATGAAGTCGACGCCTTGATCGAGCGGTGCGGTTGGCTCGGCGGACCGTGCAAGATCATCGATGAGATCGGGATCGATACGACGTTTCGGGTGGGGCGGGTATTGTGGCAAGCCTTTCCCGATCGCGTCGCCCCCTCCCCCATCCTCGTGACGCTTCTGAAGCGCCATCGCTTGGGTCGCAAAGGCGGCGGCGGGTTTTACCGCTACACGAATACGGTGGCCTGGAGCACGCCTCCCCTGCGCGACGAAGCCTGCGAGGAGTGGATCCGCTCTTGGTGGGAGTTGCAGCCAGACGCCAGGCCGCCTGAGGTGGAGGTCGTCCGCCGGGTCGTGTTGGGGATGATGCTGGAGGGCTTTCGCCTGCTGGCCGACGGCGTCGTCGGCGATCCTCGGGCGGTGGACGCCGCGGCCGTGCTCGGCCTGGGCTTTCCCGAACGCTGGGGCGGGCCTTGCCGCTTGGCGCACGCGATCGGCGAATCGGCCTTGTTCCAGGAGCTTGCCGCATTGGATGGCCAAAGTCCGTCCTTCGCAATGCAGGCTCGAACGGAAGCCATCATCCGCCGCCTTCTCGCTCAAGCGAAGACCGTGGACCCTTGAGCCAGGCCCGCCGAGTGGGATGAGCGGACAAGCAATCGGGTAACCGTTCACGGGTGGAATCACGCGGAGAACGAGGTCTTTTCACGACGCATGTGGCAATAACGCTCTGCTCGCAGTCGCCGATTGCTCAAGGCAACATGCGATGTTGTGGTTGTCAGGCCGTGACAACCAGAAGGTTCCGTGAACGGTCGCCGTCAAGCCCGCAATCGCCCATCCTGGTCGGCCTGCCAAACGGTGCCGTCGGCCACGTCGAGGGCGGTCAACCAACCGCCGCCGTAGCAATACGTGTCGATGCATTTGAGATACCCGAGGTCGAGAATCTCCCCGTTCTTTTGGGCTGTGTGTCCCAGCACGGCGATCTTTCCCGATACATGGGGGCCGGGGATTCGCTGCCGTAACGACTCCCAGCGCAACTCCAGGGCACGATGCTGGGAAAGGGGCAGCGTGGGCCAATAGTTGCCGTGCACGAAGAAGTGCCGCTCCGTCTCGTAGTAGTCGCGGCAGCGCGCCAAAAAGTCGAGATGCGTTGGGGGAATTCGCGAAGGGTCCGCGCAGTCGTAAGAGGCCAGCGTCGCCGTCCCGCCGTAGTTCAGCCAATTGTCGAAGAACGCGCTTTGACCACCGGCGATGTCGCGCATCATCTCGTCGTGATTGCCGAGAATCGGCACCAGACGGCAATGCCGTTCCAAGGCCAGCAGCATCTCAATGACCCCCCTGCTGTCCGGCCCGCGATCCACGTAATCGCCCAACGTGACGATCGTATCGTCCGGGCGGGGCTGGATCGCATTCAGCAGCGAGGCCAGCGGTCTCGAGTAGCCGTGGATGTCGCCGATGGCAATGATGCGTGGGGAATGGGTCATGTTCGCCACTAGCAAAAAGATCGGGGCGACCGCAAACGATCACCCGAAACCAGCGGGAGCAGCGTCCGCCCAGATTTCCCTTTCGGGATTTTGTTGAGGGGCCACAGGGCGCCATTTTTGCAGATAACGGCGCGGCTCGCCCCCTCTCTTCAGCTTACGTCGTATTTTGGGGCATTACGTCCTCTTGGGGCATCCGGTTCGAATTCGAGGCAGGGACCGTCCGTGGGAGAAGGGCTTGCGTCCCCGATGCTCAGCCCTGGCGAGGGGCAGCTCGTGCGCCGACCATCCGACCCAGCGTGGGAAGGGGCATCGTCCACGGAGACGCAATACTGGACTTTTGCAAAGTGCTCGCTCCCATTTGAAAGAGGGTGACAAATCGGGTGCTCGGGAGGTTCTGGCAAACAGCGAAAGCCGTTTTCGCAGTAAACCGCCCTCACTCTGCCATCTGCGGAGGGGAGAAGTGGGCTAATGAACCCAAGTTGCAAAAGTCCAGTCAATAGTTCCAAGTTGCGTGCCTTGCGGAGGGTTTTCGTTCAGCTCGGCACGTAGGGGAAATAGTGGAAATAGACCTTGGTGAGATGAAAGAAAACGGGCGCGGCGAAGCAGAGGGAATCCAGCCGGTCCAGCACGCCGGAGTGCCCCTCCACCAAGGTGCCATAGTCCTTGACGCCGCGATCGCGTTTGATGGCCGACATCGTGATTCCACCCGCGAAGCCGGCCAGAGCCACGGCCAAGGCCATCCCGGCGGCCACCCAACTGGAGCCGAAAGGGGTAGCCCAACTCAGCAAGGCGCCCAACAGCGTCACGCTGGCGGTTCCGCCGAGCAGCCCTTCCCAGGTCCGCGTGGGATTGATGTTGGGTACCAGATAATGCCGGCTGGGGAGCTGCGACCATGCAAATTGCAAGGCATCGTTGAGCTGGGTAATCAGGACGAAGAAAAACAGCAGGCGCGTGTTCGGCGAGTATCCTTTGGGATCGAGCGGGAGGGCCGTCAACAGGGCCGGCGTGTAACTCAAGCAATACACGCAGATCATCAGGCCGATCTGAATCTTGGCCGTCCGCTCCAGGAATTGCACGGGATCGTTGGAGAGGGCGATCCGGGCGTGCAGGAACAGCATGGCATAAACGGGAATCAGGATCGCGAACAGCTCGTATTGGGCGAACGCCACCAGCAAGTATTGGGCAGGGGTCGCCAACACAAAGACCCAAAATAAGGCCCGATGGTCACCCGGCCGCGTGGGCGCAACCGTAATAAACTCGCGGAGCGTCCAGAACGAGATCAGGAAGAACAGCATGACGGTCGCCGTCTTGCCGAGCATCAAGGCCCCAGCCAGCCCCGCCAGCAAGAGCCACCACGCCCGCAACCGGCTCGATATGCTATCTAATAGAGCCGGGTTGAGCTGGTCCGGGAGCCTGCGTCTCAAAAGATGAACCACCACCGTGGCGATGATCAGGAGCGCGACGACTCCCCCCATCAGACCCCAGGCTACCGCATCCATAAGAAGCTCGACAATCCGCTAGACCGCAGGAAATTGGCCAACAGCACGGAGGGAGACGCCGCGTGGCGTACCTCTTCCATCCCGTGCCTCTTCCGTCCATGACGCATCGCGCAGCACTACAAAAGCACTACAAATCGCGCAGCCGGACCACCGCCGCCCGAGCACGCTCCAAAAAGGCCTGCTTGTGCTCACCCTGCTCCAGCCACATGGGCGGACCGAAGGTAATCCGGGTCAAAAGCGGCACGGGCAGGAACTCGCCTCGCGGCAGAATTCGATTCATATTGTCCAAATAAACAGGGATCAATTCCAGGTCCGGCCGGCGCCGGGCAAGGTGGTACAGGCCGCTTTTGAACTCTCCCACCTCCTCTCCCGACGACCGCCCACCCTCCGGAAATAGGATCAGCGAGTGTCGATCGGCAATCGCATCGAGAATCTCTTGAATCGGCGTCTGGTGGACCTTGATATCCTGCCGATCAATAAGCAGGGCATTAAAGACCTCTTGCGAAAGGTAGCGGCGGATCGGTCCCGCGGCCCAATAGTCCTTGGCCGCCACCGGCCGGGTCAGCGCGCGGACTGCCATCGGTAGCGACGACCAAATCACCACGGCGTCGAGATGACTCGTGTGATTGGCGAAGTAGATGCGCTGGCAAGTATCGGGCTGGCAATCCACCCAGCGGACGCTGGCGCCACTCAGCAACTGCGCAATCTGAGCCAGAAGAATCCGCAAAAGATGCGGGATCATAACCCACGCCGTCCGGGCTAAGCATACGGAGCGGCCCGATCTTGAAAACGGGGCCGAGCAGTCTCGACTTTACCACCTACCCTAACTGTTCATATTATCCCGCTGCGTGGGGAACGCAAACCCCCGGAGCATCGCGGGCAGGCGAGCAGTAGCCTGCGTCGCCAAATGAGACCTGCGGCGTCAAATGAGACCTGCGCGGCTCGACAAGACCTGTGCCGCCCGACGAGACCTGCGTGACTAAATGAGACCTGTGCCGCCCGACGGGATTTGGCTCACTCGGCGGGACCTGTACGGCTCGACGGGACTTCCATCGCGCCACGGATTAGGGTGGCCGAAAGGCGGGCAACGCCGGGGCCGCCAATCCCCAAGAGATACGCTTGCGTCGGGCTTTGGAAGACGCTCGAACGTGGGCTCTGGACGGCGGCGCGGAGGAGGCGTCCCCAGGCGACGTGCGAAACATCCAGAGGTGGAGTGCTGAACAGCCACCGGTGACGTGCCAAACAAATGAGCGGGCACAAGGCCCGCCCTTGCGAATTACCCGCGTCGTGCCGGCGAATTCCGCGGCGACCATCGCCCCATCCATGAGGAGTTGTCACCGTGGCGAACTGTCACAGATGGGCCTCCCTCCGATCCGAATCGGGACCATCCATGAGGAATTGGCGCAGTGGAGAACGGTCACCACGGACCGCGGACGTAGTTGTAACCAAATTGGTCGGTATCCGAGGGCCAGGATGGCGCACCGCGAAAGATCGGGCGTCCGCCGTGTGCCGGGCCAGGCCAGTTTCGGCTGAACTGGTGATCGATCGTGTTCACCCTGGTGTTGCCCACCCCCCAGCCCCAGTGCGTTTGGAACTCGGCCATGGGCGGAACCACGACAGCAATTGGGGCACCCCATGTCGCATTGGCATAGCCCATGTGCCACGGCACACAGGCGGCGCGGCGCTGCGCCCGAGCTCCAAAGAACGTGTTCTCTCCAGACCAGGCGGCGGTGGTACTCAAGCTCAGTGCGAGCATCGCCACCAACGTGACACCGATGCTTGTCTTCATTTCAGCGATCCTCATTTCCAGCGGGTTTTCATGCTCTGGATCTGTTTTCCATGCTCTGCATCAGACTGCTGTCGGCGATGGAGCGAGCAGCGCCATCAGTACCAGCCCACCACGGTCCTGGTCCGACCGCCTTGGGCATTCTGACGCCAATAGACTTTCATGTGCTTATGCAGATATTCGTGCGGATAAAGCGGCTGATAGGTAACCCAGGTGTGGCCCACATAGGGGGGCGATGGGACCGGTGCCACATACAAAGGCGCCGACAGATGCCCCGGGGCCATCGGTGCCCAATAGCTGGGGAACAAGTCGCCCACACGGTGATTGTCCACCGCCCGCGCGTGCCCGTGCGCGGGCGGGCAAGTCGGGCAGGGATTCTGCGCTGCGGCGAGTTCCGCCCAGGCCGCCGTCAAAAACAGCACCATTGAGACAGCCACTACCATCCTCAAGCCCAAACGTAGCATGGATCGAATCCTTTCGTGAGATCATCCCCACTCGCCCGGCCCTTGCCGGAGCCTATGCCGCCCCTGCACGTCCGCCCTCCTCGACGGACGCCCTTGAACTTCCAGTTCGCGTGCGCCGGCCGGATCGCAGAGGGGAAACGGTGCGGCGAACGGGAAAACCGTTGCGGCTGCGCCGCGATCGCGACTCAGTCGGCATCAAAACGGCATCAAACGGCATCAAAACGGTGCCCCCGTGTCTCCCCTGCGCACCAGGTGCCGAATTTTCCCCTGGGCGGCCTATTCTGTTGATTCGGCTGGAATCGGCGGTGCGTGTGAGTCTTTGTGAAAGGGAAGCTGCCCGTTTTCAGCGGGAAACAGACCCAAGATGGGAAAAACGCGGATTTTTGCCGGAACATTCCTCGCAGGCCGCAAAGTCTGCCGCCTGTAGCCTGGGATTGTGTGGGATATAGCGAATCCGCGATCCATCCACCCGAGGCCAGCCGAGAGGGGCTAACCGCGTCCGGGTCCGCGATTCGCTCTTGCCCGTCCGGCAGCCATTCGGTACGCTCCCGCCCACCGACACGGCCTCGGGTCGTGGACGGGGTGAGAGAGCGCGCCCGCGCTGGAGCCTGAAGATTCAGACGCCGGCGCGGCGAGCGACGATTTCACGAGCGACGGTTTCCGAAGTATGACCCGTACTGGCACGTCCCACGGGGAGCTTGGCGGTGGCCAGAGATGACTTGAGACCAAACTCCAAAAAAGGGTTCGCAGCAATCGGCCGGGCACTAGGAGGCTGCATCGCCTGCGCGGCGATCGCAGCCTGCATGTCGGGCTGTGCTGGAATCAGTGCCTCGTCTCTCAACGCGCAAGGCGTGCGACTCTATCAGCAATCCCGGTATCAAGAGGCCTTGCAACGATTCGGCCAGGCCTTGGTTTACGACCCCAACGACGCCGACGCATATTACAACATAGCCGCGGTTTATCACCGTTTGGGCGAGGTCTATCGTCGCCCAGAGGAGTTCCCCAAGGCCGAGCAATACTACCGCTTGTGCCTCGGCAAATCGGCGGACCATACGGCGGGCCAGCGCGGTCTGGCCGTGCTGCTCGTCCGACAGGGTCGCTCGGCCGAGGCCTTTCAGCTCCTCCAAGACTGGATGCTGCGACGGCCCGATCTGCCCGATCCGCGGATTGAGCTCGCGCGGCTGTACGAAGAGTCGGGCGACTTGGCTTCCGCGAAGCGTTTCCTGACCGAGGCCCTGGCCGTCGATCCGCGAAACGTTCGTGCCATGAACGCGCTGGGGCACCTCCGCGAGGTCTCAGGCGAACGCGAGTTGGCCCTGGTCAGCTACCAGCAGTCCCTGGAGTACAATCCCCGGCAGCCAGAACTTGCCGCACGGACGGCGGCGCTCGAGGCTCAAGTCCGCCTGGCCCATTCCACTCCCACGCCACAATCGACGAGCGTGGCCGCGGCGCCGGCTCGCGACCGCTCCCTGACACGCTGACGCCAAGCCAACCCCCCCTCCAGACAGCGTCCGGCACCGGCTGGACCCGCATTTGACCGATTCTCACCATGACCTAGAGTTGTAATGGAGAGCTTCCTCGAAACAGCCGGAGGGGCTTTCTATCGGCGCCGAGACCCGGCTCATCCCATCGGCGCCATGCGGCTGAAAAGAGCTAATACGTCCCACGGCGCGGCCGCAACCGGGGCCGTGCGACACGCCATCCGAACGCAGTTCTCGACATATTTCTTTTGAATCAGATCACCATGCCTCGGGCCGCTTGCCCGAGACTAACTTCGCGAGGCGGCGACCCAAGCATGGCACTCCCAGAGCCACTGACCGCACGAAGAAAGGGTGGCGGCAACGGATGCCATCGCTCGTCCCTCGCCATCGAATGGGAAAACTCACGATGTCTCTCTTTCGCACGCAGCTCTCTCGTACCAAGCTCTGGGCCCAAATCCGCATCTTTATCGTTGAAGAAGACGCTGCCACGACGGTCGAGTATGCCGTCATGTTGGGGCTGATCCTTCTCACGGCGATCGGGGCCATCGGGGCCTTTGGCAGCCAGACAGGAGGCCTGTGGTCGGGCATCCTCGGTAAATTGGAAGCCGTTGGCTTCATCCCGTAAATCCCTCCTCGGTACTACGGCCCAAGATTGTTTGTTTGGCTCGAGATCTTGGGGTGATGAAACATACCGCCTCGCAATCCGTGCTGCACACAATCTGCGATCGGGCGGACTTTACTAGGGCCTCTCGCTCGGCGAGCTTGTGCGATGGCGACGGCCGCTCGACTCGCTCCACCGCGCGGTGAATCCCTGCTAGCCCGGCCGGGCCGTCTGGCTTCTTCTTTGCAGGAACGAAGCATGAGATCAATTTGGGATACTTGACAACACCATAAATCCCCCCTAACATGCTCAAGTGAAAAGGGGCAAACTTTGCCGGATAGCAAAAGAATGCAAGCTATCCTTCACTAACCCAAAGTCTTTCACCCGGCCAAAGCGATCGCAGCGAGGTAGTCTCTGCTCAAGCTCGTGGCCAGCCTGCCTGCCGACCCGCTGGCACGGGGCATGGAGGGTTTGCCCACAGGGTTCATCGTCGGAAGGATTTCGGTTCCGTGGTAAGGCGACGTTGCTATTCCCGCCGGTGTCGCCCAGTTCCGTGAGGGTTTCTTTACGAGGAGGTGGAAGCCATGACCCAGCGTAGCGTGTTGTTTTTGGCCGCGGCCGCGTGGCTGCTGATACCAGTCGCCGGCGCTTTCGCGCAGGATGCCTGCGCCCCAGCCTGTGCGCCAGCCTGTGCGCCGGTATGCAAACCGGTGGTCCCCTGCGTCCAGAAGACGGTGTGGGTCCGCCAAGTGTGCACGGAAATGCGGACCGTGCGATGCGTCCAATACGTCCCCCAGCAGAAGGAGTACACGGTCCACGTGGTGAAGCTGGTTCCCGAAACCACCACAGTGGAAAAGGAGTGCATCGAATGGACCACCGAGACCCGGACCAAAGAGGTCTGCTACACCACTTGCAAGCCGGTGTGGGAAACGGTGACTCGTGAGTACACGGTCATGGTTCCCAAATGTGAAAAGGTGCAAGGCACTCGAAAAGTCTGTAAGATGGTGCCGGTGAAGGAAACGCGAAAGATCTGCGTGGATGAAGGGTGCTGGGAAGAACGTCCCTGCCAGCCGTGCTGCACGATCCGGGGACATCATCACCGCCGCGTGGTGACGGCGTGTTGCCCGCCGACGCCGGATGCCTGCGCCCCACCGGCCGCGACCTGCAAGGTTTGGGTCTCCAAGCCGGTCATCAAGGAGGTCGAGGTCACCTGTCTGCGTCCGCAATGGGTGGAAGAGCCGTGCGAGTATATCCGCGTGGTCTGCGTCCCCGAAAAGCGAACCTGCCAGGTCCAGGTTTGCCGCTGGGAAAAAGAGCAGCACGTCAAGCAGGTCTCCTACACGGTTTGCGTGCCAAAGAAGGTCGTACGACCGGTCCAAGTGACCGTCTGCAAGCAGGTCGTTGAGCCGGTCGTCAAGACGTGCACGGTGATGGTACCCTGCGTGGTGGAAAAGCAGGTACCGGTTTGCGTTTGCAAGCGAGTTCCGGTAACGGTGACCGTCCCCGCCCGAACGCGCCATTGCCTGCCCCGCCGTGGCGTGGTAGCCGACGCGTGTTGTGATACCTGACACCTGAAGGCGGAATGGTAGCGGCGTCCGCCCGTTGGGGTGATGCCGAGAGGGAAACGCTTTCTCCTGGCCCGACTTGGGATGCGTCCCAGGCCGGGTCTTTTTGCTTGGGTTCCACCCGCCGAGCTTGGGTCGACGGTCCCAGCGTCGTGTCGGCCTGCCCCGGAGCACCCGTCCTTAACCCAAACCTCCCCCTCTGCAAACTGCGGGATTGATAACTGGAAGTGATTTCAAGACAATGATTTGCACCCGTTGAGCACCCTGATTCCCCCCGCCATTTTCTGTGTACACGGCGTATAGCGCAACTCATTACAGGACAACAACTTGCGCATAAGCATTGCATGGCGAGAGTAACATCACGAGAGTAAGTAGTGCAAATCAACCCGAAGTCGTTACCCAGTAATGATTGACGCAAAAATACGTCCAGGAACTTGGGTTTAACGCTGTCGGTCGGCCAATCCGGGCGGCGGGGGATGCTTGTCAACTTTTGGGATTTCGATCGAGGGAGAAACCTTATGCCCAGAATTCAGAGGATGGTCCCATACCTGGCGGCCTTCGGATTGGTGGCGGTTGCGAGTCATCCGGCACTGGCAGAGGGGGCGGCGGCTCCGCGCAACCTGCTCCTGATTGTCGCGGATGACCTGGGTTGGACCGACGTCAGTTGTTACGGCAGCAGCTTTTATGAAACACCGAACGTGGACCGCCTGGCGGCGCAGGGGATGCGTTTTCGGGACGCCTACGCGGCCTGCCCGGTCTGCTCGCCAAGCCGTGCGGCCTTGATGACGGGCAAGTGGCCGCAGCGGACCGGTATCACGGATTACATCGGGGCGGCCCAACCCCAGGACTGGAATCGCAACACGCGCCTGCTCCCCGCGCCGTACCAAACGCAATTGGCCCTGGAAGAGCGGACACTGGCCGAACTCGCGCGGCAGGCCGGATACGCCACCTTCTTCGCAGGAAAATGGCACCTCGGACCGCAAGGCTACTGGCCAGAGGACCAGGGCTTCGATTTCAACCTGGGTGGCATCGATCGCGGGGGACCGTACGGCGGGAACAAGTACTTCTCGCCTTATGGCAACCCTCGGCTGCCGGATGGACCACCGGGCGAACACCTGCCGGCGCGACTCGCCCGCGAGACCGCTCAATTCATCCAAGCCCACCGCGATCGTCCCTTCCTGGCCGTCCTCTGCTTCTACTCGGTTCACACGCCGTTGATGGCCCGCGAAGATCTGCGGCAAAAGTGCGAACAAAAACGGACCCAGCTCGGACTGGAGGCCAAATGGGGACGCGAGGGAGAGCGTGACGTTCGCCTCGTGCAGGAGCACGCCGTGTACGCGGGCATGGTGGAGGCCATGGATCAGGCCGTCGGCACCGTCCTCGACAAACTGGACGAGCTTCAACTGGCCGAGCGAACCTTGGTGATTTTCACCAGCGACAACGGGGGGCTATCCACCAGCGAGGGCTGGCCTACCTCCAACCTCCCCTTGCGTGGCGGCAAGGGCTGGATGTACGAAGGCGGCATCCGTGTGCCGATGATCGCGCGGCAACCCGGCACGATCCCCGCGGGAAGCGTTAGCACCGTGCCCGTCTGCGGGATCGACATCGTTCCCACGCTCGCGGAATTGGCCGGGGTGCAGCTCGACTCGACTTCTGGCGTCGATGGCCGGAGCCTGGCTCCGCTTTGGGCGGGACAACCGATGCCCGATCGCCCGCTCTTCTGGCATTACCCGCATTACGGCAACCAAGGTGGGGCGCCGTCCGCCGCGGTGCGACTGGGTAAATGGAAACTCATCGAGTGGTACGAGGATCGCAAATTGGAACTCTTCGATCTGGAGCATGATATTGGCGAAACGCGAGACCTGGCCAAGGAGCAGCCGGCGCTGGCCGCCTCGCTGGCGGAACGTCTCCATGCGTGGCAACAAGAGGTGGGCGCGCGATTTCCCACGGAGAACCCCGCCTTCGACGCCAGCAAACCAAGCGGCCGAGCGGCCCAACGCCGATGAGCCGTTCGCCGAGTGCCAGCAATACCATTGCGACGAGCGTCAGGGATGTCACTGGGATAAGCGCAGCGATGTCATTTCGACGAGCGCTAGCGAGGAGAAATCTTAACGCTTGTCGAGGAGATTCCCCGCTTCACAAGATTTCTCGCTTTGCTCGAAATGATAGGTGCTTCGCTCGAAAGGACAAAGGGGCGGGCCACGTGCGGCTCGAAAAGCCGTTTTGCAGTGGCGAGAACCCCCGTTGGAAAAGTACACGCTTTTTAACCAATTTCTAACAATCCCTACCGACGCCGCGGCGTACAATTGAGCGGCAGACGTGGCGTCGTAGGCATCGATTCGTGCCCGCACCGCTCCCGTCTTGCCGCTGTGCGCTGCCCTCGTGAGATTCTGTTCCGTCTCCGCAGCGCAGCCGCGCGTGCGGTCCATCGCTTGACGGCTGGGAACAATGTTGGTCGGTCTCGATTCGCATCCATTTGGAGGTCACGAGCATGAAGTTTTGGAGAAGAAATCTATTCCATCTGGCCCTGGCTGTGGTGGGGCTGTGGGGTTGGTTTGGCGCGGCGTATAGCCAAGAGGGGGCGGCGGCTCCCAAGCGGGCTAAGAACGTGATTTTGATGATTTCGGATGGGGCGGGCTACAACTCCTGGTTGGCGGCGGAATACTATCACGGTCGTCATGGCCGGGAAATCTACCAAGGCGAGGGCTGGCAGCACGTCGCATGCACCACGTTTCCCCTGAATAAAAGTAGCAAACCGAAGAAATCGGGCCTGCAAGACGAGTACGTCGTCTATGACCCGGCGAAAGCTTGGAACGCCGAAGCCGGCTACCAATACCTGAAAAGTACCGCCACGGATTCGGCCGCCGCGGGGACGGCCTTGGCCATCGGCATCAAGACATACAACAATGCCATCAATTGGTCCGACAACGACCAGCCCTTGATCGGCAAGACCTTGCCGGAAATCGCTCGCGCACTCGGGAAATCGGCCGGCGTCGTCACGTCGGTGCAGTGGTCGCACGCCACGCCTGCCACGCTCGGTGGGGCGCACAATGTCAGCCGCAATAACTATCCCGAGATCGCCCGCGAAATGCTCCGCGCCGACTACCTCCAGGTCATCATGGGGACTGGTCATCCCTACTACGACGACGACGGGCACAAGAGAACGGATGATCCCACCGACAAGGATTGCCGGTATGTCGGTGGCTTGGAGGAATGGAAGTCGCTCGTCAGCGGCAATCATCCTGGCGGCTGGACTCTGATTCAAACCAAGGAAGAGTTCGCCCGACTGACGCAAGGCGATACACCCGCCAAGGTTGTCGGTACCGCTCAAGTCGCCACCACGCTTCAGCAGAGCCGTGGCGGCGCGCTGGGACTGGTCAAAGAGGCCATTCTCAAGTCCCAACCTTTCGAGGTGCCGATGAACGAGAACGTCCCCTCCCTGGAGATGATGACCCGAGCCGCGCTCAACATCCTCGATAGCGACCCCGACGGATTCTTCCTGATGGTCGAAGGCGGGGCCGTCGATTGGGCCAACCATGCTAACCAAGAGGCGCGGATGATCGAGGAACAAACCGACTTCGTGGCTGCCGTCCGGGCAGTGCGCGATTGGGTAGAATCGCACAGCTCCTGGGACGAAACGCTCGTGATTCTGACCGCCGACCACGACTGCGGTTTGCCTTGGGGGCCGGAGTCGAACGTTCAGTCCTTCCAACCCCTCGTGGATAACGGCGTGGGGAAGATGCCCGGCCTGGCCTACAATCACTCCGGCCACAGCAACATGCTGGTTCCAGTATATGCCAAAGGAGCGGGGGCCGACGCACTGCGGCAGCTCGTCCGCGGCAAGGACGAGCAGGCCGGCAAGGTCTGGGGCTTCTCCGGGGAATATATCGACAACACCGATATCTTCCAGTTGATCCGCTTGGCGATGCAGGGTAACTCGCCACAATGACGGGGCCAAAAGCGGCGGGGGTTCCCACGGCAATACCCCTACCGCGACAGCAGATCGTCTCGCGTGTCTCGCCCACGCTACCGGTCCAGCGCCGGTGGCGTGGTGTTTTATTGGAAGAAGATTGGTAACCGTTCACACCCCGGAGTGATTTTCATGGAGAATTGATCTGGACTCGGACACCGCTTTTGTGCCACAGCATTGAGCGTGGAACCGATAATCACGGAAGACGTGATTGCTGGCCAGACGCCGGAGACGCAGGTCATCATCCGCCTGTTGCTGGCGCGGATCGCCGAGTTGGAGGCGGAGAACGCGGAACTCAGGAGGCGAATCGAGGAATTGGAGCGACCAGCGAAAGGCAAGACGCCGCGGAATTCCTCGCGGGAGACCGTTCACGGAACATTTGGGGTCTCAGGCTGCGTCCCTTGGCCGCGCTCCAAGGCACGGGTGGTTTACGTTACATGCGTCCCGTGTGCCGCCGCCAGCTTCGGCGTGTGAAGACGCGGGCTACTCGCCGGGCAAGACCACGTCGGCACGGCGATCAGGCGGCGTGACCTCCAGCGACTGCAAACGGCCGTCCCGATATTCACCGCTCACCACCGTTCGATAGGGTGCCCACAACCGGAATTGCACGTTCCAATCCCGAGGCCAGGCCGGCAGCAGGAAGATCTTCCGCCCCTCGCATTGCATCAACATGCTTTGAACAGCAGCCATGAGTACCGAACCGTGGTCCTGGTCGGGTACCCAATCGAAATTAGGTCCCCAAAACGCCGGGAAGCGGGATTGCTCGTTCCACGCGCTGGCCCGCGCGACGACATAGTCCCGCGCCTCCTCGGCCAGCCCCAGGTAGGCCATGAAGATGTCATCTTGCCGCCAGCCCACATGTCCCCGATCCATGCGGCGGTGCAAGGCCTCGATGGCCAGCTCCCGATTCTCGCTCTCGAACGAGACTAAGCGAAACGGAAAGACCGCGTAAAGCTCCGGGTTTTCGATGTTTCGTTTATCGGCGAATTTCGCGGCAGGCGCCAGGAGGGTTATGCCGTCTTCCTCGCGGGTCGGCAAATCGGGTACCTTGCGAAGCAGATTTGCCCAGGATTCCCGGTCGCTGTACGAGGTCAAGTGCTCGGGCAAGGCCAGTAGCCGTTGCGTCACAGCCCGCAGCCCCGCGATTTCCGGCATGGGATTGGTGCAATCCCACCAGGTCTCCAGCGCCTGTGCCGGATGCATGATCATTTTGCCGTCGTCGCCCAGGGGATAGTGTTTGTCGAAAAAGGTCAGTACGGCTTGGATGGCAGGGAGCGCCGTCTCGCGGAGAAAGGCCTCGTCCTGCGTGTACTCGTAATAGTCCAGCAATAGCCAGGCCAGCTCCAGCCCACTGACCCACTCCCATTTGTGCCAACCGCTGCTTTGCAGTTTATCCTCGCCACGGTCCTCAAAAGGCGTCCAGCCGTAGGTCTCGCTGAAGCTATCTCCCCAGAAGTAGATGCATTCGGGAATGAACATGCCGTCGTGCCCGACATATTTTTTTGTGCGATGCTGGAATAGAGGGATCAGGTCGCGGGCGTACATTTGGAATAGCGGCTGCATGAACTCGGAATCGCCGCCAGCGCACATGGCATAGTAGGGCAGACGGGTATTCTGCCACCAATAGCCTGGCCCCCAACGGCGATAGTCGGCATCCCCTTCGCCTTGCGGCCAGGCCACCGTGAACAAGGAACCGTTGAACTTGATGGGATAAGGCCCCTTGCCTGCGCAGGCCATGATGAACCGTTGCAGGCAATATCCGCGGCTGACCACGAATGCGGGATCCAAGACATCGAACCGCTGCCGTGCCGCAATGGCCCCCGCACGAAAGAGCTTGATCTCACCGGCGGCGGGAGCCGCCATCAAGGCAACGTGGCTCCATACGCCAGGTGGCAGGGCATCCGGGACTTGCAAGATCTGATTGCCGACGATGGCACGCAGGCTGTTGCCCGGATGAGTGTCGAAGAGGAATCCGTTGTTTTGTCCCGGCGTGGTTTTGTCCACCAAACGGCCTCCTTCCGCCGGAAGTGTTTCGGGCTTGACCCAGACCTCAATCGTCATTCCTTGCGAGAAGTCCGTGTTTGCCGAATCCGCGAGCGAGTCGCCGACAGCCGGCGAGCCTGTAAAAAGCGATCCAGCGATGGGCGATGGCTGATCGGCAGGGGTTTCCGCCAGCGCCGCCAATTCCGCGTCGTCCAAGGCACGGTTCCAAATGGACACCCGGCCCAGCACACCGCGCAGGCGATTCCCGCCCGACTGATCGATGCCGAAGCGGATCGGGTGATCGTTGCTGGGGATGCACTGCGGAGGGGTGGGGGGTGCCGTGCCGGTGATCACGACGTGGCTCCGTCTCCAGAATTCATGCCACCAAGCAACGTGATGCTGACGATGACCGTCTAACGGCAGGGCACCATAGTCGCGTTGCAGTTTTTCGAGAGCGGCGAGCCATTGGTCGGGCGTGGCGGGATACTGGATGTGCACGAAGACGGCGAAATGATGTCGCGTTCCGTGCGGAGTCCGCAGCTCGCGATCACTGACCCGCTCTCCATTTTCGGTCGTGACCACAGCTCCAAATACGCGGTTCAGCAGCGGGTCGGGGCGGGGAAAGTCGTCCAACCCTTGAATCCGAGCGGTAAGCGACGGACTGATCGACTCGCTGTTGTGATGATACCAGCCGATCCCCCCTGGCCAATTGTGCAGCACGGTGTCCGGCCGGGCGATCAACGAAGCACGCTTGCCCTGCGGATGGTCGCGGTCCAGCAACACATCGCTCACCTCCAAGTGGTGAATTTCAATTGGCTCACGGCGCCACAACTCCATCACGGCCGTCGCCTCGGCGGGGCTGGCGGTCTCCGCCTCCACATGGATCACCGGCGCCGCGGCATCGACCCATAGTGTCCACGAGGCGCTCCCCGGCCCCTCACCCCACGAGGCTACCATCGTGGCATCCTCCAGGTGCAAACGCTGGCGGAAGCCGACGTTCGTGCCAGCCACGCCTTCCAGCTTCACGCGGACCTTGCCGAGTTTCAACAGTCTGCCGTATTCGTCCCAAGCGTCAGATCGGGCAATATAAAAGAGGAGTGAGCCGTCAGGCTCGATCCAGGCATTGACGGCGACTTGCCCGTTTCCCAACGGCATGGAGCCGCGGCAGTCCTCGCTGGGGGACTGCCACTCCAGGTCGTAAGTGCCGGGCCAGGGGAGCGGAGTTTCGGCGTTCGCGACTCCGCCCGCGATCACGGATAGCCCGACAACCATGCTGTGCACAATTTTCATGAGCGTCCCCCTCTTGATGCGGGTAGCGCATCCGCCTTTGCCCCACCTAGTACTCCCGGCATAGTACTACGCAGCAGGGTTGTTTACTTGGCTCAACATTGTGAGGTGATGGGACATGGTGCCTCGTAACATATGCTGGGCACATCATGCAATCAGTCGGACTTTGCAAGGTAGTTCTAGCCTATGGTACTGCAAAGCGATCGAATAAGCGACACGCTTTGCGATGGTGGGCGCGACCGCCGGGGACTCTATGTACACTATCCTTAACCGTTTACGGCCGAGCTATAACGAAAAAGATTTGTGGAACCTCTGCACAATTCGCTCCAGCTTCAGTATACTCGTAGCGGTGTTTGCGCCAACCGTGAGGAATGACGCGAGGAAGACATAGAACAGGGAATCAGGTACCAATACAGAATCAGGCAATAGTACAGAGTTTGGTGACACTTTCGGCAGGGAAGAATGGCGGGGCCCAGCGGGCGTTTGCGAGTTCGGGCTTCGACGTGATGCGCAGGCCGACGCGGCGGCACGAGTTCTTGCGGATGATGAATCACGTCGTACCTTGGGAGGTGGCCGGGCGGTCTCTTGCCGACTGGCAGATCCTGGTTCGTGCGGACGATGAATCGCATGATAACCTGGGATGTCTCGTCATGCCCTGGGAAGCCTTGGTCACGCTGATCGAGCCGTTCTATTCGAAGAGCGAAGGCCCCGGGCCGACTGGCCCATCCCCTGCTGTGGATGTTCAAGCTGTATATACTGCGTCTCGTTACAGATTTGAGATCGCCTCCGCTGTCGCGGAGCTGCTCTGGATGCCCAAGCTGTATATGATCCAGATTTGGTACTCGCTTTCCGACCGGCAGACGGCTTTGCGACCCGCAGGCGGAGGAATGGATGCACGGTTCGCAGGCCGTGCCGGAGTTTTTAGTCAGGACCTGGGGAAAGACGTCCCGCCGGACGCCACGACGATCCCCGCTTCCGGCACCGGATGGAGAGGCAGGCGATTGCAACTGCCGCATAGTCGACTACTCTTTTCTTTTCAATAGACCCGCGATAGACATGGCAACCCCCACAACGTGCCCAAAAAAGAGGTAGGTTCCTTGAGGAAGACTCCTGATCTTGGTGATTCCGAAGCCCTCTTTGCCCAGCGTGGCCTGCCAGCCTTGCTGCACCCGCTGGAGATTGCCCCATCGTGCGTCTATTGGGGGCGGATGCCCGGTGGCCTGCCGTGGCGCGTACTTCTCTGGCTGTTATTGGCGGCAGGGACTTGGGCAGCCTCAGCGCGAGCGGCCCTCGCTGCCGAGAACGAGCCGGCACTCGAACTGGTGTGGTCCGGCGACTCGGTACGCGATTCCGTTCGCAGGTATGAAAAGATCGAGGGTCGGATTCGCGGCGGGGGGGAATCTTTGCGGCCCTTCGATCCCCAGCAGGTCACGGTGGATGTCGCATTCATCGACCCCGATGGCAGGTCCTTCACCCTCCCCGCCTTTTGGATGCAACCATACGAGCGTCAAACGCGAGGGGGCGAGGACTGGTTTTATCCGCAAGGCGAGGCGGGCTGGTTCGTGCGATTCGCCCCGCAGCGGGAAGGCCTTTATCGTGCCCGAGCCGTCATGCGGGATCAGTCCGGCAAACGCACCTCACCCGAAACGACCTTTCGTTGCCAAGGCACTTTTGGACATGGGTTCTTGCGTGTCTCTCCGCAGAACCCGCGTTTCTTCGCTTGGGACGACGGCACACCGTTTTTTGCCATGGGGCACAACCTGGCCTTTATCGGTAGCGGGCAATATTTCAACCTCAGCCGCGCGGAGGCGGCCTTTGGGAAGCTCTCCGAAAACGGCGCCAACTTCCTGCGGATTTGGACCTGCTGCGAGGATTGGGCCTTGTGCCTGGAGGGGCGGAAGAGCGCCTGGTCGCGGACCTGGAATTGGGAGCCGCCGATCGAGGATTTGCCGGAGGGGATTGCCCCGACGCCGGAGCCTGCGTCCCCCGGTAGCAGTGCCCCCCTCAAGGTCGTTGTCTGGCGGGGTGGCGAGCCGCTCCGCCCTGATCCGCCGCATCGCGTGGCCGTTCGGCCCAACGGCGAGTACCGCCTGGAGCTGGTCTTCCGTGTCGAGTCGCCCGGCCGTTTTTACGGGCAATGCCTGGATCAGGAGTTCTCGGCCGACTTGCCGGCGGAGGCGGCCGGCCGCTGGACGACGCTCCGTTTTCCCCTCCGCGCCGGCAGCCAGCAGTGGTGGCTCGGCCCCCTGGAATTGCGGTGGGATGTCTCCGGGGCCGTGCATCTCTACCGTTTGGAGCTGCGAGAAGTTAACGGCGGTCCCAACCTGCTCCTGGAAGCCGATCCCAATCTGCCCGTCCTGGGCTGGTACCACCAGCGCGACTGTGCCCAGCTCGATCGTCTCGTTCAGGTCGCGGAGGACAAGGGGATCGTGCTCCAACTCTGCCTTCTCCATCGCGATCTGTACATGCGTCGGCTGCGAAATCCCGACGATCCGGCCTACGCCGCGGCGATCGCGGATGCCAAGCGATTGCTACGTTATGCGGTCGCTCGCTGGGGTTATTCATCGGCGGTCGGTGCCTGGGAATATTGGAACGAAATGGACCCTGGCCTGCCGACGGACCGCTTCTATCACGAGCTGGGGGAGTTTCTCGCGCGAACGGACCCCTACGGCCACCTCCGCACGACGAGCACGTGGGGGCCTTCGCCCAAGGATTGCCGTCATGCCTCGCTGGACGTGGCACAGGTGCACTATTATCTCCGGCCGAAAGATCGGGAACGCCTCCGCGATGTGACGGCCGCCGTGCTCGATCGAGCGGCCTTTCTCCGGGAGCACGCCCCAGGCAAGCCAGCCCTGATCGCGGAGTTCGGCCTGGCCGACGATCGCTGGGCCGAAGACCCCCACATGCGCCGCGACGAAAAGCTGCTCCACTTCCGCCAAGCCCTCTGGGCCTCGGTCGTGTCGGGGACATCGGGTACTGCCCTCTTCTGGTGGTGGGAGCGCCTGGACCGCATGGACGCCTATCGGCACTACCTGCCGGTCTCGCGGTTCGCAAACAGCATCCCGTGGAATCGACCCGATCTTAGAACGCTGTCGCTGGCCTTGACCTCCGAGGGCGTGTGGGTATTGGGGATGCGGACCGATCGGGCGGCCTACCTCTGGATGGTCCGCGACGCCGCCTCGTGGCTTGCCCAACAACGGGGCGAGAAGCTGCCCCCAGCCCAGCCGGTCGCCGTCACCGGTCTTTCCTTGCCGGTCGCAAACTACCGCGTCCGCTGGTGGAACACGCAAACCGGTGAGGTCTTTTCGGAGACCGTTTGGTCTCCGGCAACGGCCGAGGCGTCCCTCACGACGCCGCCCTTCGCCGAGGACTTGGCTGCGGAGATCGTTCCCGCCGACGCAGGGCCTTAGCGTCGGTGCTGTTCCCTGCCACCCATCGCGCGGCGATCGAACCCGGGCCGTCCGCCGCTTACGCCGATGGTGAATCACAGTGCGAGCCACCAGCGTGAGCTGGTGGTGGGGTATTGCACGCCACTGCTGAAGGTATCACGTTTCGGCGGTGTCTCCACCTCGGGCTGACGCCCGAGGCTCACGCTGACGCGTGATTCTGCGCTGCTTCCGGCATCGAAGCCAAATCGCCAATCCCGAGCCACCAGCGTGAGCTGGTGGTGGAGGTTTACTGAGGCGGGGGCGATTGCTGCTCCGGTGCCTAGGCCGATGTAGTTTCGTCAGTTGGAGTCGTGCCCTCTTGCGTCTTTTCGCCAGCCTGCGGCGAGGGGGTGTCCTCTTGCTTGTAGCTGGCCTGATCCTCGCCTTTTCGATCCTGGATGCCAAGGTAGAAGATGATGGCCACCACGAGCGAGGCGATGGCGGGCCAGAGCCAGATGTTTTGCCAGTCGTTGCGTTGAATGGCGGCGTAGTCCTCTGCCGACACGTAGAACTCGCCATTCACGGCCGCGCGAATGGCGGCCCGGGACCGCGCTGGGCTGAGGGCCGAGATCTCGCGGAGCAATGCGGCAGCATGACCCCGAGCCTTTCGCTCCTGGTCGTTTTCCTTGCTCTGAGCCACTCGGAATTCGTTTTCCTCCAAGGCGCCGTCCTGGTTCGCGTCATACTTACCGAGGAGCTCGCTCCAAGTGGGGACCTTGTAATCGGTGGGGATCGTCTCGGCACGCATCAGCTTCGACTCGATGCCACTGATTTGAGCCGGGTAAAAGTCGTTCGTCTTTCCCGCCAAATTGGCCCCCAACAGCCAGGCCACGCCCAGCATCAAAAACGAGATGAAGCTCTGGGCACTGGCTCGCATGTCGCGTGGGGCCTTGGTGTCCACGAAGATATATGCCCCCACATAAACGAAGACGTAACAAAAGCCATGGATGACGATGGCCAGGATGGTGAGTGGGAAATTGAGCGTGGCGAATAGGAAATAGCGGATGGCCCAAACCGTCATCCCCAAGGCCAAGACCTTTTTCAAGCCGAATCGGGCGATGAAGATCGGCATGGCGGCCATGACCAGGATTTCGCCTACCTGGCCCAAGGTCATCAACGTGGTGGGCGCCGGGGCGTTGATCTGCGACAGGTACAGATTGCAGCTTACGAAGTAGTACACGGCCGGGATTCCGATCAGGAACGCGCAAACCGTGAAGAGCAGGAACTCGGGATCGCGGAGGAGTTGCAGGGCGGAAAGGCCCAGGAAGTCGGCTTGGTCACCGTCCTCCTTTTTTCGTGGCGGGGTGTGCGGCAGCGTCAACACGTAGCCCGCCAAAAGCAGTTCCATGACCCCGGCCAAATACAAGAAGGCCGGCGACTTCTCTCCCAAGACAATCCCCACGATGAAGCCGGATACAATCCAGCCGATCGTGCCAAACAGGGCGATTCTGGGAAACAAGGCTGGGTCTTCGATGTTGCGAAAGGTGAGGGAGTTGGCCAAGGCCAGGGTCGGCATGAAGGCCAGCGTGCTGACCAGCAAGAAGGCGAACAGCGGGCCGAAACTCCCTGAAAAGCCCGCCATAATCATGCACACGCCTCCGATGACGTGCAGGGCCGCCAAGACGTGCTGCGTGGCGAAGAGGCGGTCGGCAATGTAGCCCACAAACAGCGGCGAGATGATGGCGGCGATGGCCGTGGTCGAGAAGATCCAGCCCATCTCGCCACCCTTCAGCCCCAGCGTCATAGGGCCGTACGTCCCGATCGGAACCATCCAGCTTGCCCAAACGAAGAATTGGAAGAACATCAGGATGGATAGACGCGCTCGCAGCCAGGTGCTCTCGGAACTCATAGCGATCTCTCCCTTCGGTACGACGCCGCGAATCAGGGCCTCCGCCGGTGGTCGGCACGGCACCCTCGCCGATCTATCAGCAACACGACTGGGCCATATTCTAACACGGGGATGAAATGCTGGAAAGCATGGAACGGGCCAGCGGTGCCCGCAGAGCATCTCACGGCTACGCAATCACTGCCCACCCGAGGATCGTGGCGGTTCGAGGGGGGTAACGCTCCAGCGCAAAGTCCGCCGGATTGCATAATGCCCACACCTATCATGCGACGCGTTACGTCCTAGCGCTACAATATGTTGAACCAAGCAATCAACCCTGCGCTGTAGGATTAACAGCGGTTGGAAAAAGGGTTAACAAGTGGCGGGCGATACTAAACCGCACGGATTTTGACTACAATTTTGAGAGTGCGGGGCATGGTCGAATTTGGCCGCGGAATGGCTGCGCGGCTCAACGCATGAGTGAAAAAACGTTAAGCGTCGTCGATTCGGAAACGCTTTTGGCCGTCCTGGGGCCATGCGATCAGCATTTGCGGATGATCCGTGAGGCCTTTGGGGTGCGGGTGAGGAGCAATCAGAACCGGATTTGCGTGTCGGGCGAGGCGGAGGCCGTCACGCAAGCGGCGGAGGTATTCACGCGGCTGCATGAGATCGTCCGCCGGCAAGGGCTGGTGGCCCCCGACGAGGTCCGGCGGATGGTGATGGAGGTCCGCAACGGTCCGATTCAAGAGGGCCTGCCCCCGATCGAGGTGTATGCGGGACGGCGCGTCTATCCGCGGACGCCCGGCCAGGCCCGATTCGTAAAAGCCATCCTCCAGCACGACGTGGTGTTTTGCCGCGGTCCGGCGGGCACGGGCAAGACATATCTGGCGGTGGCCTTGGCGGTGGCTGCCCTGCGCGAACAAGAAACGCGAAAGATCGTCCTGGTGCGCCCTGCCGTGGAGGCTGGGGAGAGCCTGGGATTTCTGCCGGGCGATTTGCAGGCCAAGATTTCCCCCTATCTCCGCCCTCTTATGGATGCCCTCCGGGAAATGATCGATTACGATACGGTCCGGCGATTCGTGGAAGAAGAAAGGGTCGAGGTCTTGCCTCTGGCGTACATGCGGGGCCGCACTCTCAATGAATCCTTCATGATCCTGGATGAGGCCCAGAATACGACCATCTCGCAGATGAAGATGTTCCTGACCCGCATGGGCCGCCAGTCCAAGATCGTCGTTTCGGGCGACACCACTCAGATCGACCTCCCGCCGCACGTTCGCAGCGGGCTGATCGATGCCTGGACCCGGCTGCGGAGCGTGCCGGGAATCGCCCATGTGGAATTGGGGACAGGCGACATCGTGCGGCATCCTCTCGTTCAGGCCATCGTGGATGCTTATGAAGGGCGGGGACGCCATTCACGACTTCCCAGCGATGAAAAGGACGCGAAGGAGACCGCGGACAGGATCACCCCGACGGTGGCGGAGGGGGCTGTGGAAAAAGCATCTCCGACTTCGGCGGAGCGGGACCAGTGATCCGAGGGGCGCGGCTGCCGAGGAAGTCTTTCCTGCCTTGCGCTGTCATCGCCGCAGGCCAACAAGACCCAAATCCAGTAGACCTTTGAGATGGCTTCCGGAACGACAAAACGCACACGAGCGGACCGGCTGAGCGGACTGATTCGCACTCCGGGCAAATGGGAGCAGGCGTGGAACCGGCTCCGACATCGGGACGTTGCCGCCCGTATCGCCATCGGTATCTTCAGCACGCTGGTGACCGCGGTGGTGATTCGGGCATGGGAGCCTCCCGGCGGCTATCGCGATTTCACGAACCTGGCCGTGGACAGCCAGGCCGGCTTGCCCGCCGGAAGCTCCTATCGCCGGTTCTTCGGGCCGCCGTCGGTTGATCTTGGCAAGGGCGCGAACGAGGCTGTGGCGCCGGGGGAGAGATCGGACGCGGACTCCCTCGCTCCCGGAGCGGCCTTCCAGAAATACCGCGAGGGTCGCGGTTGGGACGAAAAGATACGCCGCTTTCTGGGCACCTGGTTGATCGTGGCCGGCGGCTTCGCGGGGGTTGCCGTGTATCTCTTCCTCCGCTACCGCCGTGTTCTGGTCAACCTCCAGCGATTGGTCACGCTCTTGGTGCTGTATTGGGTGACCCTGGCAATTGCCCTGTGGCTAGCGGACGAGTTTCCCCATGCCGAGATTTGTCCACTCTTGGTGTTTATGCAGGTGTTGGCCGTGGCCTATTCCCAAGAGTTCGCGGTGCTCTTCGGGGGGGCGATCGTGTTCACCTTCCTGCTGGCGACCGGCCAGGACGTGGGTAGCGGCATTTTGCTGGGCACCGCGGTCGTGGTCAGCGTGATGCAATTGCACGATCTGCGTGGCCGATCCAAGCTGATCTATGTGGGCCTGTGGACGGCCGGTGCCGCGATCTTGATTCGCCTTTTGCTGGCCCTGGCCAATGAAGTCCCCTTGAATACCACGCTGTGGAGCGAGGTTGTGCGGATTGGTGTGGCCGCAGTGGCCACGGGGTTTTTGGTGACGGGGCTGCTCCCCTTCGTGGAGCGATTCTTCGGCATCCTGACAGACATGAGCTTGTTGGAGTTGACGGACCTGTCTCATCCGCTGCTCCGCGAACTGGCGCGGCGGGCGCCCAGCACGTACAACCACTCCATCAATGTGGGCGCCATCGCGGAGGCCGCCGCCAATGCCATCGGCGCGCGCGGGCTGCTGGTCCGGGTGGGGGCTTACTTCCACGACATCGGCAAGATGATCAACCCGCAGTATTTCATCGAGAATCAGGCGGGCAATCCGAATCGGCACGAGTCGTTGGAACCGAATATGAGCAGCATGGTCATTATTTCGCACGTCAAAGACGGGGCGGATTTGGCTCGGCGCTACCATCTCCCCGAGGTGATCATCGACTTCATTGAGCAGCATCACGGTACCACACTGGTGGAGTATTTTTATGGGCGAGCCAGGGAAAAGAGCGAGGGCCGTCCGGAGGACCCGCCCGTTGACGCCGAGACCTTTCGCTATCCCGGCCCCGCCCCTCAGACCAAGGAAACGGCGATCCTGATGCTGGCCGATGCGGTGGAAAGCGCCATGCGTGCCTTGAAGGACCCCGCCCCTTCCCGCATCGAGGCCGTCGTTCGGGACATCGCGGAGCGCAAGCTCGACCAGGGGCAATTCGACTACAGTGATCTGACGCTGAGGGAGCTGCGGGCGATCGAGGATTCGATGATCAAGACCTTGACGGCCATGTATCACGGGCGGATCAAATACCCGGAACGGTCGGAACGGGCCACGGAGCGAAAGCCCGAGCAGCCAGGGCCGGGATCAGGGCCAGCAGAACGGGCCGAAAAAGCCCCGACCGGCGAGCCGGCACCCCCTCCAGCGCAAAGCCCATCTCCCACGGAGCCGGGGGCCAATGGCGGCCCTTCGTCCAGTTGACACGACAGCGCAAAGTCCGCCGGATAGCATGGTGTGCCCGCCCTTTGTGCGGGGCATTATGCCCCATCACCCTAAGGATGTTGAGAAAGCCAACAACCCCACGCTGGAATACTGTGGTGCCTGCTTATGATTCGCGTACCGATTGCCGTGCTTTGCCGAGCCGTGGCCGTGGATCGCCCACGCATTCGCCGCGCCATCCGACTGGTCCTTTCGGAGGCGGGATTCGAGACCGGCGAGATCAGCGTGGCCGTCGTGGACGATGCCGAGATGCGGCGGTTGCACGCCCGCTATTTTGGGGACGACTCTCCCACCGATGTCTTGAGTTTTCCGTTGGAAGTTGAGAATAATCACTTGGAGGGGGAGATTGTGGTTTGTGCCGAGACCGCCGTCCGGCAGGGAAGGCGGCTCCGCCGCTCCCCCGAAGAGGAGCTGATATTATACGCTGTGCATGGGGCATTACATCTGTCGGGGTATGACGACATGGCCCCTGGCGATCGGGCCGTCATGTTCCGGCGACAGGATGAGATCTTGCGGCGTCTTGGTCTGGAAACCACTTGAGGGGAGATCGGCGAGGTCACGTGGAGGTTTACGACTCTAGCTTTTGGATTTTGGCGTGCGGCGTGCTGGGCTTGGGGGTGCTGTCTGCTGGTATTCGCTCGCTCCGCAACTTTCCTCGGCACGACCTGGCCGATTTATGCCGCCGCCGTGATCGCGCGCCACGCCTGGTCGAAGTGCTTCGGGAATATCGCCGCACGGCGGACGCCGCCGAAGTCCTGCAATGGCTGCTCCTGGCCGTCCTCATTTTGATCGCTGCCCGGCTGGTGCTCTTGCCCGCCTGGGACCAGAATGCGGACACAATCAGGCCCTCCACGATTTTCGTCCTCCGGCCTGCATTCCTGGCCGTTTCGCTGGCCCTGGCGATTCTGGTGGGCGGCATCTATGTGCCGCGGGCGGTGGCCTCCATTTGGGCAGCCCCGGTGGTCTTCTACCTTTGGCCGGTCTGGCGCTTGCTGGGCAAAATCTTGCGGCCCGTCGTCGCCATCGGCGATAGCATTCAGGTGCTCCTGGCGCGGGTCACCGACAACGTGCCCGACGAGGAAGAGGGGGATGAGTTCGAGGAGGAAATCCGTTCGTTGATGACGGCGGGGGAACGGCAGGGCTACTTGGAAGAGGATGCCAAGGAAATGATCGAGGGCGTGATTAAATTGAGTGACGTGGATGCCGCCGCGATCATGACGCCCCGCAGCGAAATGTTTGCCCTCCCCGGTGAATGTTCTTGGGAAGAGATGCTGGCGGCGGTGATTGACGAGGGGCACAGCCGGATTCCGGTCTTCGATCAAACGCGGGACAACATCATCGGCATCTTGTACACGAAAGACCTGCTCCCGTTTTTGGCCCGGCCCGAGTCCACGGCCGAACGCCCCCCCTGGACTTCCTTGCTTCGCGAGCCGCTCTTCGTGCCCGAAACCAAGCCCGTCGATGCCTTGCTGGAGGACTTTCAGCGAACGCACAACCACATGGCTCTCGTACTGGACGAGTATGGCGGTGTCTCCGGGGTGGTGACGCTGGAGGACATCCTGGAAGAGATTGTCGGCGAGATCGGCGACGAACTGGACCTGGAGCAAGTCGAAGAGATTCACCCCTTGGAGGAGGGGCGAGCGGAGGTCCTAGGCTCGGCACGCGTGGAGGAGGTCAACCGCCGCTTGCACCTGGATTTGCCCGAGGACCCCGACTACGACACCATCGCGGGGCTTCTGATGTCTCATCTCGGCCGTATTCCCCAGGCGGGAGAGTTGGCGACCGTTGGGCCCGTGCGATTGCATGTCTTGGAGGCCACGCCACGACGCGTGCAAAAGGTTCTGATCGAATGGGCCTCGCCCGACGAAGAGCACCTCGAACGCAGCGGTAAGCCGACGCATATGGATCAGGAATCGGACGGCTAGGAAGGGGCACCTGTCCTGACGATTGCCGAATTGTTGACTGGGATGGCTCAAGGAGCGCCTTATGCGTGAGGTGCGCAAGAACAGAAAGATAAGATTCGCCGTGGCTTGCCTCGCCGCGTTTGTGGTATTGGAATGCCGTTGGCTGGGCCTGTTGCCGAAGGTTGAAGCCGAGGCGACGGGCGACAGACTGTCTTCACGCGAGCTGGCGGCCCTCCAGGCCCGCTTCCGCGCAACTCGAGGCGACTCCGCCGCACGACGGCAATTGGTGGAGGAGATGGCAACGCGCGGTCCCGAGGCGGCCGAGGCAGCATTGCGGGTCATCGAACGCGAATTGGGACCGCAATTGCGGCGCTATCACGACATCTTTTATCGCCAGGCCGCGGAGCTGGCGGGCAAGACGAGCCTCCCTGGAGGAGGTGGGGACGCTGCGTGCCACAATTCTCGGCCTGCAACAGCGACCCGATTTCAGCAAGGAGCTGATTCGGCAGACAGCGGACCCGGCCATGCAGCGGTTACGCGTGCTGCTCTTAATCTCGCCGGAAGAGGTCCGCGGTGCCTTGCCCGCAATTCCGCGAGAGCGGGAGCGGCTTTCGGAATTGGGTAGCCTGTGGGAACGGTGCGCTGGCGTGCTATGGAACGCAGCCCCGGCAGAGGGGCGTCCCGATCAGCCGCCATCCTTCGAAGAATATCTCCTTGGAGAAGAGACGCTCGCCGTGGGCTTGGCCGCCCCGATTCCTCCTGCTACCCGACAGATTCTGGCCGTAAACGCCCGCTTGGCCAACCAAATCGACGAACAAGAGGCCCGCGCCGTGACGGCCCTGAACCTGACTCGCACCCTGCTTGGTCTAGCGCCCTTGGAGCTAGACCTCCGGTTGTGCGCCGCCGCCCGGGACCACGCCAACGACATGAAAACCTTGAACTTTTTCTCGCACGAGTCACCGGTGCCCGGCAAGACAGCCCCCTGGGATCGCGCCAAGCTCTTTGGTACCACGGCCTCGGCAGAGAACATCGCGGCCGGTTATCCTGACGGCAACGCCGTGAACGAGGGTTGGTTCCACAGTCCCGGCCATCACAAAAACATGCTGGGGAACCACAAACGGGTAGGGGTTGGCCGGGTGGGCATGCATTACACGCAGCTCTTTGGCGGATGATGCCCTCTTGCCCGGCGAGGCCTGGAGACTCCTAATCTCGTCCCATCGCGGAGAAGAAAAGCCAAAAAATGAGCCGCGCCCCAAACAATCCATTCGGGACGCGGCCGCTTCCGGGAGGGACAAAGGGGATCGGGAGCTAACCTCTTACGAGGCTAAGTGTTTCAGTTGGTGCCTTGTTCTTTCTTGGTGGCTGGCTTGCTGCGTTTTGCGAAGCCCTTTTCGAAAGCGGTATCCGCGAAGATCAAGCTCAAACGGGCTTCATCATTTTCGGCGCCCTTGATCTTGCTCTCGCAACCGCCGCGGCACACACCGACCGGGATTCCGGCGACTACAACCTTTTTGTCTTCGGCGACCGGACGGCCGGTCAAGGGGCAAGCCTTTTGCACGTACTGCTTGGTACTGGCTAGTTGAAAATTGGCCTTCGTGGCATATTTGCTCGTGTTTTTCTTGAACTCCCCGATGCAGTCTGGGCAGCAGAAGAAGACCATGCCCTCTCTGTAATCGGCAGCTACGTCAGGCTGGGCACTCCCTCCCATCACAGGGCAGTGAATCTCACGCTTTTGGGCCTTGCCTTCCTTCTTTTCACCCGACTGCGCCTGATCGTTGGGCGAGACATACGAGACCGTCCGGGCCGGCGTGCCTTCGCTCATACTCTCCGCCTGCTTCTGGTCGCCCTTGCCCCCGCAGCCTTCCTTGGGGCACGTCTCGGCGCTTGCCGCATTTGCCTCGGCGTTGCAGCAAGCCCCGCCCTGGCAGCATTCTTTGCCTTCAGCACAACATTGTTTGCCTTCAGCACAACATTCATTGCCTTCAGCACAACAAGCCCGACCTTTGCCACAGCACGATTCTTTCGAATCGCAGCAGGCTACCTTCGCATCTTGTGCGAATTCGGAAGAGACCGTCTGGGCGTGGACGGCGTGGTTGGCCCCGCAGCACCTCGCACCACTCCCACTTCCGTAGCCGCCGATCAGGATGGCAGCCGCCTTTGCAGGGCACGCAGAGCCGCTACAAGCCCCGGAATCGGTACCTTGGCCGGAAGCAACGAATGCCAAGCCCACCGCTCCACAGACCAATAGTAACGAGCCGAGGAGTTTTGTCATGCCACCACCTCCAAAACGGGCTTACGGTGATTAACGACAGAACTAACTGCTGATAATCAAGGATAGCGGGAAAATTCCGGGAGGCAAGGGCATAAATCACAACAAATCTTGTGATAAATGGGAAAAGTCGGCCCCGTCGATCTCAACCTTCTCGGCCCCGACCCCGCGGGTCACGATTTTCTGTAGTGCCCCACCACCATTACACACCACTATAGGTAGCGTATAGAAATCGCTGTCAATCCTATATATTGTGTCTCAATGGGCGTGTGCAATGAGAGCATGCCACCGGGGTCATTTCGAGCGACGCGAGAAACCTTGCGAACCGAGACGGTGGTCCAGGATGATCGTCGGCGGTACGACGTTGTCTTGAGCACGGTCCGGAGCTGACCGCGATCCTCTTGATCCTCTTAATATTCCAGTTCAAAGTCCGCCTCGATTCACGGCGTGCGCGGCATGGGGTGCGCGGCGTCGCGTCCCGCCGCCAAGACTGCCGAGCCAAGCAAACCACCTTGCGCTGTAGGATTAGAGCAGAAAAAAGTCCGGAAACCGAACCGTGTTTCGTAAACCGAACCGTGGTTCGTAGAAAGAAGATAAACACTCGGGAAAAGGGCGATCCGCAGCATCGAGTCGGCTGCGTAACGCACTGATGTGTGCATCTTGTCAGCCGTGGACCATCGAAGAGAGAGACACACCATGATGCCATTCCGTTGCCGTAGTTTGTGGCAGTCGCAGGCCCCGTCCCTTTGGGGGAAGATGCATTGGACCCAAGGCTGCTGGCTTTCCATCGGACTTGCGCTGCTGGGAGTTCTGTCGGCGCTTGGTTGCCGCAGATCGCCCAGCCCGGATACGCAAGGGCCACTGGTAGTGGCGGTCACGATCCCCCCGTATGCCTGGCTCGTGCGGCAGATCGGGGGGGACGGGGTTCAAGTGGAAGTGATGATCAGCGGCCAGTCCGATCCGCATAGCTTTCAGCTCAGCGATGCCGACGTCACGCGGCTAGCCCGGGCTCGCGTTTTTTTCGTCACGGGCATGCCGTTTGAGCAAAGCCCCGCCTGCCGCCAGTTGCTGCAAGGAAGCGGGGTAAGGGTGATCGATTTGCGTCAGGAGCTGGCTCAAGGCGGGCTGATTCCGAGCCGTCTCGTAGAGCACGATCATTCCGTATCGCATGGCCATCCCGCGGAGCACGATCATTCTGAAGAGCACGGCCATGGCCTCGGCGAGGATGGCAACCATCCCCATCACGAACACCAGGCCCACGATCCATCGGATCACGAGACGGCCGGGGCCGACGCCCATCCTGCACACACGCATCAGGACTTCCTGCATATCTGGCTCAGCCCCCGATTGCTGAGATCCCAGGCCGAGACGGTGGCTCGGGTGCTGGAAGAGGTCGATCCTGCGAGCAGGGATCGCTATCGGAAGGGGTTGGCCGCGGTTTCCCAGGAGCTGGATGCCCTCGATGCCGAGTTGCGAGAGAAACTCGCCGCCCTCCGCGGACAGACGTTTTTCGTGTATCACCCGGCTTGGGAGTGTTTTGCCGACGCGTATGATTTGCGGCAGGAGGCGATGGAGCGAGAGGGGAAGCCGCCTAGCGACCACGAGCTTTCGCAGTTGCAGCAGTCGGTCGCCAAGACTCCTATCAAGCTGATCTTGATCCAGCCCCAAATCGCGTCGCCTGCGGCGGTGGCGATGGCGGATGAGATCGGGCTGCGAGTTGTGTCGGTAGATCCGCTGGCGGCCGAACCGCTCGCCGAACTCCGTCGCCTTGCGGAGCTGCTGCTTTCGGCCTATCGTGAAGGGAATAAGGAGAGGTAAGGCAGGCAGCCGCTCCCGCCCGCCGCGACGACGCGGCGTGGGGGGCTCCTGCGCGGTCTCGCCCCGATGGCTGCACCTCGCGGTGAGCTGCACGACTCGTCGCGCGTCGTCCCGTTTGGGCCGCTTCGCGGATCGTGCCCCCAGGAGTAGTCGCCAGGCCCCCAACCCAGCTCAGCAGGCTGACCGTGTGCACTATCGAAGGAAAACCGACTCTACCACCGGAGGCGGAAAAGGGCGCCGGCGGCGCGGCCCGCGAGCTGATCGCGCGGCTGGAGGGCGTGCATTTCGCCTATCCGACCGAAAAGGGTGGGTCGCGAATCCCCGTGTTGGAGGATGTTTCGCTCGATATCTACGGCGATGACTTTTTGGGGATCATCGGGCCGAACGGGGCTGGCAAGACCACCCTCTTAAAGCTCCTGCTGGGGCTGATCGAGCCTCAGTCCGGCCGCATCACGGTCTTTGGGCGTCGTCCGGCGGAGGTGCGGCAGTGGATCGGCTACGTACCGCAGCACGCCCGAGTCGATACCTCCGTCCCGGCATCCGTTTTGGACGTGGTTTTGGCAGGCCGCATCTCCCAGTCCCGCTGGGGATTTCGTTATTCGCGGGCGGACCGTGAAGCGGCACTGGAGGCGTTGCGGCAAACGGGGGTGGCGGATCTGGCGGGCCGGGCCCTGGGGACGCTCTCGGGCGGGCAGCGGCAACGGGTGCTGATTGCCCGGGCCTTGGTCTCCCGCCCCCGCTTGCTGCTATTAGACGAACCGACGGCCGGGATCGACCCCGCCGTGGAACGCAACCTCACCGACTTGCTCCACCAATTGAATCACTCGCTGCCGATTGCCATCGTCAGCCACGATATCGGCTTCGTTTCGCGGCATCTGAAGAGGGTGGCGTGTCTCAATCGGCGTCTCACCGTGCACGCCGTGGACCAGGTGAGTCAGGAGTTGTTCGTGGGACTGTATCACGACCACGTCCGCCTGATGCATCACGCCGACTGTTGCCCGCTCACGGACCCCGGCTGCGATCAAGGGTGCAGCTCCCCGACGGACAGTGCCGAGAACTCTTGCCCGGTCCATCGGTCGAAGACTTCGGAGACGCCCCCGCCGCCCCCCACACGGAACGCGGAACCGGGAGGGGCCATTCCTTGATCGCCTTCTTTCGTGACATGTCCGTCAACCCATTCTTGATGAGCGGGCTGATCGCCGGCCTATTGGCGGGCGTGGCCTGCGGTGTCATCGGCCCTTACGTGGTCACGCGGCGGATCGTCTTCCTGAGCGGAGCTTTGTCGCATATCGCGGTGGGCGGCGTGGGAGCGGCGTTTTTCCTCGCCTATGCCTTTCCCCGCTACTGCGGATGGCTGGCGCCGCTGCATGGAGCCACCGCGGCAGCCCTGCTGGCGGCAATTTTTATCAACTGGATCACCGAACGGGGAAATGAGCGCAGCGACACCATCATCGGCGCCCTCTGGGCGGTGGGCATGGCCATCGGCATCCTGCTCATCAAGTTCACCCCTGGCTACCAGGGTGAACTGCTGGGTTATCTTTTCGGCAATCTCGCCGTAGTCCCCTGGTCGCACGTGGTTTGGATGGCCATCCTAGATATCGTCATCCTCGCGGTGGTACTCCTATTTCACAAACAATTCCTGGCGGTGTGCTTGGACCCTCAGACGGCACAATTGCAAAACGTTTCCGTCTCGCGGGTGAATCTCGTGCTGTTGTGCCTGATGGCCCTGACGGTCATTTGCCTGATGCAAGTGGTGGGCCTGATTTTGGTGCTGGCCCTGCTGTGCTTACCCGCCGCCGCCGTGGCGCAGCACGTGACTGGCATGGGCAAGCTGATTGTCGGCAGTACGTTGCTGGGCTGCGCCTTGGCCACGGCGCCGCGGATTGCCGTGTACGGCACCCCCGTCAGCCCCGAGGCCGCCATCGTATTGGCAGCGGGGGGCGCGTACCTTTTCAGCCTCGCCCTGGCGGGATTGCGACGCTGAAGACCCACGCCGGCGAACCGGTTCAGACGAACAGCCGCCCCCCGCCGCTCGTCAGTGCCCCCCCCTGTCATTTCGAGCGAAGCGAGAAATCTCGCGAAGCGACAAACCTTACGGAGGGAGAAATCTTGCGGCGAGGCAGGATGATCGTCGGCGGTACGGCGTTATCGTGGGCGCAGCCGGGGCTGGCCGCTGTCCGGTTCCTACTCCAGCGCAAAGTCCGCCTTGACCCACGGTGTCCGCAGCATGGGGTGCGTGACATCACCTGCCGTGGCTGCAAGAGGTCGAGTCAAGCAGACCACGTTGCGCTGTGGCACTCGCGGCGTAGCGCTCGTCCCGGCTACTCACGCGTACCAGGGTCGTTCGCGATTTCCCACCTTATTGAACGTCTCCTTGAACATGGCGACGTTCTCGGCGATCTGGAAATCGAACATCCCCGCGATCACGAAGTCCGCCCCGTTCCGGAGGACAAAGGGGAAGGCCACCCGTGGATGCAAGGCCCCCGCCGCGAGGGTCTTGAAGGCGAACCAGGGCTTCTTGACGCTCTTGAAGAATTCCGCGGTCTCGGTGGGATTGATGCACCACATGTTGTCGAAGTAATGGCCGGACTCGCCGCTAGGAGGCAAATACCAGCACCACTCCTGGCGTTTGTCGGTGGGGGTGGCCGACCAGTATTGATCGCTGTGGAAGGTCTTCACATAGAACTGGGCCCCCACGCCCTCTTTTTCACAGGCCTTGGGGGTTTCGAGGGAGTGGCTGCCGATGCCTGCGGGCACCCCCGCCTCCTTGATCAGCTCCATGCACTTGGCCAGGACATCGACACGGCTGGACATGGTCAGCCGGTCCGTCATCCCGCCGTGCGTATAAAGCAGCGTGGCGCCACGGTCGATGAGGTGCGCGATCTCGTTGCGGACCTTGGCCTCATCTGACTCTGGGTGGATGCAGACCAGCGACTGCATCTTGCCGCCCCGCTCCTTGTTGTACCGATATACCTGGTCCATGCACGACGGATCGTTCTGGATGGTGTTGATCCCGTGCTGTTCGGCCAAGGCCAGCGTCTCGAAGACCTTCTCATCGGTGTTGTAGGCCTTGAACAAGCGCGAAACGTACATCAAATCGCGGCTGTGTGCCCAGCCCCCGATGAGGTTGCCGCCGATCATGAGCCGGCTCACGCGGACGCCGCCCACCTGCCCATAAGGCATCGATGCGGGGTCGCCCGGCGGCTGAGGCTGCCCGGACTTCCCCTCCTCAACGGCCGCCAGCAAAATTCGCTCTTCCATGCTCCATGTTGCGCCGGCGGCCAAGGCGCCCGCCGCCGCAGTCCCCAAAAAACGCCTGCGATCTGCTCGTTCCGCCATGTGCAAACTCCCGTCCAATCCCAAATGATGGTTGAAGAACGTGGGACAACGTCCCGACTCGCCTCGCCCAGCATAAACGCAGAGCGGCATACGTCATTTGCCCCACCAAGCAGTCGAGGCCGCTCTGCTCTGATTGTAGAGTTATCAGTATTGTGATGTCCACACTTTTTTCAGGCTCAAATCTTTGTAACCCTTCACGGCTGATCTGTAACGGAAAAGAAAAGAATTGTGAAACAACGAGGATCGTTTAGTCGCTCCTGAGGATTGTTCAAACGAGCGTTGCTTAGACCAAACTTCCCCCCCGCGAACTAGGGGTATGCTAATTGCAAGTGATTGTAAGAAGATGACTTACGTCAATGGCGCGTCCTGATTCTCCCCCCGCTTTCTGAGTACAAGGCAAATCACGCAATTCATTACGGGACAAGAACTTACGAAAAACCATTACATGACTACGACAAGCAGTGTAAATCAATAGGAAGTCTTTACGCAGTAACGATTTACGTAAAAATACGTCCAGGAAGTTTGGTTTAGACGTTCCCGAAGGTAGTTCAGACGTTCGGAATGGGCCGTCACTTGGACGATCTCACCAATGCCATTGAGGGTCAACCATGTCATTTCGACGAGCGGTAGCGAAGAGAAATCTTCACCCCTGCCGGGAAGACTTCCCGCTTCACAAGACTTCTCGCTTCGCAAGACGTCACGCTTCGCAAGATTTCCCGCTCTGCTCGAAATGACAGGTGCTTTGCTCGAAATGACAGGCGATTCGGATCGAAATGACAAAGGGGCGAGCCGCTTGCGTCTCGGCGAGTGGTTTTGGAGTGAGGCGCATCCCTGTGAACGACTACCGCGCTCGCTATGCGGGTCAGGCCTTGCCCGCGGTGTGCGGCAAGAAACCGCGAAGCCCCTCGCTGAGGTAAAAACGGAGCTGTCGGTGGCCAATGCCGAGGTGAACCGCCACACCGGCGAAGACCTCGACGGGCAGCAGGGTCCAGGGCGAGATGGGCCAGGCCCGGTTCCCCGCCAGGTGCAACATCAGGACCGTGGCAGCCATTGCCAGGGAGGGGGGGAGGGCGTCTTTGAGGGGCATCAGGACGTCGCTCCATTGCAGCCCGGCCGTCCGCAGTGCCCAAGCCAGGTAGGGCGGGAAGATCAGCCCGCAGAACGCGCCCACGTACGTCGCGGCGAAGAGCCACTCGGCGTGCGGCTGCCCACGGACCACGAGGATGGTTGAGGTGAAAAGACTAGCGGAGACGGCGGCCACGGCGGCGCTCCCCCACGCCATGCGATCCGCCCGACCGACCGATGAGAATACGCTGCCCAGCACATTGAAACAGGCCTGGAAGGGAATCATCAAGGCGAAGACGCGGAGGATCGGCCCCGCCGACGCCCATTGCTCCCCGCCGAGCACCTGCATCGTCTCTGGGGCAACGACGGCCAGGCCGATCCCGGACGGCACCATCAGCCACGCCAAAAAGCGGAGGAAGGCTGCGAACCACCGGCGGTATTCCTCCTGATGAAAACGGCTTCGCGAGAGCGTGGGAAGCATTACGGTGATCAGCGGAGCAGCCACCAATCCGACCGGTTTTTGGGCCAGATTGAAGGCCTGACTATAGACCGCCAGGGCGGCCGGGCCGAGATACGAGCCAACGAGAACCTTGTCCAGGTTGGCCAACACGAAGAACAGCACATTGCTGATCGCATAGTGTCCCCCAAAGGTCAGCAGACCGCGGCTCCCGGTGTGACGGAGGACCCAACGAGGTCGCCACGGCTCGATCCACCACGCCAAGAGAGATGTGAGGCTGATTTCGGCATACTGTTGCACCACCAGGGCCCAAACGCCCCAATCGGCCCAAGCAGCCGCCACCGCCGCCACGCCAGAAAGCATCTGGGCCACCAAACGAACGGCGGCCAAGGCCCCCAGTCGCAAGCGCCGTTGCAGCAACGCCTGATGCTGGGCGCCAAGGGTGGTAGCAGGCATCGTGCCCGCCAGTGCCACTGTCAGCCCCAGCAGCTCCGGCTCATCATACAGCCGCACCATCAGGGGCGCTGCGGCGAGCACCAGCAGTGCCCCGAAGAGGCCCAACACTTGATTGACCCAAAACAGGGCGGAGACCTGGCGATCGTCCAGCCTCCCTTTCTGGATGGCGGCCACATCCAGGCCGGAATGGATCAGGACGCGGACCAGGATCAGCAGCGGGGCTACCATCCCCATCCAGCCGTAGGGGATGAGTCCCAATCGCCGCAGGAGGATGCCCAGGAAGATGAGCGACAGGAGCTGGGAGGCGAGTTGGGCGAGGAAGACGGCCGAGCCGCCTCGTCGCACAGCCTGATGGATGGCGTCGCTGGAAAGCTCGGACTCCAAAAGTGGTTCTCCCGCCGTCTTCGATGCTTGGCTTGCGACTTTGGTTGGGCTTTACCGCCGCTGCCAGAAGGTTGGCTGCAAGCTACCCCATCTCTCCCGCCACGGCTTCCCATGCCACGGTGAGGCCCTGCCCTCGCAGAGCCGCCGCGACCTCCTCGACGGAGCGTTCATCGCTGACGGGGAACTGCTCGCCG
This sequence comes from Blastopirellula marina, assembly GCA_020721965.1. GTDB lineage: Bacteria > Planctomycetota > Planctomycetia > Pirellulales > Thermoguttaceae > Thermogutta. Next base: position 1,668 of record DYLS01000028.1, on the reverse strand, counting down.
TCGGCGGTGGCACGCCCTGCGGCCCGATCTCCGTACCCGCCCGGCGCCGTGCTACTGCCTGCCGACAATTGCGTGACGCACACGCCGGCCAGCAAGTCGCGCAGAGATGCCCGCTCGCGCGTGGAGAGCACCAGCTCCAAGTCCGGTAGGGCGTGGCGCAGCCCGCAGTACAGGCGGATGAGCGTTGCGTCCGCCACGGGATGCGGCACGGAAAAGCCGTCGGGCGGCTGGTGGAGTCGCGGCAGGCTGACCGCCAGCCTGCAATGCGGAAACCGCTGCCGCAGGTACACCGCATGACGGACGAGCAGCCGGGCATCGTCCACGGCAGGGGCCAGCCCCAAAAGGATGCCCAATCCGAGCCGGCGGATGCCTCCCTCCGCCGCCCGCTCCAGGGCCTCTAGCCGCCAATCGAAGTGGGTCTTGGGTCCGCGGGGGTGAAGTCGGGCGTAGCGGGCAAAGTCGTAGGTCTCTTGATAGAGGGTCACACCGCATACGCCCGCTGCCGCCAAGGCCGCATAACTCCGTGTCGATTGAGCGGCGATCTCGACCGACCACTGGGCGTCGAACCGCTCCCGTAGCGCCTTCAGCACAGAAACGTAATACTCGATGCTTGTGCGTTGCGGAAAGTCGCCCGCCACCAACAAAATCTGCCGCAAACCCTGCTGAACGAGATAATCGGCCTCGCCCACGGCCTGCTCAGGCGACAGGTGCACCCGCGTGATCGGATTGTCGAACTTGAAATGGCAATACAGACAGCGATTGACGCAGTAACTGGAGAGGTACAGCGGGGCATACAGCAAGACGCGGTGCCCTGCCGGCCCTTGCTGAAACCCGGCCGAACCTGGGCGGAAGTGCTCGTCTGTAAGCCGCCGCGCGGAAGCCGTCACACGCTCCAACGGGAGGTCGGGATGGAGGCACCGCTCCAATCGCTCGACGGTGTCCGCTGCGAATCCGTCCTCCCACAGCACGCGCCGGATATGGCGGCCTGGCTGTTCCGCACGTCCCGTCAAACGGGCGAAAATACGGTCCAGCTCCTCTGCCGCGCGGAGGTCCTCCGCCGTCAAGACCGCTGCGCGTTCGTTCAATAATTGGTAGCGGAGCCGTTCCAGCCGTTCCGCCAGGGCCGCGTCCTGGCCCACGACTCGCGTCGCCACGTCGCAAAGCCCAGCCGCACCCGAGCCGGTGCAACGGGTCTCTGCATTTCCGCCGAACGCGGTCGATTCCAAGCGGGTGCGGATCGTCCCTAGAAGCTCTACGTGCTGTGCCGCATGGGCATCGTGCCGTTGAAGATACGTGGCCAAAAAATCCCAAGCGTAGATCGGAGAAAGCGTTGTCGAGCCAGCCATCATTGTGGAAAGGACGACCGCCGCGCGGCCGAACGGATCGCCAAGGCGTTTGCAACCCAGCCGTTTCCCCTGCCGACTCTTGGCACACCCGGTGGGGATACGGCTACAACGATTTCATTGTACACCTTCGGCGCTGCCAGAAAGATGCCGCCCGGCGGGTCCGACCGTCTTGGGGTCGCGCAAAATCCGCTCTGGCCCGCCGCGATACCTCAAACGACCGGCCCCACGCGCTGGCCTGCATTTGGATGATTGCAGCCGGGCTGCGAGGGATTGCGGCGGATTGTGACGGGTGGCGATACGTTGTGACGGGTTGCGACGGGTT
>DYLS01000314.1 GCA_020721965.1 Blastopirellula marina | reverse complement strand
TGCTGACCGTCAGTGCATTGCTGACAAATTACCGCCAGCAACCTCCTGACACAAATGACCTGTGATACCGCCTGCGCATGCCTGACATCGGTGGCGGTAAGATGTGACCTTGGTGAGTTTCGAATGTTGCGGTGTGAATCAAATCGCTCTATAGTTGCGCCGTGTAGTAGCCGTCAGCGGCGACCTCACGGAGGTAACTATGCGAGACGAATTCTCCGATCGCCAGTTAGCGATCCGCCTGCGCCTAGCGGGGCGCCCGGTCGAAACTATTTGCCGGACTCTCACCCGATCCCGCGAATGGTTTCATACCTGGTGGCGTCGCTACCAAGCCCGCGGCACGCTCGGGCTGTACGATTTGACGCGTGCCAATCACCAGCCTTCGCGCATTGCACCCGAACTCGAACGGACCATCCTCAATATCCGTGCCCGGCTCGAGTCGCGGGTGCATCCGCACACGCGGTACGGCTTGATCGGCGCCAGTACCATTCTCAGCGAGTTGAAAGACCTGCACGTGCGGCCCTTGCCCGGGTTGCGGACCATCGAACGCGTCCTGGCCCGCAATGGACTCACCCTGCCGCGCGTGCGGCTGGCGCGCTTGCTCCCGACGCACGTCTACCCAACACCCCAAGCGTCCGATTCCAACCAACTGCACCAAGTCGACTTGGTCGGGCCGATTTACCTCAAAGGTCAGCGGCAACGCTACTACATCTTCGTCTGCCGCGACGCCTTCGACGGGGCGGTCTGCCTGCAAGTGCATCGTTCCCGACGCATGGAGACGGTGCTGACCTTCTTGGGCGACTGTTGGAAGCGTCTCGGTCGGCCCGCCCAAGTGCAATTCGACAATGCCCGCGAGTATCTCGGCTGGGGCCCGGCCGCGCGTTATCTCTCGCGGGTGATTCGGGTCTGCTTGCGCTTTGCCGTCGAAGCGATCTTCATTCCCCCGAAACGCCCGCAACACAATGGTGCGGTCGAGTGGTTCAATGGCTGGTTTCAGCCCCGCCTGCTCCAGCGGCACTTCACGCGGGTCAGTGCGCTCAAGCGCGAACTCGCCCGTTTGGAAGAGACAGTCAACACCCAGCACGTCCAGCGTCGTTTGGGCGGCTTGACCCCGGCTCAATATCGGCGGCGCAAGCAACTCCAGAAATTACCGCCGCGCTACGTTATGCCTCTCGACCTCTTGCCGGTCGCGGCTGGGCGCGTGACCTTTATCCGTCAAGTTAGTCCCAGTGGTCACATTCATCTGCTCAGCCAGAGCTTCATCGTCGGCAAGCGGCTGAAAGGGCAGTACGTCAAAGCGGTCCTGGACACGCAACGGGCGCAACTCACCGTGTATGTGAAAGGGCGCATCTTCAAACGCTGGCCCTATCCTTTTCTGAAAAAGTAACCGTCACTTGATTATCCACCGCTGGCGGTTGCTACACACTTTCTGTCAGGAGTGCGCTGGCGGTCATAATGAACATTCAATGGTCAGCGATGCGCTGACGGTCAGCA
>DYLS01000135.1 GCA_020721965.1 Blastopirellula marina | reverse complement strand
CGCGTGCTCGCCGCGCTCGCAGAACTCCGCTAGTATTGCAGCGGAAAGTGCGACTGATTGCGGGACGTGACCAGCCTGTGTGGTGAGGCATGGTGCCGCATCAGCACGAGGTGTTGAGCGAAGCAAAAAACCATCCGCTGGAGTATCAGGCGGGGCTTGGCGATCCGATCCAGTCCGTGGCCCAGTATGTCTGGAGACTATTCCGCGACGTGCGGCCGCACGACCAGACCAGCATTGATCGCGCCAGTCAATGGCGAGTCCTGATTCTGCCCTGTCTGACAAGACCGACACACCGGGAATCTGACGAAGAATCCTCTGCGATTCCAAGAGGCTCTCCGATATGTCCGGAGTTTCTTCGTTGCCCATGCGAACCGCGCCCCGTCACAGCGTCATCATATTCTGCAGTGTTGCCCCCGACAGAGCAAGAGGTACTCTTTGGTAACACGCCACGCGGTTGAACGCGACGCCACCGGGAATGCCCCTAATGGATGCACGCCGGAGGTAGTATATCCGATTGTGGGACTTCCGGGTTATGGAAGGGACTGTCGCTATGATGGGGTCATCACTTTCGGGCAGTTATGCGAGGTTCTGTTCCACGAGCAGACGTCCGAGGGCGGACGTTTTAAGGCGACGCTTTCATGCAGCGGAGGGCGTTTTTGCTGCAATCGGGCGCCGGGTTGAGGGCAGCTCTCGCTGAACCGATTTCCCCGACAGGAGCCGAGTTGCCTCCGAAGCCGTCCGAACAGGTGGTCGATTCGATTTCGCTGCGGGGAAAGGTGCTGTGCGGATATCAAGGTTGGTTCCGCTGTCCGGGAGATGGGACAAACAAAGGCTGAATCCACTGGAGCCGCGACCCCGAGCGATTGTCGCCGGAAACGCTCACGTTCGATATGTGGCCCGACATGAAGGAGTATTCGGGCAAAGAGCGTTTTGTCGCTCCGGGTTTCACGAATGCAGATGGAGGCCGGGCGTATCTTTTCAGTTCCGCACAATCCGTAACCGTGCGGCGGCACTTTGAGTGGATGCGCGACTACGGCATGGATGGGGCTTGGCTGCAACATTTTGTCGTGGATTTGCCGGGTGGGCCGATGCAGGCACAATCGCAACTGGGTGAAATCCATCAGCCGCATATAGCCTTGCCGTAATATAGGCACCTTGCTATACTTGTCCGAGGTAGGCTGGTTGAAAGCGATCAGCGATACCGGCAGGCCCACGTTTGAGCTGCGTTAAGCGTTCACGGGGTGGCTGGGAACCACCACGGAGATCGCGGAGAAAGAGAGGTCAGGAGTAGACCGTCCGTGGCCCCACGGCAGGAACGAGGGCGGCGGAGTACCGCAGAGATGAGTTCGTACCGAGTCAAGCAAGAATTGAAAGGCTACGCCACCCTATTGGAAGTAGGTGGCCATCGCCGTCGAGAACGAAAGGGAGTCCGTACGTATTGCGCGCGAGCACGGCTGTCCGCCCTTCTTCCGCTTGTTGCGGCCCTTGGGCAGCGGCTCTTTGGCTTGACGATGTCGCTCGATGGCCGCTTGGAGGATGTCGAGGAGTCCTTGCGGGCGGCTGCCAACTGCTGTTGCAACCGAGCGTTCTCCTTGCCCAAACGCTCGACCTCAGCTTGTAGCCGCACGTTTTCTTCCTACAACGTCGTGTTGCGCTCCATCACGGATACGAGCTTTCCCCTCAGCTTCGCCACGCGTTGGACCAGACGGTCGTGTTCGCAGGCGGACTCAGGTTTCCGCAGCTTCATAAGGCGGGGAAATGCGCATCCTTGGACGCTCGACCCCGACCAATCGCCCGCCCAGAAAATCCAAGAATTCTGGTACATTCGAGGGAGCCTTGGCAAGCCGAATCCTCTGCTTCAGGATGACGCTTGCCGGCCCGCTGCCATGGGGTTCCAGCGGGCATGACAAGGGCAAGAACCCTGTGAACAATTGTCAACTGTGAAAGGAGATCATGCATCATGGACAAGAAGAAAATGCTTGTGTTCTGCGGATCGGATGACCCTAATAAAGTGTTTCCGCCGTTCATGTTGGGATGCGGGGCGTTGGCGATGGACATGGAGCTGACGTTGTTCTTCACGCTCACGGGTCTGAACGTCGTCCGTCGTGGGTACGCCGAGAAGATTTGTTTGCCGGGTGCCCCGCACACGCTCCCCGAGTACCTCAAAATCGCCAAGGAGAATGGAGCTCGATTCCTCGTTTGTTCGGCCGCATTTCCCATTTTGGGCATCAAAGGCGATGACTTCATCGAAGGTGTCGAGTATGGTGGTGTGGCGGAGTTCGTATCGCTGGCGGAAGAGGCTGACGTGGTCTTAACCTACTGCTGACGGTAGCCCTCTGCGCGGCGCGGTGCTCGATTTTCTCTCCAAGTAAGATTCTCTCATTAGATAAGCACAGACTAGGAGACCGTTATGAGTTCAATCGACCTTAGCACCATTCAGCCGGCTAAAGTCGTCGATGCGCGAGGTTCGGCCTGCCCGGGGCCTCTCCTCGAGGCCAAGAAAGCCATCGGCACCGTGGCGGTAGGCCAAACGATCGAGGTTTGGTCGGGCGATCCCTCGACAAAAAACGACCTGCCGAAATGGGCAGTCAAGATGGGTCATGAGTTCCTCGGTGTCCTCGCCGGAGAGGGATACGACCGAATTTTCATCAAGCGACGAAAGTAAGACGAGGATGCAGGCCATGCCGTCTGACGGGACTGCGGCGTCCAAGATTCTTATTCTCGCCACGAGCGCCTGTGCCTATCCCGGCGCGGACAACGTCGGCCAGATCCACGCGGAGTACCCGGCCAATACCTACATTCTCAAGGTGCCGACTCCCGCGATATTCCCCGAGTCTTTCTATATACGGTGTTTTCAAAAGGGGGTTGGCGGCATCATCGTGATGAGCTGCGGCCATGAGTGCCCCTATCCTGGAGCCTACGAGGCGCTGGCGGCGCGAATTGGGCAAACGCACAAACTGATGGCCGAACAAGGGATCGAGACGTATCGCCTTCGACTTTGCGCCATCTGTACCGTATGCGCGAAGGCCTTTCTCCAGGAAGTCCACCGAATGAGCCAGTTGCTGAGCACGGGTTCCGTGGCGGCGGGTGCCGGTTGATCGTGGTGTTAGCCGCAGGCCTACAGAAGAAGGAAAAACTGATAACTGGACTTTTGCAAACTGCACCCCTCTCCCAGAGGGAGAGGGGTGGGGGGTGAGGGCTTGGTTAAATCAGGCAAACAAGGCAAACGGTTTTCGCAGCTAATTGCCCTCACGCTAACCCTCCCTTAGGGGGCTGGCGGGCCTTGTGCCCCCAATTTGCAAAAGTCCAGTGATAATTTTCGACTGGCGGCCAGGCCGTGGCAGGGCTGCGGCCGGGAAGGACTTTCGCGCAGCAGAAAAGTTCCGGAAAGGCTCTTGGAGGGACGCAGCAAGCGAGGCCCTTTCCAATGTAATCACGCCGTTGCCAGGACTCGCGATTTCCGCCGACCTCAGGAGGGCTAGAACCAGGACCCAATCGAGATGCTCGCGAGCTGATCGAGAAAAGTCGTGGGGTGATGGCTTGTAGGGCCTGTACGGTACACTGCCAAACGCAACGGAGTTACCGTTATATCGACGGCGTCAGTCAGGCGATCATGCGAGACTCGGCGCACTACCTTGTTGACGCGCATTAGGTGACATTGGGTGATCCCCGTGTCGCACGAGCTTTTGGCGAAGCATTGAGGGTGGAGCAATCAGAGATGACCGAAATCCAGAACTCGATCGAGACCGACGCGCTTGTCATCGGTGGGGGGATTGCCGGCCTCCAGGCAGCGATCGACCTGGCAAACATGGGGCTGCGCGTCACGGTAATCGAGCGGCAGCCAAGTATCGGCGGGAAAATGATCGGCCTGAGCAAGGTCTTTCCCACCCTGGACTGCTGTTCCTGCATTTGCACGCCGCGCATGGCTGAAGCGAAACATCACCCCAACATCACGACGATGACCTACGCCGAGGTGCAGCACGTGCATCGCGACGACTCCGGATTCCTTGTCGAGGTTCTCAAGAAGCCTCGCTACGTGGACGAGGACAAATGTACCGGCTGCCGTCTGTGCGAATATGCCTGCACGACGGAGGTACCCCACGAATTCGAAGGCGGGCTTGGTGCCCGAAAAGCGATTTACATCCCCTTTGCCAACGCCGTCCCGCAAGTCGCCTTGCTGGACTTGGATAACTGCCTGCTGTGCGGTCGTTGCGCGAAGGCGTGCCCCACGGGCGCCATCGATTTCCTTCAGGATCCGAAAACGATCGTTTTCCGCGCCGGGGCGATCATTGTGGCCACCGGTTACGAGATGCTGCCTCATAACTTCAAGGAAAACTACGGTGCTGGGCCGCTCCGCAACGTCTTGACGGCGTTGCAGGTCGAACGCCTGTTGGCGCCGCACGGTCCTTACGGCCGCGTGCTACGCCCCTCGGACGGTAGGGTGCCGCAGTCTATTGGCTACGTCCAATGCGTCGGATCGCGCGACCTGAGCCGGGGCGTTGCCTATTGCTCCCGGGTGTGCTGCATGTACGCGATCAAACAGGCGATGCTCCTGAGCGGGGCGCTGCCACTGGCTGAGATAACGATCTACTATATGGACATCCGTGCCTTTGGAAAAGGATACGAACAATTCTATCAGAACGCCAAAGCGATGGGGATTCAGTTCGTGAAGGCGAAGGTTGCCAAAATCCGCGAGGATGAAGAGGAAAATCCCGTGGTGCGCATTGAGCTTCTGGACGAGGATGGTCGAGTGGAAGAACGCCAGCACGACATGGTGGTCTTGTCGCTGGGCCTAGTCCCTGGCTGGAATCCGCGCGAGGCGGGGCTGGGGGCGCCGTCGGAAGACGGTTTTCTCCGCTGCGGCCACGTCCTGTCGTCCCCCACCCAAACCGCTGAGGAAGGTGTTTTCGTGGCGGGATGCGCCGGGGGGCCGAAGGATATTCCCGACTCCGTCGTGCAGGCCGGCGCAGCCGCCCTGGAGGCGGCTGCCTATTTGCGTGCCCGCGGCTGGGCCTCGGCGGCGAGGGATGGGCATCATCGCAAAGCGGCTTTGATTTCCGGAGATTGACTACCATGGAGCAATCCCACAGTCATGATTATCAGCAGGGTGCATCGGGAGTGGGAGCGGACACCCCGCGGGTCGGCGTCTATGTGTGTCAGTGCGGAGGCAACATCTCCGACGTCGTGAACGTCGATCGCGTCGTGCAAGCTACCGCGCGAGTGCCTGGGGTCGTGGTTGCCCGACAATCGTCTGCCATGTGTTCGCAGGCCGGGCAAAACCTGTTGATTGAAGATATTCAACGGGAGAAATTGGACCGCATCGTGATCGGTGCCTGTACTCCGAGCCTGCACGAGCATACCTTTCGCGCCGCCGTGGCCCGCGCAGGTTTGAATCCTTACCTCTACCAGCATGTCAATCTCCGGGAACAGATCAGTTGGTGTACCAAGTCCGATCCGGAGGGGGCTACGGCTAAGGCGATTCGCTTGATCGCCGCGGGTATTGGCAAGGCAAGAAAACTGCAACCGCTTGCGTCGATCTCTACGAAGGCCATCCGTCACGTGACAGTGATTGGGGGTGGGATAAGCGGTTTGCGGGCCGCCCGCGACCTTTCCCGACTCGGGTTCGCGGTAACGCTCTTGGAACAGTCCCCGTTCCTCGGCGGTCGGATCGCGCATTGGCACGGCCTCTACCCTACGGAAACCGCGGCGCGGGACCTGTTGGCAACACTGATCCAGGAGGTTGAAAAGGATCCGAATATCACCGTCGTCACGCGGGCGGAGGTTATCGAGACCTCTGGCTGCCAGGGGAATTTCCAGTTGCAGGTGGCGGCTATACCGCGAGGTGTGAATCGCCTGTCGGCGGAGGAAAGCAGGGCGGCAATCAAGGCATGTCCCGTCCAGGTTCCCTCGGAATTCGATTTCGGGTTGACCGAACGAAAAGCCATCTACCTCCCCTACGAGGGCTGCTCTCCTGCGATCCCCGCCATCGACTGGAAAGCATGTACGCGGTGTGGCCAATGCGTGGCTGCCGTCGGCGGCAAGGGAATCTCGCTGGAGGACGCAGAAGAGCGACTCACGATCGCTACCGGAGCAATCGTCTTGGCTACGGGATTCGATCTCTACCAGCCTTATGAGGGGGAGTTCGGGTACGGGCAACACCGTGAAGTCATTACCCTGGCTCAACTCGAGCGCCTTCTCGATCCGCAAGGCCCGACCGGCGGCAGTCTGGAGTGGCAGGGCCGACCCGTGCGGAATCTCTGCCTAATCCATTGCGTGGGTAGTCGGCAGATCGAGGGGGTGCATCGGCCCGGCCCGAACGGTAAGGTCAATACCCATTGTTCGCGTGTCTGCTGCACGGCGACCCTCCGTGCGGCCGTGGAAATCCGCCGGCGATTCCCCGAGGTGAACGTATTCGATCTCCACCAAGACATCCGCACCTATGGCCGGGGACACGAGGAGTATTACAGGGAAGCGTCTCGGTTGGGAGTCATTTTCATACGTTATGCAGGCGAGGAGCCTCCCGTCGTTTCCGCGTCCGAAGCCGACTCGTCGCCCTTGGTGATCCGCGTCAAGGACCTGCTCACCTTTGGCGAGGAACTGGAAATTCCGGCCGATCTGGTCGTACTCGCGACCGGCATGATCCCGCGCGATATCGAACGCCTGATTGAACAACTGAAAATCGCCAGGAGCGAGGACGGGTTCCTTCAGGAAGTTCACCCAAAATTGCGGCCCGTGGAAATGGCGGTGGGAGGGGTCTTTCTGGCCGGCACCTGCCAAGCGCCGATGGATGTCATGGAAAGCTGCACGGGGGCTTCGTCTGCGGCGGCTAAAGCCGCCTCCTTGCTCGCCCACGGGACGATTGAGTTGGAACCGTTTCGCGCGCAGGTGGACCCCAACCTCTGCCAGGGTCACGGCAAGTGCGTCGAGGCCTGCCGGTACCAGCAGGCGATCCGCCTAGTCGAAGTGGAGCAAAACGGGCGAAAGGCAATGCGGGCGGAGGTTAATTCCGCCCTCTGCAACGGTTGCGGAATGTGTGTCCCCGTCTGTCCAACCGGTGCCATCCAGGTGGCCGGCTGGCGACTCGATCAATTCGAGGCCATGGTGGATGCCATTGTTGCTGAGCATACATGAAGGAGGAGAGCCGTGTCCGAAGTTACGCCGACATCGCACGCCGCGAGAGAAAAGAAGCCCATCGAGATTCTGCGTGAGCGGGTGGGCGGTGCGTCCCGCGAAGTCGTGGAACGCAATCGTCGGCAAATGGCCAATCGCCGCCAAATCATGGACTCGCTCAAAGCGGCTCCCAAGACCGCGCCGGAGATCGCGAAGGAGACGGGCCTGCCCACCCACGAGGTCTTCTGGCATCTCATGGCCATGAAGAAATACGGCAAGGTGGTCGAGGGTGCGGAGCGTGGGGACTATTTCGAATATGCCCTGGTCGAAATGCCTGAGCGGAAGGGGACCGAATCATGAGTCAAAAACTGGATCCACAGTTTCATAAAGAGTTGGACGCATTCGGCTGCCATGACTTTACGCAATGCATGAATTGTGGCCACTGCACGGCCGTTTGCGGACTGTCCGAGAACAAGGTCGCCTTCCCGCGAAAAATCATTCGTTATGTCCAGCTCGGCCTCAAGGACAAACTCCTTAAGTCGCCCGAGCCGTGGCTCTGCTATTACTGCGGGGATTGCTCGCAGACGTGTCCCCGCCAGGCCAATCCGGGCGAAACCATGATGTCCGTCCGCCGTTGGTTGACCACGCAGTACGACTGGACCGGTCTGGCGCGGAAGTTCTATCTCTCACCGCTCTGGGAAGTTACAGCCCTGGCTCTGGTGGCAGCCTTCGTGGTTGCGTTGTTCCTCCTGTTTCACGGCCCAATCGTTACTGATCGCGTCGAACTGAATACGTTTGCACCGGTGGTTTGGGTCGAATTCGGCGATTGGGTGCTGGCGGTGGGGCTGGGTTCACTCCTGCTGATCAACGCCATTCGGATGGCAAGTTTCATTTTATCCATCGAACGTGTGCGAAAGATTCCCCTCACCCTTTGGCTCAGTGAATTGCGGACTTTGGTGATTCACTTTTTCACGCAGAAACGATGGCGCGATTGTCCGGCCCCGACGCGCTGGTGGAAGCACGTCCTCCTTGTTAGCGGCTATCTGACGATGATGCTGTTGGTGATCGGGATGTTGCGATGGTTTCAGACCAACGGATCGCATTGGCGCGTGATCGACCTGCTGGGTTATTACGCTACGGGAGTGCTGCTCTTTTTCACGGGGGAAGCCATCCTCGGGCGTCTCCGTCGCCGTGATGAGATTCATAAGTATTCCCACCTGAGTGACTGGACGTTCCTGATTTTGCTTTTCGTCACTTCGCTGACGGGCATCTTGGTCCACGTTTTCCGTCTGGCCGGGCTTGCGATGCCGACCTACGTGACATACGTTGTGCATTTGGCCGTTGCCGTGCCTATGTTGGTGGTAGAGGTGCCGTTCGGAAAGTGGTCGCACCTTGCATATCGGCCCTTGGCGCTTTACTTGCTGGCAATCCGCTCCCGGCTGGAAGAGGCGGAGGCAGCGGTCTCGTTGACCGATGTCCCCCAACCGTCGCCTGCCTGAACGAAAAAAGACTTCTGCCCCGTTGGATGTGACGGGGACGATCGGTAAAAAGCTACCCGCGGTTGAGGTGATAGGCAGACGGCTTGGCCGAGGGTAAAAGGCTGATCGCCCCTGTCCCAACCCTGGTGTTATGACCATGAGTGAACAAACTGTAAACAAGGAAACGGATCTCGCGAGGTGGGACGAGTGCGCTTGCCTTCTTCGCACTATCGCCCATCCCGTTCGATTGATGATCCTGGAATCGCTCCGCAATGGTCCACGGTGCGTAATCGACATCAATACCTTGATCGCCATCCCACAACCTCATCTCTCCCAACACATTGCGGCGCTCCGCAAGGCTAAGTTGATTGCCTGCTATACCAACGGGCCACTTCGCTGCTACTATATCCTTAAACCGACGTTCGTCAGGCAGTTGAATCGCCTGCTTTCCGCAGAGCATCCGGAACGAGTGCGCAACCGCAGGACGGTTATTCGGGAGTCGCTGCGGCGACGAGAAAACTACGGTGGCAAGCCAGGTTCCGTCAATCGCACGCGAGGGTAATGTCACATCGTCGCGTGAGCTGCTGTTGAGACCTCGTCGGCCGACCGAGGTTATCGGGCAATGCGGCGCGATCTTTTCGTGGGCACCTCACCTACGCCTTACTTGATGCCGCCGCCAGGGGCATCCTGCTCGATACGCCTCTCATCGCAATCAAGGCATTCCAGGCTCAGTGGTTCCAAGTTCGACCGTTTTCGGCGAAAAGGGAACTAGGTGAGCGCAAGGTCTGTCGTTTCAATGACTTTTGTCACAACCGGACTTTTGCAAATTGTTCGCTCCGCCTCTGAGAGAGGACGACAAACTGTAGCTCTGGGTAATTCAGAAAAACAAGGAAGGCCGTTTCCGCAGTAAACTGCGATCCCTCTTCAACCTCATGTGGGGAGAGCGGAGCTTGTGAACCCAATTTGCAAAAGTCCAGTCACAAGGTCCTTGTAACGGAGGGGGCTATGCGTTCGAGGACGAAGTGTACCATTACGTCTCGGGAAGTGCACGACCGGACGGCTAGCACCGCCTAGTCCTTTGTCAACTCGAACACTTAGGGTTATCGAAACTCTTCGCCGGGAAGGCGACCGACGTCAACTCCTTGCAGCGTGCCGTAGACTGGCAGATGAAGATCGATGACGCCCGATGCAAACTCAAGTCCGTCTATCCGAAAAGTAAACGCTGACAAAGGACTAGGCCGAACTTCTTTTTCAGAATCGCATGGAATCGGTTGCGGCGTCGGGATTTAGCG
>DYLS01000313.1 GCA_020721965.1 Blastopirellula marina | reverse complement strand
AGTCGGCGAGGGCGCCCGGATGTTGCGTGAGAAACGTGTGATTCCTCTAGAGATTCCGATCGCGCGGTGATACGTGATGCCTTGCGGGATGAGAGTCGAAGGCGTGGAATCCCCCAAAGGGCGTGGGGGTCTACCGCTCTCCTCAGCCTTCAACATGTGGCGGCCGATTGTCACGCCGTATGGACCACGTCATGCTGTGGTTTCATTGAGCAGTCTGCACCCACCAGCGGAGCGTCTTTGCCATACGGCCCGCGAAAACATCGCGTTCTCCGCATTGCTCTACCTGTGAACGGTCACGTTGAGACAATCCAACGACCCGGCCCGGTAGTATTCGGGTACTATTTCCGGCGGGGGAGATCCAAATTGGGAAGCGGCTCTTCGGCGAACGGCTTCCAGACCCGGTCCACGGCCTCCCGAGTGGGCACTCCGCCGTGGGCCCAAATGCCGTACCTCACGCGGAGCGGTCGGTCGGGCAAGACGGTGATCGGGGCGTTCAACGTCAGGCAGGCCCCCATCCACCCATCATCCCTGACGTGGAAAGGTGTGGGGTGGCCGGGATTGGTCGGGTGATCGAAGAGGGTTACGCCGGCTTTCTGATGATTGCTGATCAGGCCGCTGTAGTCCACCCAACGGGCCGGCTTGCGAAATATCTCCGCCTCATTGCGGCGTCCCTCGCTGTCGAGGATGCGCCCGCCACCGTCCCGCACGCCCATGCCCTTGGCTACCCGCACGGCGATCAGACCGAACGGCGTCGCCTCGAAGGTCACTCCCTTGTCACCGGGGCAACGGAACTCGCTGTCCCACACAATCAGGTAAAAGGGGGATGCGTCGGGATCGCGGAGCCAGTCGGCTTCATCGCTTGGGGCCAGTATCCGCACCGCCACACGGCGAAGCTCCCGCAGCAAAGGCGTGCCGTCGGAGGCTGCCCATTCTAGGTCCGCCAGCAGCCAGGCCTCGGCAGTGGAGGGCGTGGCGTCCTTGGCTGCATCCTCATACCGCAAGACGTGGCGGCAGCGGATGCGCGGACCGAGGCCATCCTGCCAGAAATTTTCCCCAGCCAGGTTGAGATGGGCCATCCAAACCGAGTTGTGGTGGCTATGCGTGACCGGATCGTGAGGGTGTCCCATCCGCGTCAACGACCGCCCCCCCGGCCCCAGCAGGGGGAATAGGAAGGGGCGATGGAGTTGCGGTCCAAAGTGGAACCGCGTAATCTCGCGGCCGTCCTCCAAAACGAAGGCCGCCTGATCGTATGGCAGCGGGATGACTTGCAGCAGCGGTACCGGCTGAGCGTGGGGGATAGCATCGTCCGGGACGGGCGAGGTCTCTGCTGCGATCGCAGCGCCCCAGGTAAAGAACGTAAGCCCCATCCACGCGGCGAGGCCGCACCAACCGAGCCGCAAGACATACCCAGCCTGCGAGGACAAAGGTTGTTTCAGTTTCATTTGTGGAATCTCCCTGGTCTTGCTTCGCGTCTCCCTGGTCGTGCTTCGCGTG
>DYLS01000027.1:3931-46771 GCA_020721965.1 Blastopirellula marina | reverse complement strand
ACGTGACCTGCTTCACATCCACGTTGGGATGAGTGAGTAACAACCGCAATAATTCGCCACCGCCGTAACCCGAACCGCCAATAATAGAAACACTCGTCATAATTGCTCCTTTTTAGAACCAGTAATCAGTTTTCAGTAATCAGTTATCAGTTGCTCAACGCGCCGTCTAGTTCATCTACTGATTACTGTTCACTGATTACTTCTCACCGCTCTTCGCCACTTTCACCACATACTCCACAATCTCGCCCGCGATATCGATCCCGCTCAACGGCTGCATGGTATGGAACTCCATCGTGTGATTGATCTCATTGACGATCAACCCACGCCCAGGATGTTCGACCAGGTCAATCGCCAGCACGCCACCGCCCACAGACTTCGCCGCGCGTAAAGATAATTCTTCGATCTCAGGCGTGAGGGGACATAACTCACCTTCGCCGCCGCGCGCCGTGTTCGTGATCCAATGCTCGGACTTGCGATACATGGCCGTCAACACGCGCTCGCCGATAACCACCACGCGAATATCACGCCCTGGTTTCTCTATAAATTCTTGAATATAGAAAACAGAATGTTGCGCTGACCCAAGCGTGGCTTTATGTTCAAGTACTGCCTCCGCCGCGTCGCGGTCATTGACCTTCGCCAGCAGCCGTCCCCATGACCCAACCACAGGCTTGAGCACCACAGGATAGCCAAACGCCTCGATCGCTTCGAGCGCGGCTTCGGGTGTGAACGCCGTCATGTTATGCGGTTGCGGGACTCCGTCGCGCGCAAGCACGGCGCTGGTCATTAACTTGTCGCCGCAGATCTCAGCAACGGAGGCCGTGTTCACCGTCGGCACACCGAACGCGTTCAGCAATCGCAGCGCATACAACCCGCTGTTGTAACTGATGCTGCGTTCCAGCACCGCGTCATATTGTTTCCATTGTTCGGGTTTATCCAAATCAAAATGGATGGCGCGGTCATCGAGTCGGTCATAGTCAATGCCGCGCTTTTCCATCGCGCCGAAGATCCATTTCTCCTCCACGCGCACACGCGAAAATAAAACGCCAAGTTTCAATCGTCGTTGCATAATCATCTCCGTGCAGCGTGTTGCGTGTTCCGTCATTCAACGAAACACGCAACACGTAACACTATTCTCCCCAATCTTCCTGTTCCATCGGCGCGAGCTGGATCGCCGCGGGGTCGAGCGCGGTCACTTCCAAATCCACGCCGCAATCCGAGCAGACAATAATTTCACCGACTTCGGTTCCAGCCGCCAACTCGATCTGAGCCTCACATTCGGGACAAGTTACAGTAGCCATTTTTATACTCCTTTGATTTTTTGTATTTGATCTTTTACAGATTGGAGACTCGTGCCGCCAATCGCATTTCTCTTTTCGACGGATCTCAGCGGGTCGAACACCTGAACCACATCCGCTTCAAACGGACCGATTGCCTGATACGCTTCGAGCGGCATTTTCTCCAACGAAACTTTCTTCTCCCCCGCCGCACGGACAGCTTTTCCCGCCAACTCATGCGCCTTACGAAATGGAACATCTTTCTCGACCAGATAATCTGCCAAATCTGTTGCCATCATCGTGGCATCAATGGCGCTCCGCATTCGTTCCGCTTTGACCGTGATGGTTCGCAATGCGCCAGCGATGACAGGCAGAATCGCAAGCAAAGTATCGGTTGCCGCAAAAACAGGCGCTTTATCTTCCTGCAAATCTTTATCGTAGGTCGAGGGCAATCCTTTGAGCGTCGCCAGCAACCCTGTGAGCAAACCGAGCAACGTGCCAGCCTTGCCGCGTGTCAACTCGAACACATCGGGATTCTTTTTCTGCGGCATCAGGCTTGAGCCCGTTGAGAAGGCATCTGACAACTCAAAGAAATCGAATTCAGAACTTGTGAACAAAACAATCTGCTCTGCCAGTTTGCTCAAGTGGATTCCCGTCATCGTCGCGCAGAATAAATATTCGGCGGCGAAGTCTCTGTCTGAAACAGAGTCGAGGCTGTTGGGCGAAGGCTCCGCAAAGCCAAGTGACTCAGCCAATGCGACGCGGTCAACGGGAATAGGCGTGCCAGCCAATGCACCAGAACCCAACGGCAGGATAGAAACACGGGCGGTCAAGTCGTTGAGCCGTGCGCGATCACGTTGCAAGGGCCAGTAATGACTCAGCCACCAGTGCGCGAGCAAAATCGGCTGGGCTCTTTGCAGGTGGGTATAGCCTGGCATGAGGATGGGTTCTCCCTCACCTCTTGCCCCTCTCCCTAAGGGAGAGGGGTTGGTGTGAGGGAAAGCGGCTTCGGCTTGCTCAACCAACGCGGACTGCAAATCCTTCAACGCGGCCTCCAACAAAGGAATGGTTCCCAACATCCATAAACGAAAGTCAGTGGCGACCTGATCGTTGCGGCTGCGCCCCGTGTGGAGTTTGCCAGCGGTCACGCCGATCAACTCGGTGAGGCGGCGCTCGACGGCCGTGTGAATGTCCTCGTCGGAGGGGACGAAGGAAAACTCACCCGAAGAAAACTCTTCTTTAACGGTGGCAAGCCCGAGGGAGATCGAAGCGTGCTCTTCATCCGAAAGAATGCCTGCCTTATGAATCGCATCCGCCCACGCGAGACTTCCATCCACATCCTGAATCGCCAAACGTTGGTCAACAGGCAGGGACGCGTTGAGCGCCCACGCGAGTGAGTCTAGTGATTGAGTAAATCTTCCGCCCCAGAGAGTCATGTGAAAATCCTTTCGTACACAGGTATACAAGTACACAGGTAAACATGCTTTATCTACGTGTGTACTTGTGTACGTGTTTACCTAATCCCTTTTGAATTTCGAATAATCGGGCTTCGGCATGTCGAGACCCGCGACCGGCAGCCCATTGAGCGCGCGGACTTTCAGGCTGAGACCGAAGAGGCGGATGAAGCCCTCGGCGTGACTCTGGTCGTAGACATCTTCTTCGCCGAAGGTGGCGAAGTCTTCGCGATAAAGGCTGAACGGAGATTTCTTTCCAGCAGTGATGATGTTGCCCTTGTAAAGTTTGAGCCGCACCGTGCCCGTGACGGGTCCCTGCGTGGCGTTGACAAAGGCGTCGAGCGCTTCGCGCAAAGGTGTGAACCACAAACCGTTGTAGGTGAGTTCGGCATATTTGACCGCGGCTATTTCCTTGAAGTGCATGGTCTCGCGGTCGAGGATGAGGGACTCGAGTTCGCGATGAGCATAGAGCAGAATGGTGCCGCCTGGAGTCTCGTACACGCCGTGCGACTTCATGCCGACGAGGCGATTCTCGACAAGATCAACTCGTCCAATGCCGTGCGCGCCGCCGACGGCATTGAGAGTCGCAACGATCTTCGCAGGCGAAAGTTTTTCGCCATTGACCGCGACAGGGTTGCCGCTTTCAAATTCGATTTCAACGTATTCGCCTTGATCTGGAGCATTTTCAGGGGAAGCGGAAATTTGATACATGACTTCTTCGGGTTCGTTCCACGGGTCTTCAAGCAAACCGCCTTCGTGCGAAAGGTGCCAGAGATTTGAGTCGCGCGAGTAAATGGACTTGATAGTGGCGGTCACAGGGACATTGTGTTTCGCGGCGTAGGCAATCGCGTCTTCGCGTGAGCGGATGTCCCATTCGCGCCAAGGAGCGATGATTTTGAGGCGCGGGTCGAGCGCCATGACGGTGAGTTCGAAGCGCACCTGGTCGTTGCCCTTGCCGGTCGCGCCGTGCGCGATCGCATCCGCGCCGGTTTCGTGCGCCACATCTACGAGATGTTTGGCAATCAATGGGCGGGCAACCGATGTGCCCAATAAATACTTGTGTTCATACACTGCCCCCATCTTGAGCATGGGGAAGAGATAGTCGCTGGCAAATTCCTCTTTCATGTCGTGCAGAACGAACTGGCTCGCGCCGCTCTTGAGGGCTTTCTGTTCAAGCCCCGCCATGTCTTCGTCGCCCTGCCCCACGTCCGCGCAAAAGCAGACCACTTCGCAGCCGTAATTTTCTTTCAGCCACGGGACGATCACAGATGTGTCCAGCCCGCCTGAATAGGCGAGGACAACTTTCTTCACTTGCGGTTTCGGCTTGGAATTACTCATCACTACTCCTTGTTTGTTATGTTCTCTCCCTCATCCCCAACCCTTCCCCCGAAAGGGGAAGGGAGTCCCCTCTCCCGAAGGGAGAGGGTTAGGGTGAGGGCAAAATAAAAACAGCCCTCCGAGAAGGAGGGCTGTTTTGGTTGACTTATGCGTGTGTGTCAGCGTACGTTTGCGTTCACGTCATCCAAACGAAAAGATCCCAACCTTCTCTGGGAAGTGGGCTTCGGACGACGGGTACGCGGCAGAGCAAACGCTGTAAACATATTGAGGGCGATTTTACTACCAAAGTGAAATGAGTCAATGGTTTCGGCGCGCCAACAGCAATTCCAAATCTAAAACCAACTTGCCCGAAATCAGGTAGATTTGGCTCTTGAAAACAAAATTTGGCACTCCATTGCCTTCTGATGAGAGACCCAGTACGCAAAACCAGGTCAAAAGCGCGATTTTCTCTCAAAACGACTTTCAGATAATGAAGTAATTGGTAATTGGTTCCCAGAGACGGTTCAAAGTCTTGATGAAAGCCTCAAAACACTTGACCCCACTGGCGGAAACTCGTTCCATCCAATCACGGATGTTTGTTTCGGCAATGCTTTTAGAAATCGGTTCATCAAAAATGTCGGTCAGTTGTTCCTGTAACTCATAGGCTGTTTTCAAGTCAGGCGAATACTCAAATTCCCAATGAGCCAAAATCTTTTGAACCACGGAGACACTGAGTCACGGAGATTTAAAAAGTTTTCCTCAGTGTCTCTGTGTCTCAGTGGTTTGACCTGCTTGGTTTCGGCTTGTCCGAGTTAGGATTAAAGTTTGAGCCTTTGGAATTGAGTTTTGAGCCTATTGGATTGAAATCCTCGGGTAACCATCCCCTCCAAAACACAAAGAGCCGCCCGTCGCAATGACAGGCGGCTCTACGTTATAATCCACTCGACGATGACTACTTGACGTGCGCTTCGATGTACGCGACCGCGTCGCCCACCGTGGCGATCTTCTGGGCGTCCTCATCCGAGATCTCCATCTTGAAGGTCTCTTCGAACTCCATGATGAGTTCCACCAGGTCGAGCGAGTCCGCCCCAAGGTCCTCGCGGAAGCGGGCTTCGGGCGTCACCTTCGACGGGTCGTCAATGCCCAGCAGGTCAACGATCACTTTTTTGACTTCTTCGAATTTAGCAGACATGGTTCCTCCGAATGCATGATTTGGCAATTTTAGGCGGCCTGGATTATACCAGCCCAATTCAATGACAGGAAACACCCCCTTATGAAAAAAGATACGGAACTCGTCAACCGAAAATTGGACCACATTAAGATAAATCTGGAACAGGATGTCCGCTCCGCGTTGACGACTGGCCTCGAGAATTATCGGTTTATCCATGAGGCGTTACCCGAACTGGATTTGAACCGCATCGACACGACCCTCCGCCTGTTCGCTCGACGATTGGCCGCCCCCATCCTGATCAGTTCCATGACCGGCGGCACAGCCGAGGCCGAGACCATCAACCTGCGCCTCGCCGAGGCCGCGCAGGAAGTGGGCGTGGCAATGGGCGTCGGAAGCCAGCGCGCCGCGCTCGAACATCCCGAGCAGGCCGCCACCTTCCAGGTCCGCCGCGTCGCGCCCGACATTTTGCTGTTCGCCAACCTCGGCGCGGTCCAACTCAACTATGGCTACACGCTCGACCACTGCCGCCGCGCCGTGGACATGATCCAGGCCGACGCGCTCATCCTGCACCTCAACCCCGTCCAGGAGGCGGTCCAATCTGGCGGAGACGTGAACTTTGCGGGGCTGGCGAAAAGAATCGAAGAAATCTGCAAAAAGATGGACACCCCCGTCATCGCCAAGGAAGTCGGCTGGGGCATCTCCGAACGGACGGCGAAACTGCTCGCCGAGTGCGGCGTCTCCGCGATTGACGTGGCAGGCGCGGGCGGGACGAGTTGGTCGCAGGTCGAGATGCACCGCGCCCCCAACGAGTTCACCCGTCAACTCGCGGCGACGTTTGTGGGTTGGGGCATCCCCACCGCGGACTCGATTCTCAATGTCAAGAAGGCCGTCCCCGAGATGACCGTCTTCGCCAGCGGCGGCCTCAAAGACGGACTCGACATCGCCAAGTGCGTGGCTTTGGGCGCGACGCTCGGCGGCATGGCAGGTCAATTCCTGAAAGCCGCGGCAATCTCAACGGAGAAAGCGATTGAGATGATGAAGTTGACGAAGAGGCAGATCGAGGTCGCAATGTTTGCCGCGGGAGTCGGATCGCTGGAAGGCCTAAAAGCAGACAGGCTTCTGGCATTCCAATAGCCCACTTGTAGAACAAAAAATGTCCTGTTGTAAGCAATTACAAGATCTGTGTAAGAATAACATCCTTCACCGTTACCCTATCATAAAAGTAAATCCAGGTACTTCAGCTAACATGCTCTCCGAATTTCTCTCCGCCATCGAGACCGAACTCCAAAAGCAAGTCGCCCGCCTCGACGAGCCGCGCGCAAAAAACTTCCACGAGATGCTCACCTACCACATGGGATGGACGGGCGAGGGCGCTGGCCCCGAAGCCACAGGCAAACGTATCCGCCCGTTGATCGTTTTACTAACCACGGCTTCCTGTGGCGCAAATTGGCAATTTGCGCTACCCGCCGCGGCCGCGGTGGAACTCGTTCACAACTTCTCGCTCGTCCACGACGACATCGAAGACAACGGCGAAAAGCGCCGCGGGCGGACGACCGTCTGGAAGAAGTGGGGACTCGCCCAGGGAGTCAACGCGGGCGACGGACTCTTCGTCCTCTCGAACCTCGCTCTTACCGACCTTGAAGCGGACTACCCCGCCCCCATCGTTCTCCGCGCCGCGAAGATTCTCCACGCCACCTGCCTCGACCTGACGCGCGGCCAATTCCTCGACATCTCCTACGAAGCGCGCACCGACCTGGGCGTGGCGGATTACTGGCCGATGGTGAGCGGAAAGACTGCCGCGCTGATCGCGGCCTGCTGTCAGCTCGGCGCGTTGCTCGGCGGCGCGGACGAGACGCGGCAGGAGGCGTACCGCGCGTTCGGTCACTACCTCGGCCTCGCCTTCCAGGTGCAGGACGACATCCTCGGCATCTGGGGCGACGAAGCGCTGACGGGAAAATCCGCCGCGAGCGACCTGGTGGACGGCAAGAAGTCTCTGCCCGTGCTGTTCGGGCTGGAGAAGAATGGCGAGTTCGCCAAACGCTGGCGGCAGGGACCGATCCACGCCGAGGAGGTTCGGGCGTTGGCGGCGCTCCTCGAAACAGAGTCCGCTCGAACGTCCGCGCAGGACGCGGCCCGTCAGATGACCGATCTCGCGCTGGAGAATCTGCGCGTCGCCAATCCGCAGGGCGAGGCGGGCGAGTCGCTAAAACAACTGGCCGATAAACTGCTCCAACGCGGCGCTTGACACACCCCCTCTCGCTGACTATAATCCCAGCCTGCAAGCGGGTGTAGTTCAGTGGTAGAACGTTTGCTTCCCAAGCAAAATATCGTGGGTTCGAGTCCCATCACCCGCTCAAACGCCAGGCCCTTCCGACCTGGCGTTTTTGTTTTGCAAGGGTGCTGTTATGAAAGATTTTTTCCCGACTGTTAAAATCACCCTCGGAGCGCATATGACTGAAAAAAGTATCATCCTGTACGTGGAAGACAACCACGACAACCGCAATCTCATCCGCCGCGTGCTGGAGGCTGAAGGTTACATCATGGCCGAAGCCGCCAACGCGGAGGATGCCCTGCGAAAAATTCACTCGGTACGTCCAAACCTGATCCTGATGGACATCAACATGCCCGATATGGATGGCTACGCCCTGACCGCCCGCATCAAAGCCACCCCGGGGTTTGCCAACGTGCCGATCGTGGCGGTCACCGCGAATGTGATGCGCGGCGACCGGGAGAAATCGCTCGAAGCTGGGTGCGACGGGTATATCCAAAAGCCGATCGACATCGACACCCTGTCCCAGCAGATTGACCGATTCCTGGCGAGGCAATCCAATGACTAATTCAACCGATATCGAAGCCCAGCCCGCGCACAAAAAAAATATCTCCAGTGACACCACCGTCCTGGTGGTGGAGGACAATGTGTCCAATTTCGTGCTGATCGCGCGCATGTTGGGCTATCTGGGAATCCATTGCGAGTGGAAAACTTCAGGCTACGAAGTGGTGGAATATGCCGACACGCTCCCCCACCTCGACCTGATTTTGATGGACATCCGCCTGCCATATGAAGACGGGTACGGCGCGCTCAAAAAGATCCGCTCAGCCGAACATTTGAAATCCATCCCCATTGTGGCGGTCACAGCGGAGGCCAGCGAGGAACAGATGCGAAAGGCGCGCGAATCGGGCTTCGATGGGTTTCTCGGCAAGCCGCTCGACCCAGACCGCTTCCCCGAACAGATCCGCCGTATTTTAAATAACGAGCCAGTTTGGGAATACACATAACCCACGATGAGAATCGCCAAATCCCTTCCGAATTTCTTCAATCAACCGTTCAAGCAGGGTGGTCTGGCGCGTCGCATCATTTGGAGATTGGCAATTGCCACTCTCGTCCCTCTGTTGCTGATGGCGGGCGCGGCCTATCTTCGGACGCGTCAACTGCTGGAAGATCAGGTGGTGACCCAAATGCAGAACCTGGTGACCACCGAAATGGACGCGGCTCAGAACACCATGAAGATCAAGCAAATCCGATTGGACCGCATCGCGCGCCTGCCAGACTTCATTGCGGCCATGGATGTGATCCTGCGCGAGGAACGCGGCACGCCGGCCTTCACCGAGGCGCGCAACAAGGCCATGTCTATTTTTGAGCAGATCAACCGCGAGGAAGGGAATCCGATCTTCAATGTATATTTTGTAGCCAATCCCGACGGTCTGATACTGGCTTCAAGCGAACGGAAATGGGAGGGAACTACACTGGTTGACCTATCCCGTTATCAGGACATTCTCACAGCGGACGATCAATCCTTTGGCATCTTTGACTTCCTTCCATTTCGCCCCGGTCAATTCAGCCTGGTAACCATCAACCAGTTCCAAACTGCCGACGGGACCGTCAGCGCAGCCATTGG
Source organism: Blastopirellula marina (assembly GCA_020721965.1). GTDB lineage: Bacteria > Planctomycetota > Planctomycetia > Pirellulales > Thermoguttaceae > Thermogutta. The sequence continues at coordinate 37,659 of DYLS01000027.1, read as the reverse complement.
GGGCATCTCCGAGGAACAATACGCGGTCTCCATTCTCAAACCCATCGTGGATCTGACGCCATTCTCGCGCGCCTATTTCAAGTCGGATTATGGCGGCTTCCTCGGACTCGACTCTTATACGGGGGGCATCCAATCCTTTGCCCCTGCCGAAGGGCAAACGCATGAACTCGATGAAGCCTTTGCCCTCATCAAGCAACCCAACGCGGAATTCAAACCGACCACGGTCAAATATGTGAATGAAAACGGAGTCTCCGTCATTGCGCAGGCCATCTGGCTGGACGAACTGAAGACAGGTGTGGTACTGGAAGTGCCAGACGAGTCTGTCTTTGGACATCTCAACAGTTTGATTCCCTTCACCATTGCAGTCTTCTTCGGCGCATTCATTGCCATGGGGGCGATCATCATCTGGAGCACCAACCAGGTCGTCAAGCCGATCCTTTCGCTGGCCGATACCACCAGTCGTTTCGCACAGGGATACTGGCAGGAACGCGCCTCCGTGCAAAGCAATGACGAGGTAGGCGTTCTGGCCTCTTCGTTCAATCGCATGGCCGAACAGTTGAGTGACATGTATCGGTCCCTGCAGGAGCAGGTGGCAGAACGCACGCGTCAGATCCGCACCGCGGCCGAAGTGGCGCAGGGCATCACCACCTCCTTCAATCTCGACGAGCTTTTACAGAACACCGTCCGCTTGATCGTGGAACGGTTTGGGTTCTATCACGCGGGGATCTTCCTGATCGACTCGAGCGGGACGCGCGCCTCCCTGCGCGCCGCGCACGGACCGTCAGCCGAGGAAATGCTGCGACGCGGCCACCAGCTCGAAGTCGGGTCTGATTCGATCGTCGGGTGGGCGTCGTCCCAATTGAAGCCGCGCGTCGCGGCGGACGTGGATCAGGACCCCGTCTACAGGAAAAATCCGCTCCTCCCGGGCACGCGCGCCGAGGCAGGCTTCCCCATCGCAGTGGGTGAAGTCGCGCTGGGTGTGCTGGATGTGCAAAGCACCGAGCCGCACGTCTTCGACGACGAGATGGTCATCGTGTTGCAAACCCTGGCCAACCAGATCGCGACCGCCATCCAGAATACCACCTTGAGCGATACCGCCAGGCTGGACGCGTCGGACGCGGAACGCCTGTACCGCGTGAGTCACGAGATCGCCCAAGCCGAAACGGAAGAGGCCGCGCTGGAAGCGGCTGGACGAATGATGAAAGAATCGCCGCACCCGTCTGTGGTGCTCCGCTTGAATGCGCAGGGCGGCGAAGTGGTGGCAGTTGGCAACCCCCTCCGCCAAACAGATGTGGGCACAAAACAAACGTATAGCATCAAGATTGACGAGGTGGCGCGGCAACTCCCCTCCCCTGTGCTTGTCAACGATCTCAGTCATGCGGAAAATCTCCCTGCAGGGCTGGCGCGTCCCTTGCGCGAAATTGGATGCAAGAGCGGCGCGTTCCTGCCCGTTCTGGTGCAGGAGCGGCCCTCAGCAGTGTTACTGATCGGCGAACAGCCCGGCCAGCCACTCACCAATCAGTCGGTCCGTCCCTACATGGGCGTCATCCGCATGTTGAGCGCCACGCTCGAAAAGATCAAAAGCCTGCGCGACTTGCAAGCCCGCCTGGCCGAATTGGAAGCGCTGGCGTTGTTCAATCAAACAGCGCTTTCCACAAGCGACATCAAGACCTTTTATGAAACCCAGCGGGCGCAGGTGCAGCGCGTCATCGGAGATTACAGTTTTGTGGTGGCGCTCTACGATGAGAAAACAAACTCCATCAGCATTCCGTACTTGTACGAGGAAGGCAAGGTTCAAAACATCGAATCGTTCCCGTTGGGCGAAGGGTTGACCTCCATTCTGATTGGCACGCGCCGTCCGCTTCTGCTGGTGGAGGACACCGAAAAACAGGCCCTGGCGCTGGGAGCCAAAATTCACGGAAAACCCGCCAAATCGTGGATGGGCGTCCCGCTTCTCATTAATGACGAACCCATCGGCGCGCTCATCATTCAGGACCTCGAGCGGGAACACTGTTTCGACGAACGTGACCTGCACTTCCTGGACGAAATGGGAAGACAAATGGCCGGCGCGATCCAGAACATCCGCCTGCTCGACCAGAGCCGACAGTCGGCCCTGCAACTGCAAACCGCGGCGGAGATCGCGCGCGACATCAGCGGTTCGCTCAACCTGGACGAATTGCTCCTGCGCGGCGTCAACTTGATCCGTGACCGCTTCAACTTCTACCACGCCAGCGTCTTCCTCCTCGACCTGCACGGGGAATACGCGGTCATCCGTGAGGCAACAGGCGAGGCAGGCGCACAATTAAAGCGCATGGGGCATAAATTGGGCGTGGGATCGAAATCCATCGTGGGTTATGTCGCCGGGCGCGGCGAGACTCTGGTGGTGAACGACACGCTCAAAGACGCCACGTATTTTGCCAATCCCATCCTGCCAGAGACGCGTTCCGAGGCCGCCATCCCCCTCAAGGTGGGCGAACGCATCCTCGGCGTATTGGACGTTCAAAGCACGCAGCCCTACGGTTTCAACGAAGAGAACCTGCGCACGCTGGAGATTTTGGCAGACCAACTGGCCGTGGCCGTGGTGAACACCGAGTTGTTCGCCGAGACGCAGGAACACCTGTCACAGCATCGTCTGCTCCACCACATCACCACGTCTGCCGCTTCGGGGTCCACGCTGGAGGACGCGTTGGAGACCACCGTCAAAGGTCTGCAAGTGACGTTGGGCGGCGACCGCGTCTCGATCCTGCTCCTCGATAAAGATCGCAAAACGCTGGAAGTGCGGGCTTCCATCGGATATTCGGAAGATGCTGCCGCCATCCGCATCCCTGTCGGGACAGGCATCACGGGTTGGGCGGCCGCACATCGCAAACTCCTGCGCGTCGATGATGTGACGAAGGACCCGCGCTACATCACGGTCAGTGAAAACACACGTTCCGAACTGGCCCTGCCCCTTATCTATCGCAACGAACTCCTCGGCATCCTCAATGTGGAAAGCGAACAGGTGGCAGCCTACACCGAAAACGATGAAGAAATGCTCGGCACGCTTGCAGGCAGCCTCGCGGCCGTCATCGCCAACGCGCGATTGCTGGCCCAGATCCGCCGCCAGGCCGAACGCGAACGCCTGCTTTACGAGGTAACCAGCAAGATTCGCCGCTCTACAGACATGCAAACCGTGCTTGCAACAACAGCGGGTGAACTGACCCGTACCATTGGCGCTCGTTATGCCCAAATCAAGATACAACCAAATCCCTCGAGTGAAGTTAACGAGGAAACATCATGAGCAACCGATTCTCGCTATCACGGTTACTGGAGGCCACCGGGGGCTACTACATTATTATCGTGATTGCCGCCACACAATTTCTTGCCCTGCCAATTCTGGCGTTGGGTTTTCTTCTGATGAGTTGGAACTCCGAGCTTCCCTGGGAAAGCCTGAAACAAGGGGCTCGTGTGGGAATTCCCCTGATTGTGGCCGTAAATTTATTGGTATTGATCATCGGCTGGTTTATGACCTCCTCCAGCCGCAAGGTACTGGATGCGATTAAATCAGGGAAAACAACCATCGATCCATCAGATCAACTCGCTAGTTGGCGTGAAATCACCAGCCTCCCTTGGCGCTACAGCGGCCTTCTTGGACTCGTCACGATTGCACTGAACATCATCCCCATACTAACGTATACGTTCACGAGTGGCATTACAAATTTGGATCAAACCATCTTTTTGATCATGAGTTTGTGGATCACGGTAAGTATCGCTGCCTTATTTATACATTTCGTTTTAGGCCGTGTCCTCCTGCCAGCACAAATCGCTCTAACACCCTCCGATAGCGAAATCCAGCACAAAGGAATGTACGGGACGCCCATTCGATTCAAGATTCTATCGGCATTCTTAACCTTGATCGTGGCCGCGATACTTAGCCTCGGCTCCATCGGATATCATCAAATCACCAAGGCAATCATCGTTGGTGCAAATCTTGAGCAAGTTCTCAGAACTTTCCAACTCCAATCCATTGCCATCAGCGTGATCATCCTGGTCCTTGGATTTGGCTTTACATATTTCCTCGCCGCCTTAATCTCTGACCCCGCCAAAATGTTGATCGAGGTGTCAAAAAAAGCAGAGCAGGGTGATTTCTCAGAACGCGCCCAACTCGTTGCAACAGACGAGATAGGCAAAGTGATCATCTTCTTTAATCAGATGATCTCAGGCATTGAAGGTCTGAACAAAAACCTTGAACAACAAGTTGCAGAACGAACCGCCCAGTTGTCCGCAGTGAATGAGGTCGGGCAATCCATCAGCGCCATCCTCGATCCCGATCTTCTGATCAACAGGGTTGTCAACCTCATCACCGATCGTTTTGGCCATTACTATTCCGCTATCTTCTTGCTGGATGGCACAGGCAAATGGGCGGAGTTGAAAAGCGCCACAGGGGAAGTGGGGCGCGTCCTGCGGGAATCGCGTCACCGTCTGGCTGTGGACAGCAAAAGCATGGTGGGGACCGCCATCAGTCAGAGAGAGGCGCGCATCGCCCTGGACGTTGGGCAGGAACCCGTCCGATTCAACAATCCCCTGCTCCCGTACACCCGTTCCGAGATTGCCCTCCCGCTCATTATCGGTGATCGAATCCTCGGCGCGCTGGACGTGCAATCCACACGCGAGGCCGCCTTCGGGCAGGAGGATATCCAAACGCTCCAGAACATGGCGAATCAGGTGGCGGTCGCGCTCGAAAATGCCCGCCTCTTCCAGGAGACCAATCAGCGCATTCAGGAATTGCAGGCGACACAACGTCAGTACGTGCGGGAGGCATGGCGCTCCCTCACGGCAGACAAACCGCTCGAATACAAGGTCGGGGATGAAACGCCTTTCGAAACAGAGACCGCCATCAACGTCCCGATCGCGTTGCGTGACGAGGTCATCGGGCAAATCAGCCTGACGGGCGAGCGGGAGTGGTCGCCTGAGGACCAGGCCTGGGTGGAGGCCGTGGCGACACAGGCCGCCGTCGCACTGGAAAACGCCCGCCTGATGGAAGAGAGTCGCAAGCAGGCAAGCATCGAACGCACCGTGGCCGATATCACGACGCGCGTCTGGTCGGCGAGCAGCATTGACAGCATCCTGCAGACCGCCGTCAAGGAAATCGGCCGCGCACTCAATCTGTCTGAGGCGACCATCGAATTGAACGTCGAAGGGCAGGAGGAGACCGGCCGTGAATAGCAACCCGCGTTTTATCTCCCTGCGCATAAAACTGGCAATCGGATTTGCGCTGGCCTTCACGTTAGCATCGGGACTGACCACTTATATCTATTATCAAAACGGCCGTGCGCAATTAATGTCCGATATCCGCGCCCGCCTGCGGGATGCTGTGGCAATTGGCGCATTGCAGGTGGACGCTGAAGCGCATTCGCAATTGACCGATCCTTCGCAGGAAGGCGGCCCAACCTACATGCGGCTGAAGAAGACCCTGCAAAACATCCGCGACGCGGGGACGAACGTTCGCTTTGTCTACACCATGCAACAGGACGCGCAAGGCAACATCATCTTCGTGGTGGATGCGGAAGAGACCGAAGAGGATGTCTCGCATTTGGGCGACGTCTACGATGATGCCAGCCCCTGGCTGAAAGCAAATTTCTCCACCATCCAATCGCCGGCGGTGGAGGATCAAATGTACACCGACAAGTGGGGCACCTGGTTGACCGGCTATGCCCCCTTCTACCTGCCAAATGGGAAACGGGAAGGCCTGCTCGGAATGGACATCTCGGCCCAGATCATTATAGACCAGGATAACGCCCTGCTCAGGCGGTCTTTGTTGATCTTCCTCGTTTCCATGCTGGGAGGCCTCGGCCTTGGTTTGATATTCGGCACTGCACTGACGGTCCCCCTCTCGAAACTGAGAGCCGGCGCAGACAGGCTTTCCTCCGGCGATTTCACCCATCGCGTCAACACACGGACGAACGACGAGGTTGGGATTCTGGGTAACGTCCTCAATGCCACTGCCGGGAAAATACAAGACCTGGTTACGAGTCTCGAGCAGCGCGTGGAGGAACGCACCCTCGCCCTCTCCCGCAAGACTTCGCAACTCCAGGCCGCGACCCAGGTTGCCCGCCAGGCGGCGGCCATCAAAGACACAGCCACCTTGTTGAACGATGCGGTTCGCCTGATATCAGACCAATTCGGTTTTTATCACGCGGGCATCTTCCTGCTCGATGAGAACGGCGATAATGCGATTCTGCAAGCCGCCTCTTCCGTTGGCGGACAGCAAATGCTCGCACGCGGACATCGCCTGCAAGTCGGCAAACAGGGCATCGTGGGATTTGTAGCCGCCCAGAAACGCTCCCGCATCGCGCTGGATACCGGAGCGGACGCGGTTTACTTCAACAACCCCGACCTCCCCGAAACCCGCTCCGAGGCCGCCCTGCCCCTCATCGTTCGCGACCGCGTCATCGGCGTTCTGGACATCCAATCCAAACAGCCCCAGGCTTTCTCTTCCGAAGACATTGAAACCTTCCAAACCCTTGCCGATCAACTCGCGCTGGCCATCGAAAACGCCAGGTTGCTCCAGGATATGAACAATGCGGTCCAACAGCTCCAGCAGGTTGCATCCGAACGCGCTGGCGAGGCTTGGAAAGAGATCGCCCAGGCGCAGGGATATGCCTATCGCTACACCCCGCTCGGCATCCAGCCTGCAACAAAAGAATATTCACCGACCGATGAGACAGGACGACTTCAGATCCCCATCCTGCTCCACAACCACAAGATCGGCGAGATCAAAGTCAAACGAAAAGAAGAAGCAGGGACCCTCGATTCGCGCGAACAAGCCATGTTGAAAGAAATTGCCACACAGGTGGCGCTTGCGCTTGAAAATGCCCGCCTGCTCGAAGAGGCGCAACAGCGCGCGGCGTACGAACGCTCCCTCGGCGAGATTGCCGCCCGCATCGATTCCGCCCACGACGTGGATGCCATCCTGCGCATCACCGCCCAGGAGATCGGCAAGGCCATCGGAGATTCTGAGATCATGGTGCAAATTAACCCGACAGAACGGAAGACAGCATGAACAAATCTGTCCAAGGATTCTTCAACCCATACCAGGAAAATCCCGCTACCTTCCGCAGGCTGGCGATCACCATTCAGGCGATCGTGCTGATTGGAGCATTGCTGATCACATTCTTCGCCAGCAACCCGGCCATCATTTTGGGACTCGCGGCAGTGGTCGCCGTCACCATCTTCCTGTCCCTGAGAGGAGAAACACGGCCAGGCCAGATCTTCACACCGCTGGCAATTGCCTTCGTCAGCATGATCTTCATGCTGGAAGGAAGCGGAACGCACGACACCGGTCTGCTCGGCCTGCTCGGCAGTGTGATGGTGGCAGGATTGCTCCTCGGCACACAAGGCCTCATCCTGTTTGGCGTCCTTGCTATCGCCATCCTGCTCGGCATGGGCATCGCAGAAGTGACGGGGCTCTTCATCCCCCCCGTGCCCGCCATTACCACCCCGGAGGAACTGGCTATAGGGCCGCTCATCTTTGTCGCCATCATCGTTGCCCTGAACACCTTGATCAACCGCCTCAGGCAGATCGCCGCCGAAGCCCGCGCGAACGAAGCGTCGCGCATCGTTGCAAACGAGGAACTTCTGCAACTAAAAAACTCGCTCGAAACACGCATCAACGAGCGTACTGCCGAACTGGAGCGCCGCGCATCGCAGATGGAAGCCGTCGCATTGGTGGCGCGTTCCATCACCGCCGTGCAGGAACTGGAGGAACTTCTCCCGTCCATTTGCCAGGTAATCAGTAAGCAATTTGGCTTCTACCACACCGGCATCTTCCTGCTGGACGAGCGGAGTGAATACGCCGTCCTTCAAGCCGCCAACAGCAAAGGCGGACAGGAAATGCTCAAACGTGGACACCGCCTGCGCGTGGGAGCCACTGGCATCGTCGGCACCGTGGCGGGACAGGGAAAATCCCGCATCGCCCTGGACGTTGGAGCGGACTCTGCCTACTTCAACAACCCAGACCTCCCCGATACCCGCTCCGAAATGGCCCTGCCTCTCAAAGTGGGAAGCCAGTTGGCAGGCGTGCTGGACGTCCAAAGCAAAGAGGTCAACGCGTTTCGCGAGGAAGATATCGCCGTCCTGGAAATTCTCGCCAACCAGGTCTCCATCGCCATTGGAAATGCCCGCCTCTTCAGCCAGACCAAACAATCGCTGGAGGCTTCACAGGCCATCTACCAGCAATTTGTTGAACAAGACTGGGCGCGTTTTGCGCAAACCGTCAAACACACTGGTTACGTTTACGATGGCGTGAAAACCACACCCATCGCTGACGCCACACCATCCGACCAATCCAACGCGATCCAAATCCCGATCCGCATCCGAGGATTACCCATCGGCAACATCACCATCCGCTCCAGCAACCCGCTACGCGCATGGTCGCAGGGCGAGGTCAATCTGGCACAGGCCGCCGCCGAACGCGCCGGGCTGGCCATGGAAAATTACCGACTGCTTATCGAGTCCCAACGCCGCGCGGCCAAAGAACGTACCGTCAGCGAGATCACAGCGCGCATCGGTTCATCCGTGGATTTGCGAGAGATCATGCAGACCGCCGTCGAAGAGATCGGACACGCCCTCTCTGGCTCGGAAGTAACCGTTCAATTCAACCTGGAAAACAAATGACCGCCCGCCTTATGGAGCATAACGAGGAAGCAACATGTTGAAACAATTGCGCCAGATCCTGTCTGCGCCAACGTTTGAAGACGAAGAAAAGAACCGGGTAGCCGGGTTGTTATATTTGGTGTTGCGCTTCGTCATTGGTGCAATGTTCGTGGCGCTACCCATTCTCGCCTTCAGCACCACCGCCGAGAATGTGCTGCCCCTCGTGTACCTGATCGTACCCTACCTGGTCGTAAACATCGTCGCCTACGCCCTGATGCGGAACGGACGCGTCCAACTGGCATCGTATATTTTTATCATCATCAACGGTATCGCCATTTTCGCGGCCTACGCGGTGAGTCCCCAGGAAAGCATCGGTTCCGCGATTGGCTTCCTGATCCTGATTGCATTTACCACCCTCCTGCTGGATGCCCGTGCCGTTGCCCGCCTGATCATTGTGATCATCCTGTTTACACTGATCATCGCCATCGGACGCGTCAACGGTTGGATCACCCCCATATTCACCCAATCGGCAGATGCGATCGCCGAATGGGTATCCACCACCATCGTCTATGTCCTGACCGGCGTTGGACTGATCCTCTCCTCTCAGAGCCTGTATCGCGCCCTGACACAAGCGCGCACATCCGCACAGGAAGCGCGGAAAAGCAACCAGGAACTTACCGAACTGCGCGATGCGCTGGAAAGACGCGTCGAAGAACGCACCGCCGAACTCACGGCCACCTCACGGCAGAACGAAAAACGGGCACGCGACCTGCAGACCATTAACGAAATCTCACAGGCCATCTCCGCCGAACGGAACCTGGAAAGGTTGTTGCCGCTCATCACAAATGTGGTCAGCGAACGTTTCGGGTTTTACCATGTGGGCATTTTCCTTAATGACCCAAGCGGCCAATATGCAGTCCTTGCGGCGGCAAACAGCGCAGGCGGTCAAAAAATGCTGCGTCGTCAGCACCAGTTAAGAATCGGTGCGGAAGGCATCGTCGGGTATGTAACAGGGACAGGCACCCCGCGGTTCGCCAGCGATGTGGGTGCGGACGCTGTCTACTTCAACAACCCAGACCTGCCTGAAACGCGTTCCGAGATGGCGCTCCCCCTCAAGGTCGCTGGAAAGGTCATCGGCGCGCTGGATGTGCAAAGCACCGAGTCTGCCGCGATCTCGAATGAAGATATCGCCACCCTCTCCATCCTCGCAGGCCAGGTAAGTATTGCCATCGAGAATGCCCGTCTCTACGAGACCACCCGCCGCTCCCTCGAGCAGACGGAGGCCGCGTATCGTCAGTATGTCCAAAACGAATGGTTCCATCTCGCCCGTGAGGAAAGACTGTCGGGATTCCGCTACAGCGGAGGGACGAGCGCCCCGCTCGAATCGCCGCTGGACCTTGGGGAGGCGGGACGCGTCGCCGAGGCGGGCAACATCCATCAATCCGACGCAGACGAGAGCGGGAGACCCGCCCAGTTGGCCATCCCGGTGAAATTGCGCGACCAGGTAATCGGCGTCCTTCACGTAACCACACACCAGAAAGATCGTTGGACAGATGACGATATCGACATCGCCGAGTCCGTGGCGGAACACCTTGGGCTGGCAATCGAAAACGCACGCCTGTTCATGACAAGCGCCAATCGCGCCGCACGGGAACGGATCGTTTCAGACATTTCTTCAAAGATCAGCGGAAACATCCACATGAAGAACATCCTGCAGGTCGCCGCGCAGGAACTCAGCCAGGCGCTCAACGGCTCGGATGTGTTGATCCAGATCCAGCCGCCGAAACAAACCAGCGAGGTCGAGGCATGATGCGAAACCAACGACAGGAGCAGGTCCATGAATAGTTCTGCCGACCGTCCGAACCCCGCCCGAAACGGCTGGTTCTCGGGCATGTCATTTCGCTCGCGTCTCAGTTGGAGCACCGTTCTGATTGTGGCCATCGCCGTGGCAGCGACGACCATCTATACCTTTTATCGAACTGGCCTGACAAACACCTACCTGACCGGCCAGATCACCGAAAGCGTGGAAAATCAAACCGAAAAGGAATTGACCTTCGCGGCCGCGCGTCACGCCAGAGACCTGGACAATTTCTTCACATCGGCCGCTAACAGCATGGAAACGTTGGGAACATCCATTCAACTGCTCCTGAAACCATACGCAACGGTAAATGCCAGTGGTTCCTGGGATGCGAGGAATAAACTTTCCCGCCTGCCAAATGGCAATTGGGATAACCAAAATATGGAGGCCGGCTCGATATTCGTGCCGCCACATGATCAATTGTCCGATTCGCTGGTTGCCGAACTTAATATTCTTAAACAACTCGATTTTATTGTGCCTTCCATGCTCAAAGAAAACCCCGATATGATCGCCGTCTACTTTGGAAGCATGGAAGGGGAAACGCTATACTATCCCAATGTGGACCTGGCCGCCATCCTGCCGCCCGACTTCGACATCACCAAGCGGATCTGGTTCCAGTTTGCCAGTCCGAGTCAAAACCCGGACAGGAAGGTGGTTTGGGCGGTTCCCTATCAGGATGCCGCCCAGAATGGACTGGTCGTCACCACCAGTTTCCCCATCTATGATGACTTCAATCGCTTCCGCGGCGTGACCGCGGCCGACCTTCAACTCGCGAAGATCTCCAACCAAATTGGCGCCATTCGATTCGCCCAGAGCGGTTACGCCTTTTTGCTGGATAAGGACGGCCGCATCATTGCCATGCCCGATGCGGGTTTTACCGACCTCGGCCTTTCGAAAAGCGATTTTCAGGGCGAACTGGCGTTGGAAACCATTCTCGACAAAGTCCCACTGGACATCTTCGACATTGTGATACGAATGACCACCGGCCAGAACGGGGTGCATAAATTGGTCATGAACGGCGCGGAAAAATACGTAGCCTATCAACCCATTCCATCGACCGGCTACAGCCTGGGAATCATAGTGCCTGTCAGCGAAACGCAGGCAACGCTGGCGGCCACCCAGGAGCGATTGGCGAACGAGTCACAGCGAACGCTGACCAACGTGATCGTGAGTATGCTGGCGCTGCTGGCAGGCGCCTTGCTCGTCTCGCGCTGGACAGGGAATACGCTGGCAAAACCGATCATGCAACTTACAGAAACGGCCACACGCCTCGCCGAAGGAGACCTGAGCGCAGAAGCGCATACCCAGACGCGTGACGAGGTGGGCGTGCTGGCCAACGCCTTCAACGTGATGACCACCCGCCTGCGCGATATGATCGAATCGCTGGAGGAACGCGTCGAGGAACGCACCCTCGACTTGCAACAGGCGACCGCCCAAAGTACAAAGCGCGCTGAAGAACTTCAGGTGGTCAGTGAAGTGGCACGCGCCGTCTCCACGGAAATCGATCTTGAAAAACTGCTGGAACTCGTCACTAACGTGGTCAGCAATCGGTTCGGTTTTTACCATGTGGGCGTATTCCTGATCGACCAGGTGAGCAAAACCGCCGTATTACGCGCCTCCAATAGCCCGGGGGGCAAACGGATGATCACCCGCAAACATAGCCTTCCCGTCGGACAGGTTGGCATCGTCGGACACGTGGCCGCCAGCGGAACCCCTCGCATCGCCCTCGACGTTGGAGAGGACGCGACCTTCTTCAACAACCCAGACCTCCCCGAAACGCGTTCCGAGATGGCGCTCCCCCTCACCGTGCGCGGACGGATCATCGGCGTGCTGGATGTGCAAAGCACCAAGTCTGGCGCGTTCACTTCCGCAGATGTGGAAACCTTGAGCATTCTTGCAGACCAGGTTGCCATCGCCATCGAGAATGCGCGACTGCTCGCCGAGACCCGCGAGGCCCTGGCGGAATCGCGGGCTCTATACGGCGACTACGTCAGTCGGACGTGGGAGAAGAAGACCGCACAATCCATCGTCGGATATCAATATTCGGCGGGGACGGGCAGTTCGCTCGAAGAACCCGTCGAATGGGACGAGATCAAGACCGCGCTCGATACGGGCAGGGCCGCCGTGTCGAACGAAAAGATTTCTGCGGTCGCGGTCCCCATTCGACTGCAAAATCAGGTAATTGGCGTTTTGAACGTCCGCTCGGCAGACACGAATCGGATCTGGACCCGCGACGAGGTCGCGGTGATCGAGGCGGTTGCCGACCGTCTGGCGCTGGCGCTGGAAAACGCGCGCTTGTTCGAAGAGACATCCAGCCGCGCGGCACGCGAACACGCTGTCGCTGAGATCACGTCTCGGATTCGGGAGACCAACGACCCGCAGGTCATGATCCGAACCGCCGTCGAGGAACTGCAACGCGTCCTGAATGTCAGCCGCGTCGAGATCATCCCGCAGGTGGTTTCGGCACATCTTCCTGGCCGCGAGCGCGAAGGGCGCGAGGCGAAGTAAACGGAGGCTTGTCTTATGAAATATACAATTGCCGTCTCGAACGAAAAAGGTGGCGTCGCGAAGACCACCACAACACTCTCGCTTGGCGCCGCGCTGGCCGAACTTGGGAACCGGGTTCTTGTCATCGATATGGATCCGCAGGCCAATCTTACGCTCGCCCTTGGATTTGAACCCGCCGAGGCCGCGAAGACCTCCGCCAATGTATTGATCGAATCGGCGCCATTGCAGAGTGCGATTCACAAAACGGATTTTGAAGGCCTGGACCTGGTGCCATGCAACGCGCGCATCGAAAGCGCGGAACAATATTTACCCGTGCGCTCGAATTACCTGACCACCCTTCGCGCCGCATTGGAAGAGGCGCCCAACCTGAACTACAACTACATCCTGCTCGATTGCCCTCCCTCGCTGGGCGCCATTACGCTCAATGCCATGGCCGCCTCCGACCTGTTGCTGATTCCAACGCAGGCGGAATATTTCTCGGCGTATGCGTTGCGCAATATGATGACAGTCATCCGCCGCATCCGCAAGGAAGCCAACCCGAATCTGGCGTACCGCATCCTTGTCACCCTGCTGGACCGCCGCAACCGCACCCATCGCAGTATTTATGAGCAGTTGGCCGCCACATTTGGCGACGGCATGTTCGAGACCGTCATCGAAATGGATACCAAACTGCGCGAAAGCCCCATCGCTGGACAACCCATCACACGTTACATGCCCAACAGCCGCGGTTCTCTTCAATACCGCGTCCTGGCCGAGGAGTTAGTTGAATATGCCAAAGAAACCAACCAACAAACGGCTTGACAAACTCTTCGATGGCATGCAGGATGAGCAGGCCAAGCCGCAGGATAAGGCGAAGCGAAAGTTGACGCCGCGTCCTGCCGAGAAAAAGCCTGCCGTAAGCGCCGCGCATCCTGCCGCGACGAGGCCCGCACCGCACGCCTCCCTTCCACAGACGAGGGGTCTGCCTCCGTTGGAAAATACCGCCATCACCCAGCGCGGCGGAACGGGAACGCCTTCGTCCCTTTCGCTGGCGTTCCAAATGGACAATCGCAACTGGGCCACGCTCCAGGTCGTGGACGAGGCCACCGCGCGCGAGTGGGACACCGACGAGAAGCTGCTCGTCAAGCAGGTGGTGGACCAACTCTCACAGGCGCTGGAGAGCGCCCGTCTCTTCCAGGAAACGCGCTCACGCGCGGAGGAACTGTCCGTGCTGAACGAAATGGGACGCGAGTTGACGTCCCTTTTCAGCGTGGAAGCCATTGCAAAGACGATCCATAAATACGCCAGCCGCCTGATGGACACCACCAACCTGTTTGTCACGTCATTCGACGAAACGAAGCAGGAACTTACGCCGTTCTACGTCATCTCGAATCGCGAACGTATCGAAGCGTCCCCTCGCCGTCTGGGGAACAGCCTGACCGACTTCGTTTTACGCACGCGGCGTCCGCTCTTCATCCCCGAGGACTTGCCGACACGCGTCAAGGAATTGGGGATCGACGTAGTCGAATTTGGAAATAATCGCATCGCCCAATGCTGGATGGGCGCCCCCCTGCTGGTGGGAGATACCGTGCTGGGCGTGGTGGGCGTGCAAAACCTTGATTCACCGAATATCTTCACCGAGCGTCACCGCGACTTGCTGACGGCCATCTCCAGCCAGGCCGCCATCGCGATCCAGAATGCGCGTCTGTTCGAAGAGACCCAGCGCCGCACGAGGGAACTGGATACGCTCAACCAATTGAATCAAAGGCTGTCGTCCCAATTGAATGTGTCTGAGGTTTTGCTGGAAATCTATAAAGGTGTGAAACAACTCATCGATGCAAAAAATTTTTACATTGGCCTGTACTCGCCTGAGCGGCACGAGATGTCGTTCCCGCTCAACGTTTCAGAATCCGTCATCGATAAAAGCATTGCCACCCTCCCTGCAGATAAAGGGCTGACGGGGTATGTCCTTCGCGAGCGGAGACCGATCTTCATCCCCGAAAATGTGACCGAAGTCATGCACAAACTGGGCATCGAAGTCATCGGCGAACCTGCCAAGTGCTGGCTCGGCGTCCCCCTCCTTCTGGGCGAACAGGCGATTGGCGTCATGGCAGCGCAGTCCTATACCGAAGCCAGGGCCTACGATGAACACGACCGCGATCTTTTGATGGCAGTGGCAGGACAGGCGGCCATCTCCATCCAGAACGCGCGCCTGTTCGAGGAGACCCGCCGCCGCACCGAGGAACTCGGCGTGCTTAACCAGATTGTCTCCTCGGCAAGCCAGGTGCTCGAACTGGAATCCATACTCAACGGCATCCTGCGCCAGACCATGGAAGTCAGCGGATTTGCGGGTGGATTGGTGTCCCTGTTCGATGAAGCGGCTGGGGAACTCAAACTTATCACGCACCACAACTTGCCCCAGCCCATCCAAAAATCACTTGAAACAAACGGATTCAAAAACACGTTGTGTGAATATGTCTACAACGATAAAAATGTTATTTTCCTGCCCGACATCCGAGATGGCGCTCCTGTAAACGTCGACGGGCTGATCGAGAATAATATACTTTCTTATTTTGGGGTTCCGCTGGAGACAAAAGGCCGCGTGATCGGCACCATGTGCATGTTCAACCACGAGCCTCGCGTGATCGAACCGCGCATCCTGGAACTGGCGCGTTCCATCGGCATCCAGACCGGTTTCGCCATCGAAAACGCCCGATTGTTCGAGGCCACCCAACGGTCCGAGGCAGACCTGCGCGCGTTGTTCGCGTCCATGCAGGACGTGGTCGTGGTCATCGACAAGGACACGCGTTACGTCCGCATCGCGCCCACCAACCCGTCGCGCCTGTTCCGTCCGCCGCAGGAATTGCTCGGCCAGCGCATAGACGAGATCCTGCCTGCCGAAACCCATGAGCCGTTCCGCAAAGCCATCCAACAGGCGCTGGAGGGAGGCGAAGCCGTCCAGATCGAATACAAACTGGATATTGATAATCAGGAGTACTGGTTCCTGGCAAGTATCACCCGCCTCAATGACCGCGAGGTCTTCTGGGTGGCGCGCGACATCACCAGCCGTAAACAGGCAGAAAGCGTGCTGCGCCTGCAAAGCACCGCCCTCGATACCGCGGCGAACGCGGTGGTCTTGGCGGATACGAACGGCAAGATCACCTGGGTAAACCCCGCGTTCACCAAAGAGACCGGCTACTCCTTCGAGGAGGCCGTTGGTCAGACCCCGCGCTTGTTCAAGTCTGGAGTGCACGATCAGCCATTTTACAAAAACCTGTGGGACACCATCCTCAGCGGCCGGGCCTGGCATGGCGAGGTTACCAATCGCCATAAAAACGGCAACCTCTTCATCGTGGAACAGACCATCACGCCTGTGCAAAACGCGCAGGGCGAGATCACCAACTTTGCCAGCATCTGGCTGGACATCACCGAGCGCAAGCGCCAGGAGCAGGCTCTCGTTCGCCGCAACGAATATCTTTCTGCGACAGCAGAAATCGGACAACTCGTCACCTCCACGCTGGACATGCCCACGCTTCTCTCGCGGACCGTCAACCTGGTGCGCGACCGATTTGGCTTTTACCACGCTGGTATCTTCGTCACCGAGGAGACAGGTTTCCGTGCCGTCCTGCAGGCCGCTACAGGCGAGGCGGGCGCCGAAATGCTGCGACAGAAACACGGCCTGCAAGTCGGTTCCAAATCCATCGTTGGCGAGGTGACGGAAAGCGGCCGCGCGGTGGTAGTCAACGATACGGTCGAAAGTCAAAAGCACAAGTTCAACCCGCTCCTGCCAGAGACACGCGCCGAAGCGGCCATCCCCCTGCGCGTGGGGGCGCGCGTCATCGGCGCGCTCGACATTCAATCCACCGTGCCGAACGCCTTCAGTGAAGACGATATTGCCGTGCTCCAGACACTCGCCGACCAGGTGGCGATCGCTATTGACAACGCCCGCTCGTACGAACTGTCCATGCAGGCCGTCAAAGAGATGCGCGAGGCCGATAAACTCAAGAGCCAGTTCCTGGCCAACATGAGCCATGAACTGCGCACGCCTCTCAACTCCATCATTGGCTTCTCACGCGTCATCCTGAAAGGCATCGACGGCCCCATCACAGATTTGCAACAACAGGACCTGCTCGCCATCCATAACTCCGGGCAACACCTGCTCGGCCTGATCAACGATATCCTCGATCTTTCCCGCATCGAGGCGGGCAAGATGGAACTGACCTTCGACGAGGTCAACCTTTCGGAACTCATCACCAGCGTCATGTCCACCGCGGCGGGGCTCGTCAAGGATAAAACCATCACCCTGAAGCGCGATCTGCCCGCCGACCTGCCCACCGTTCGCGCGGATGCGATGCGCATCCGTCAGGTGCTGCTCAACCTGCTTTCGAACGCGGCAAAGTTCACCGACGAAGGCGCCATCACCGTGCATGCCAGCGTCACGGACAATGCCAAAGGCCACCCCGAGATCACTGTCAGCGTTACAGATACCGGTCCGGGCATTTCGCAGGAAGACCAGAAAAAACTCTTTCAACCCTTCTCGCAGGTGGACGCCTCGCCCACCCGCAAGAGCGGCGGTTCGGGATTGGGGTTGTCGATTTCCAATCACCTGGTCCAAATGCACGGCGGACGCATCGGCGTGGAGAGCGAGCCCGGGAAGGGAAGCACGTTCTATTTCACTCTGCCCGCCTTCCGCGGCAAGCCCGAAACCGCCACCCCGCAAAGTGTGCGTGTCATTCTTGCCATTGACGATGACCCGCAGGTTATCAGTCTCTACGAACGCTATCTCCAGCCGCAGGGCTATCAGGTTGTCCCGCTCAGCGACCCCTCGCGGGCGGTCGAGCGCGTCCGCCAATTGAAGCCGTTTGCCGTCACACTGGACATTATGATGCCGGGATATGACGGATGGCATGTGCTCAACGATCTTAAATCCAATGCAGAAACGCGCAACGTCCCCGTCATTGTGTGTTCCATCGTCGAGGAACAGGAGAAAGGATTCAACCTGGGTGCGGCAGATTACCTCGTCAAGCCCATCCTTGAGGACGACCTGTTGAACGCCCTCGACCGCCTGAACAACGACGGCAACCTGCGGGAGATTCTCATCGTGGATGACGATCCCAACGACCTGCGGTTGATCGGTCAAATGCTTTTCGGGCACGGACATTACCAGCCCATCCTGGCCGAAGGTGGACGCCGCGGCTGGGAAACCATCCAGGCGCGCGCCCCTCACGCGGTCATCCTCGACCTGTTCATGCCCGAAATGGATGGGTTCTCCCTGCTCGAAAAAATGCGTTCCGATGATAAACTACGTGACATTCCCGTCATTGTCGTCAGCGGCGGCGACCTGACGCCAGACCAGCAAAAACAGTTGCAGGAATTTGGTAAACGCATGATACTTAAACATGCGCTCACAAAAACAGAGCTCGTGGCCGCGCTGGAACGCGCGTTGGAACGCGCGAAAAAATAAAGCAGGATTCAAATACATGTCTTTTGTCGTTCGGTGCATGGACTGTGGTCATGCCGCTCCTTATTTCCCTTCTTCCATCAATTGCCCTCGTTGTAACAGTCAGTGGCGCGAAGCAGAATATGAGTACGACTCGCTGGCGGATTCTTTTCTCCGCCAGATCGCGGGTCGTCCCTTCGACCTGTGGCGGTATCGCGAACTGCTGCCGATCCGCAACCCCAACCCTTCCCTGAGCCTTGGAGAGGGCGGATCGCCCCTGATACGCGCCGTCAACCTTGGGATGATGCTGGGACTCCCCAACCTGTTCATCAAGGACGAGCGTCAGGGACCGACCGCCTCCTTCAAGGACCGGCAGGCCGCGGTCACGATTGCCGCGCTCAAAGAGGCGGGCATCACCGAGATGGTGGCCGCCTCCACAGGAAATGTCGCCATCTCCTATTCGGCCTACGCGGCACGAGCAGGGATCAAACTCTGGGCGTTCGTCACCAGCCTCGTCCCCGCAGTCAAGATGCGTGAGATCGCGCTGTATGGCAGTCAAGTCGTCAAAGTGACCGCTTCCTATGACCAGGCAAAGAAGCTGGCCGCGGAATTCGCGCGACAGCGCAACCTGTACCTCGACATGGGAGCGCGCACCATCACCTCCATCGAAGCCATGAAGACGATTGCCTTCGAGATCAGCGAACAGGTGACGTCCCTGCTGGGGCCGCCTGCCAATGCCGCGCACCAGTGGCGCACCCCCGATTGGTATATTCAGGCCATCAGCGGCGGCATGGGACCGATCGGCGTCTACAAGGGATTCCGCGAACTGCGCCAGATGGGATTGGTCGACCGCATCCCAGCCATCGCGCCCATTCAGGCAGACGGCTGTGCCCCGATGGTGACCTCCTGGAAAAAGGGATTGGAGGAAGCCGAACCGGTCCTTTCGCCGCGCACGCACATCGAAACACTTGCCACTGGAGACCCGGGCCGCGCCTACACCCTGCTCCGCAAGTACGTCAACGAGACTCACGGCGTCTTCGAAAGCGCCACAGACGAGGAGACCTATCGCGCCATGCACGTCCTGGCAAAAATGGAGGGTCTCTCCGCCGAACCCGCGGCGGCAGTCGCATTCGCGGGCCTGTTCAAATTGGTGCGCGCAGGAACCATCAAGCCTACGGATGTCGTGGTCGTCAACTGCACCGGCCACACCATGCCCGCCGAGCCATATATCCTCGGCGATAACTGGTCGCGCAACGTGGTGCTTCCATCCCGCGCGGAGGACAAACCACAGGAAGGCCTGCTGGCCGCGCTGACCAGCGTGGCGCCAGACCGCTTCCACCGCGTCGTCATCGTGGACGACAGCCCCGAGTCCCGAAGGCTGATCCGCCGCATCCTCCAGTCGCAGGGAAATTTCCAGATCATCGAGGCCGCCGACGGGAAGTCGGGACTCGAAACGATCCAGCGCGAATTGCCCGACCTCATCATCCTCGACCTGATGATGCCCGAAATGGACGGATTCGCCGTGCTCGACGCGTTGAAGGCCAAGCCCGAGACCGCTGAAATTCCAGTCATTGTCGCGTCCGCCAAGGAATTGACACCGGAAGAAAAGAGCCGCCTCGAGGGACAGATCCAATCCCTCATGCAAAAAGGAGATTTCTTGAACGACGAATTCCTTGACGAGGTCCGTTCGCTGATCCACTAGGGATGGCGGTGTCATGAAAACGGAGCGCAGTAAAGGAATTCGGGCCGCGCTGGCGTCGGCCTTCCTGCTCGGATTGGCACCCGTGTTGGGAAGGCAGGCCATCCTGCTTGGTTTTTCGCCATTGGCCGTGGTGGCCCTGCGCACCGGCAGCGCGGCCGCGCTGCTCGTTCTGATCGTGACCCTGTTCAGGCGCCAATTTCTTTTCATTTATCCTGTGGGGTTTGCTGGTTGCATATTGGCGGGAGTCGTCAACGGCTTTGGCTCGATCTTCTATTACATGTCGCTCGAACGCCTGCCCGCCTCCCTCGGCCAACTGCTCTACTCGCTCTATCCGTTTTTTTTGGCGCTGTGGATGATGCTCGACCGCCATCCCATCAGCCGCCTGACCATCTTCCGCCTCTCGCTTGCGACGTTGGCCGTGGCGCTCTTGACAGGCGGCACGGCCACGGAAGTGGATTGGCTCGGAGTGGGGATGATGCTGACCGGCTCGCTCTTCTACGCCCTCCACCTGCCCATCAACCAACGCGTCCTTTACGAAGTCCCCGCGCCCACCGTGACCTTGTACACGCTTCTCGCCATGAGCGCGGTTGTCATCCCTGCGTTCTTCCTCTTCGATCCACAACTGCCCGCGGGGAACGTCTCCTGGTGGCCCGTCATCGGGCTGACGTTCGTCACCTTCTTCGCGCGGCTGACGCTCTTCCTGGGAGTCAAACACATCGGCGGGATGCAGACCGCCCTGCTCGGTTTAAGTGAATTGCTGGTGGCGATCATCTTCAGCCACATCTGGCTGGGCGAAAGCCTCACCCCCGTTCAATGGATGGGTGCGGCGGGATTGGTCATAAGTCTCCTGCTGGCGCGTAACGATGTCACGCCGCCTTCCCCGAAAAGCCACAAAGGTGGATGGCTTAGCTGGATTCGCCCGCCCAATATCCCGCCCGATATTTGGGGACCGCACGATTAATTTTCTTCCGCCTCATAAACATAGCCCGTCCCGCGCACCGAGGAGATCCGCTTCATCAAGTTCGGGAACTCCTCCAGTTTGTGCCGCAGGCGGCTGACCAGCGGACGCAAGACCTCGGGCGCTTCCTGTGGCGAGGTATCGTATCCCTGCACGAACAGGACAAGGTCGCGGTGCGAGAACACCTTGCCGGGATTCTCCAGCAGAACGCGCAACAACCGTCCCTCGGCGGGGGTCAGATGCGTGACTTTCCTTCCCTTGCGGATCAACCGCCGCGAAAGGTCGGCAACGATGCCATCATTCAGGTGAAATTCCGAAACGGAGTCATCGCTCGCTGTCAGGCTGGGGCCGCCTCGCCCTTTCAGGCGCGCGTCACGGCGGGCCAATCCTTTCTTCACACTCGCCACGATCTGGGGGGGAAGCGCAGGTTTGAGCAAATAATCGTGGATGCGCAGGCGTAACGCCTGAATGGCCGTTTCTATGGAGCCGTAGGCCGTCAACAAAATGATTTCGGTGTCGGGGGAAGTCTGGTTCACCACCTGAACGACCTCCAGCCCGTCCATGCCGGGCATGCGCAAATCCACCACCATCAAGTCCACCGCATGTGTGCGGACAAACTCTACGGCGGCCTGGCCGTTTGGCACGGCGGTCACCCCATACCCTTCCAGGCGCAGAATATCCGAAAGCGACTGGCGGGCTACAGGCTCATCGTCCACCACCAGAATGACGGGTTTCAAGGGGTACCTCCAAAAGGAATGAACACTCGAAAACAGGCGCCGGGTTCGCGCGTGGGAAACAATTCCAATGTGCCGCCATGGGCGGTGACAATATTGTAACTGACCGTCAACCCCAGCCCCGTGCCGCCCTCCTTCGTGCTGACGAACGGCTCGAAGATATTTCGGCTCTCGCTCGACGGGACGCCGGGTCCGCTATCTCGAAACAGGATCTCCACCCCGTCCCGCGCGGCGCGGGCGGTGATGTGCAATTCCCCGCCGTTGGGCATGGCGTCGTAGGCGTTCAGTATCAGGTTGATGAACACCTGCTGGATCTGGCTGTTGACCGCGTGGATGGGCGGCAGGCTGTCGGGCACTTCCTTGTGGACGCGGATCGAGCGTTCCTCCAACTGCTTCGCCATCAACCCCAATACGTGCGTCAACAAATCGGACAGGTTTACTTCCTGCGGAGAGACCGCGTTCGGACGGTAGAAATCCAACATGCGCTGGACGGTGACCTGCAAACGATCCAATTCCGAGCGCGCCAGTTCGAAATACTCGGCGCGTTTTTCGGGCGGCAGGTCTCCGCGTCCCGCGAGGTGGATGCAGTTCTGCACGGCCTGAAGCGGATTGTTGATCTCGTGGGCGATGGAGGCCGTGAGCCTGCCAGCGGCGGCCATTTTTTCGGCTTGCAAAAGCGCCTGCTGGGAATCCTCCACGCGGCGCACATAGTCACGTAACTCGGCGTAGAGCCGCGCGTTCTCCATGGCAATCGCCGCCTGCCGCGCAAGAATCTGGAACATCTCCAGGTCGGCTTCGCGGAACGGCGGCTGGCCCGCCTCACGTCCCGCGTAGAGCAGGCTGTGCGCGCTCGGACGGTTGATCGGCACGAACATGGCCGCGGCCAGCCCGCGCCGCGTCAGTTCGGACTGGAGGGCGGGTTCGCCCGGTCCCTGCGCGTTGACCATCAGCGGGCTTTCCAGCCGCGCGGCCATGACACCCAGCGGCGATGACGGGTCGGCGTCCACATCGAAGGGGAGGATGCCGCGCCCAGCCAGCAGGTTCAGGTGATCTGGCGCGGGGTCGATCTGGTAGTACGCGGCCTGGGCGCAGGATAAGTGTCCAGAAACGGCGGACAGGATCAAGTTCAGGAGGTGACGCGGGTCCGTTTCCGTCAGTAACGATTCGGTGACCGAAAAGAGCGGACGCAGGGTCTGGATGCGGGCTGCGTCCAGTTTTTTCTGTTTATCGGCCAGCGCCAACCGCACAGCGGAGAGGAGTTCTTCGGATTTTTCGAAGGGTTTGAGCAGCAACCCGTCCACACCTTGACGGAGAGCGCGAATGGCCGTTTCGACCGTGCCGAAGCCCGTCATGACGAGCACGGCAATATCGGGCTGGGACTGCTGGGCGTGTGCGATGACTCCGAAACCGTCCACATCGGGCATGCGGATGTCCACCAGCAGGAGGTCGAAGCGGCGGCGCGTCAGTTCGTCCATGGCTTTGCGCGGCTCGGTGAACGTGACCACGTCGAAGCCAGCGCGCGTCAGCAGGCGCTTGCAGAGGAGCGTGATGCCAGGCTCATCGTCGAGAACAAGAACGAGAGGATTATTCATCAATGGGCAACCACACGGTGAAGGTGGAACCGGCGCCAGGCTGGCTGTCCACTTCGATCCTGCCGCCATGGTCGGTGACGATTCCGTAGGTAACGGAGAGGCCGAGTCCTGTGCCGCCCTGCTCCGATTTGGTGGTGAAGAACGGTTCGAAGACACGTTCGCGGTATTCGGGCGGGATGCCCTGGCCGCTATCGCGGACGGAGGCGATGACCCAGGCGCGCCCCTCGCGGACGGCTTTACGCGTCATCAGTTTCAAAGCCCCACCGGTTGGCATGGCCTGCAACGCGTTGTGGAAGAGGTTGAGGAAGACCTGTTTCATCTGGTTGCGGTCAATGAACACCCAGGGCAGGTCGGGGGCAAGGTCGTTGGTAAAGACCACGCCGCTGGTGTGCATGAGGTGACGCGTCAACTCGATGACATCGGCAAGCACCTCGTTGAGGTCGGCAAGAGCGCGGGTGGATTCGGTCTGGCGGGCAAAATCGAGCAGGCGGCGGACAACGTCACGCGCACGGCGCGCCTCGCGCAGGACCAGTTCGATGTCGGCGCGGGAGGCGGCATCGGGGGGGAGTTCATCGAGGGTCAGTTCGGCAAAGCCCGTGACGGTGGTGAGCGGGTTGTTGAGTTCGTGTGCCACGCCCGCGGCCATCTCGCCGACGGCGGCCAGTTTGGCGGCCTGGATGAGGCGCATTTCGGCGGAACGCTGGGCTTCGATGCGGCTCTTCAGTTCCTCCTGGGCGTCGCGCAACTGGCGGATGGATTCCTGCAGGCGCTGGTATTGGTCCGCGCTGGAGACTACGCTGGCGAGAATGCCCGCCAGCGACTCCAGGTCGAGCAGGTCACTTTGGGTAAAGGCGTTCTTGTCACGCCGCTCCACGCTGACCGCGCCCAGCACCTGACTGCCATCGCGCAGGGAGACGCAGACGAGCGAGCCTGCCGCGCTGCCCGAGAACGGACGCACGTCGGAACTGGCGCTGATGTCGTTGACCAGCGCGCTTTCTCCCGTGCGGAGGACGCGTCCGAGGATGCCTTCAAGGATGGCGTTCTCGTTCTTCGCAAAGGAGCGCTCGACACTGGGGGCGCTCTTGCCGCCAAAGCCGCGGATGCTGGGGGTCTGCGCCTCGTCCAGCAGGAGGACGGTGGCGAGTTCGTATGAAAAGTATTGCGTCAGCAGGTCGGCGGTGATCTGGGCAATTTCGCGTTTGTCGGTGAGGCCGACCACTTCCTGCACCACCTCGTGGATAAGGCCGAGGTTGCGGGCGCGGGATTCGGCTTCTTCGCGCAGGCGGCTGTATTCCACCAACCCCGCGAGGTGGCTGGTGATGACGCCCAGCAGGTGTTCGTCGTAGATGCTGAAGGCTTCGTGGCGGGCGCTTTCGAGCGTGAGGGCGCCGATGATACGTCCACGGTAACGGAGTGGCATGAAAAGGACCGAGACAGAATCCGCCTGCGTGGGGGCGAACCCCGCCGCGGGGGCGTCGGCGAGGCGAAGCGTCTTCCCGCTTTTGAGCAGGGGTGCGAGAGGGTGTCCCTTCGATTCGGTGTTGAGCAGGGCCACCTTCCCGTCGCGGTTGCGGTACTCGCGCAGGATGCTGCCATCCACCGAGAGCAGGTTGAGGGCGATGCGCTCGGTGCGGAAGACGCGCGCCACGAGTGCAAAGATGCGGCGGGCAATCTGGTCGAGGTTTTGGGCGGAGGCGACGGTGAGGGCAAAGTCGTTGAGGACGGCAAGACGGCGCAGGTGTTCGGCCATGGCCGCGAAGGTGATGATGATTTCGATGACGGGGGCGACCTGCGCGGAGAGGTTATCGAGCGCGAGGGCTTGCTCTTCGGTGAAGGGTTTCTGCCGCCAAAGCGCCACGGCGCCGATCATGCGCTGGCCAATGAGGAGCGGGAAGCAGGCCCAGGCTTTCGAGCCGCCGCGCACGGCTTCGCGCGGGACGCGCTCCCAATCGGCCTGGCTGGCATCGAGCAGAAGCGGTTTCAGGGTTTTGTTGACGCGCCGCCAGAGGGGGTCTTCTTCGATGGAGATGGCCGCGCCCGCCGATGGGGGGCTGTTCCACTGGGCGAGCACGTCCAGCATGTCGGCGCGGCGAATGGAGAGCCACCCGCCCTGGGCCTTGGCGCGGGCGGTAAACATACGCAGGGCGCGGCTGAGGACGCGGGTCTGGTCGTAGGGGGCTTCGGATTGGAGGTTGGGCAGGAGCAGTTCGGATTGGAGGAGCGAAACGCCGTCTTCGCGTTCGGCGCGGGAATGCATGGAGGAGACGAGTTTCCAGACGGACTGGGAGCGCGCATCCATCTTTCTGGCGGCCACAATGATAACGGAATTGGTGTTGCGGACCGGGTATACAAAGAGGGTGGATTTTTCGAGCAGGGGGATTTCGGGAACGGGACGCGAGCGCGGCCTGCCTGCATTGACCGCGCCACAGAGCCACGCGTCCACCGCGGGACGGGAGAGATGCTCGAGCATCGATTCGCGTAACGGCCTGTTGAGTTGGTGCGCGGCCCGCACCTGCCAGCGTCCTGTTTCACGGTCGAGGAGCGCGGCCCATTCGGCGTTGGTAATCTGACAGGTCTCTTTTAGGAAGTCCAGTTCGGCGGGCATGAGGGTATTTTACCCGTTATTTATCAGACCTCTGGCATAAGTCTGCGCAAGAAAAGGCGCGCACAAATCGGATTAACCGTCTTCATTTACACGCTCAAATCCGCCGTCGGCAAAAACTGTGGCGGTTTGCGGACCTTCGCCGCCTGCTCGAACGCATACGCCAGTTTGATGAGCGTCGGTTCCTGCCACGCCTTTGCGAAGAACGAAATCCCCACAGGCAAACCAAAGATATAACCCGCTGGCACCGTGATATGCGGAGTCCCTGCCACCGCCGCGTAGGAGGTGCTGTCCATGTCCCAGTTGCGGACGCCGTCTCCGTTGACAGGGTCGATCACCCACGCGGGGCCGCCCGAGGGACAGACGAGCGCGTCGAGTTTGCGTCTCGTCATCACGGCGTAAATTCCCTCCGTGCGCGCCAGGCGATGATTCTTTTCCAGCGCGGCGAGATACTTCTTGTTTTTCAACGAACCTTTTTTCAACGCGGCTTCCATGCGCTCCTGCCCGAAATACGGCAACACCCGCGACCGATTGGCCTCGTTGAACTTCACCACATCCGCCATCGAACGCACGGGCACATCGGAACAAGTGGCAAGATACGCGTCCAGGTCCGCCTTGAACTCGAACAGCAACACTTCCAACTCGGTCTTGCCAAACGCGTCGCTCGAGTTCATCTCCACATCAATCAAAGTCGCCCCCGCCTGCTTCATCGCGTCCAGCGCTTGCTCTATGATTTTGGCTACGCGTAAATCACTTCCGAACAACGTCCGTGCGACGCCGACGCGCGCGCCGTTGAGTCCGTTCGCGTCGAGGAACGGAGTGTAATCTGCCAGCCCTCGCTTCGCACTTCGACGGGTCGCGGGGTCCCGTCCATCGACTCCCGTCATCGCCCCGAGCAAAATCGCCGCGTCGGTGACGGTGCGCGCCATCGGCCCAGCCGTATCCTGGCTGTGGGCAATCGGGATGATGCCCGCGCGGCTGACGAGTCCGAGCGTGGGCTTGATGCCAACGACCCCATTCGTCTGCGCGGGACAGATGATCGAGCCGTCCGTCTCCGTGCCGACCGCGACCGACGCGAAGTTGGACGCCACCGCCGCGCCCGAACCCGACGAGGAGCCGCACGCCGAACGGTCCAGCGCGTAGGGATTGCGCGTCAACCCGCCGCGCGAGGACCATCCGCTGGTGGAATTCTTGCCGCGGAAATTGGCCCACTCGCTCAGGTTCGTCTTGCCGAGGATGACCGCACCCGCCTTGCGAAGTTTTTCCACGAGCCCCGCATCCTGCGCGGCGTGATGTCCCTCCAGTGCGAGGGAGCCTGCCGTAGTCTGCATTTTGTCGGCGGTGTCAATGTTGTCTTTGAGGAGGATGGGGATGCCGTGGAGAGGTCCGCGCGTCGAGCCCGCGGCCCGCTCCTCGTCGAGAGAGGAGGCGAGGGTCAGCGCGTCGGGATTCGTCTCGAGGATGGAATTGATCTTCCCGTCGAGCGAAGCGATCCGCTCCAGAAATAATTCGGCGAGTCGACGCGCGGTCAACTCGCCAGAATTCATTTTTTGCTGAAGTTCGGGGATGGTGTACTCTTGCATCAACGTCCGCCGCCCGTGATATAGCGTTCGAGTTCCGAGATCATGAATTTCTGGTAATCCACCATTTCCCTGAGCGCGTCGCGGACGGAGATGATGCCGATGAGTCTGCCTTCCTCGTAGACGGGCAGGTGGCGGATGTTTTTGTCAATCATGATGGCGATACATTCATCCAACGACTGGCTGGCCTCCGCGTAGAAGACCTTGGTGGTCATGATGTCGGCAACTTTTGTATCGCGGGAGAAGCGTCCCTGCAAGTCCAGCCTGCGGATGCAGTCGCGCTCCGAGAGAATGCCGACCACTTTGCCATCGTCCATTACCAGCACCGCGCCCGCGTTCTTATCGGCCATGAGTTTGAGGGCTTCGAACACGGCCGCGTCCGAACGGACCGACCAGACCTCCCCGCCCTTCTTGCGGATCATTTCTCGAAGAGTGATCATACTGCCTCCTTTGGTGGGATGGCAGAAGTATAGACGGAAACGGGCGGACTGGCAAGAATTTTAAAAAATGTGTCGCGCCCTCATTATTTCACCAACCCAACATCCTTGTTGAACGCGACGATCAACTCGTCGATCTCGTCCGCCTGCTTTCGGACGCCGTCCCAATAATCGGGCTGGTACCACTGCCTTTGGATCTCATCGTAGGTTTTGCCCTGTTGCTCGACCCAGGTGTAGTATTTCAAATTGTGGACGCGGCGGCGGTCGGTGTAACGGAGTTCGAGCATGTTGTCGGTGGACTGACCTTGCAGGTAGCGGGCAAAGTCGGCGGCGGCATCGCGCTCGGTGTATGGACCGTATTCCTCGTGCATCTCGTGGATGCGCGAGCGGTAGAGTTCCATCGAGTCGGTCAGGACGGTGATGAGGATGTCATTCTCATCCATCTCATAGTACTTCGCCATCTTGATGGCCGTCAGCACGTTGGAGATACCAGAGAAGCCGAGCAGGTCCAACTGTGAAACCAGTTTTTCGGGAACGCCGCGCTCGACAAGGTAGGCGCGCCCCGTCTCTTCATTGAACAAGCGCGAGAGGTTCACCACCGCGTTGTCGTCAATCGCGATCACGAGGTCGGTGTTCTTGGAATTGTGAATCCACGGGACGTGTTTGTCGCCGATGCCTTCGATGCGATGGGCGCCGAATCCGTTTTCGAGCAGGGTCGGACATTGCAGGGCTTCACTGGCCGCGATTTTGCTATCGGGGAAGAGTTTCTTCATGTAATCGCCGCTGGCGATTGTCCCAGCCGAACCTGTGGCGGAGGCCATGCCGCGGTAACGGTCACCAGGACGGGCTGCGGCTTTGAATACCTCTTCCATGGCGTGGCCGGTCACTTCGTAGTGCCAGAGATAATTGCCGAATTCGTCAAACTGGTTGAAGATCATCAGATCCTGCCCCGACTTGCGGAGTTCCCAGCACTTGTCGAAGATTTCCTTCACGTTCGATTCGGAGCCAGGGGTCTTGATGGTTTCGCCAGCAACACTCGCCAACCAGTCAAAGCGTTCCTTCGACATGCCCTCGGGGAGAATGGCAATCGAGTCACATGCCAGGAGGGTGGAATCGTATGCACCGCCGCGGCAATAATTTCCCGTGGACGGCCAGACCGCCTTCTGCGTGGTCGGGTCGAACTGACCTGTCACCAGCCGCGGCACCAGACAGCCAAACGCCGCTCCCACCTTGTGCGCGCCGGTCGGGAACCACTTCCCCACAAGAACGACAATGCGGGCGCGGACTCCCGTCAGCGAGGAGGGAAGCTCGAGGTAGTTGACCCCGCCAAACGTCCCGCCCGAAGCGACAGGTTGATTCTTCCAGGTGATGCGGAACAGGTTACGGGGATGGATGTCCCACAACCCGATCCCCTTCAATTCCTCCTTGATTTTGGCAGGAATCTTCGAAGGGTCCTTCATCTGGGCATAAGTAGGAATGATGATATTGCGCTCACGAGCGCGCTTAACGGCGCGAGCGCGGCGTTCTTTATCAACAGTGAGGTCAATTGTGGACATGGGCTTCTCCTGGAAAGTTGTCTGACAACTTGTATTATACCTCAGTCATTCGCAATTTGCGCCCTATTCGAGCGGCGAAAGCGCAAAAGGCGTTCCCCAATCCTTCCCTGAATGAAAGGTTGACGGATGGGTCGCTCCCATCCGTCTTTTTTCATCCAGCGATGTCACTTTGGGGGATGAATGCCACCTGCATTGGGCGGACAAGCATCATCGAGATTTGAAGCGGGGGCATTTGCGGAAGGTATATCGAACTGATCTCCGCCTCGTAAACGGATAACCACGGTGAATGGGTAATTTGCAAACTGGTGACCAGATCGGTCTGTGCGGACGTGCGCACAGAACCCTTTACTACAAATAATCCCATGACAACTTCAACGGGTTTGTTGATTCGGTTGTCTTCGCGCGGGTTGTAATCGAGCGGTTCATCGGAGGGAGGGACGGCATGAAAACCGATCATTTGCGATACGGGCAGGAGCAATTCGTTGTACGCCAATGATTTGATCGTCCCTGCAGACGCATGAAGCCATTGCACTTTGAAGAAATGGATGTAATCAGGCGCGCCGTCGGTGCGAAGCCAGGTGTTGATGCGCACGCTGTCACGGGTCACCACTTCACCGCGCAGCAATCCAGTTTGGGTATAGGCCATCACAAGGGTGGCTTTCTCTTCGGGGCCAAGAGTGTACATGGGCATGCTCCTGATTCTTTTCCCGATTATATCCCGTTCAGGGCCGCGAGCGCTTCAGGCAGGACCAAGTCGGCCCAGTGGGAATACATCCTGCCTGAGGGATGCAACTGGTCCGACGCGAGCAGGGACCAATCGCTCGAAGCCAGACGGGAGGCGGGAGTCACATCCACGTAGCGGACGCCTGCCTGATGGGAAATCTCGCGGTTGACAGCGTTGAACGCGTCGATCTGGAGCGAGAGACGGACGCGGTCTCGTCCCGCGGCAAACGGGGTGACGCCCCAATCGGGAATGGACAATACGAGGACGCGTTTTCTCCTCCCGTCTGCAAGGTGAAGCGATTGTTCCAACAGACTGGAAAATTCAACGCGGTACGCGTCCAAACTCAGGCCGCGATACTGGTTGTTGACGCCAATCAGCAGGGAGACAAGAGCGTATCCGCCCGCGAGAGACGCGGCGCGCATCGCATCAGTCAATTCGCCCGTCGTCCAGCCTGTGCGCGCAAGGATGGCGACATCCAATTCGTAGCCGCGGCCCCGCAGACGGTCCGCGAGTTGATTCGGCCAGCGTTCGTGTTCGGGAACACTTTCCCCGATGGTATAGGAATCGCCCAATGCCAGATAATGTGTCGTTTGCGTCATGAGGTTACCAATGTTTATCGGTGTGTCCAGATTTTTTGTTTAAATTTTATCGCCTCCCCAGCGCACTCTCATTTACAAAAATGTTTGGCGGCGGCAGGAACGCTATCCTTGCCCAATCAACTTTTCCAGCAGTTTCTTCTCTCCCTCCGCACTGGTCACTTCGCCATCCAGCCAGGCTGCGCGGAGTCGCCACAGCGTCTCGCCGACGCGCGGGCCGAAGGGCACGCCCATTTCGACCAGCGTCTCGCCTGAGGCAAAAGGTTTCATGCCCTTCCATGTTTTCAAATACGTTTCCAGGTTGGAGCGCGCTTCCCCCTCCGCACAAACCGAAACCGCCCAGAGCGCGTCCGCGGGCAGGCCGTCCAGCCGCCGCACGCATCCGCTTGGACGCAAACTCGCGATGGACTGCAAGTCTGCGAACACCGACGAAGCCGCGCTGGCCGCCTTCAAAAGTTCCGCGGAAAAATGCAGGCGCTTCGACAGGGCGCGGATTTCCTTCGGCGTCAACCCCATCAGCCAGACCGCCCACCGAAAGTGAACGGGATTTTCAACCGCAGACGGGACGAGGGCCGCGCCTCGAACGCGCGCCCGCGTCGCTTCATCCGACGGGAGGGCGGGCTGCACCTGCCCGAGGATTCCCAACGCCCACAGTTTTTCCATCATCGGGACGGCGCCTTCCTCTTCGAAGATCAAATCCAGTTCATGGCGCAGGCGTTCGGGTGAGAGTTTGTCCACATAGGGCAACGCGGCAGGGATGAGCGCTTCGGTGGACGATTCGATCTGAAATTGGTAACGAGCCGCATAACGGACGGCGCGAAAGAGGCGCGTCGGGTCGTCCACGAAGGAGTTGGGGTGCAGGACGCGAATCAATCCACGCTCGAGGTCGGCACGGCCGCCGAGAGGATCGGTCAGCTCGCCAAAGCGGTCGCCGTCCACGCGGACCGCCATGGCGTTGACGGTAAAGTCGCGGCGGCGGAGATCGTCTTCCAATGAGCCAGGTTTCACGGTGGGCAACGCGGCGGGATGCGCGTACGTTTCTGAGCGCGCGGAAATTAAATCAATAAAATCATCCGCATCGGGCGGAAACCATGTGGCCGTCTTAAACGGCGCATGGACAGTGACGCGTCCGCCGTGTTTTTGGACGAGGGCGCGTCCGAGTTTGGTCGCGTCTCCTTCGATGACGATGTCGAAGTCATTGACGGGACGGTTGAGCAGGGCATCGCGGACGAATCCGCCCACGAGGCAGGCGGGGGAGCCGAGTTCCGCCGAAAGGGCGGCCACCTGTCGAAGCAGCGACCGGCGCGGGGTCGGGATGAAGCGGGAGATGTCCAATCGGTCAGGAGGCATCGGACCGAGTCCACTTGTGATGTGTGGCGGTCGGGTCGAGGGCTTCGGTCAGACCGTCGCCAGGCAAATTCCAGCCATTCGCACGCCTCTTGCCAGGCGGAACATAGAGACGCGCCCGCGCTTCGGGCGGTGTCAACATGACCCCCGCATACAATATCATGGTGATGACCACCAACGATGCAAACACGGCAAAGATGCGTCGGATCAGGAATTGCGGGAAGGGAGGCATGGAGTTTCTTAAAAAAGGTTCCTTGGCGGTTGAATGATTTATTTTACCCGAACTACCAGTCAGAATACAGCATACCCGAGAACCGTTTTATGGAAGACCTTGTCCGCTTTCCAACTCTCGTCTATAATTAGCGCATGCAATTTTTCCGCCCGAACCCGTCCCCTGATTTTCAATCTACCTGGTCTGGATAGGTTCGTTTCGTCGTGCCCCAACGGCTCCCCAGACCTGGCGAGCCGTTTTTATTTGAAAATGCAGAGCGAAGAGAGCAGGAACAGAGAGCAGTCAATGGATATTAGCGAACTCACGAAGAGAATGCACGAACTGGTCGAGTCGAAGGGATGGTACGCGGCGGAAAGCAAGCGTCCGCAAACGCCGCGCAACCTGTCCATTTCACTGGCGCTGGAGGCCGCGGAAGTGCTGGAGCATTTCCAATTCCGTGAGGACGTGAAAGACAAAGACGAACTCGCGGGCGAACTGGCGGATGTTGCTTTATATCTTCTTCAATTGGCCTCTGTCACAGGCATAGACCTGGAAAAAGCGGTTCTGGACAAGATCGCGATCAATCATACTCGCACATGGAATGATTAGAATGAAAGTAAGCGTATTTGGCGGTTCCCAACCCAGGGAAGGCGACGCGGCCTACGCGGAAGCCTACACACTCGGCAGACTCCTCGCCGAGCGTGGACATGTTGTCCTCAACGGCGGCTACATCGGCACGATGGAAGCGGTCTCGCGCGGCGCGGCCGAGGCGGGCGGACACGTCATCGGTGTGACATGTGAGGAGATCGAGAATTGGAGAGGGGTTGGTGCGAACCAGTGGGTGAAGGAAGAAATTAGAAGGAAGACGCTGATCGAGCGGCTACAAACGCTCATCGAAGAATGTGACGCGGCAATCGCCCTGCCTGGCGGCCCTGGCACGTTGACCGAGATCATGCTGACATGGAATTTGATGATCGTGGAGTCCCGTCACCGAAGCCCGCTCATCCTGGTCGGGGACGGCTGGCAGTCCGTCTTCGCCCAGGTTTTCGAGAAATTGGGAAAATACACGCCCGAATCCCAGCGCGACCTGCTACAATTCGCGGCGGATGTGGAAACTGCTGTGAAATTAATAGAGAAAAGAGAGTAGAGAGCAGTCGCGCAAGCGCGTAATTGTCGTTCTCTAACGACTACGCAGAACAACCTACGCGGCGCTACCTACACAACACGTACTACTCTCTACGATACTGCTCTCTACAATACTGCTCTCTAC
>DYLS01000027.1:1758-3831 GCA_020721965.1 Blastopirellula marina | reverse complement strand
ATACTGCTCTCTACAATACTGCTCTCTACTCTCTACTCTCTACTCATCTACTCCCTGGAGAAAAAATGGCTGAAGAAAAACTCCCCACCCGCGCGGAAAATTTCGCGGAATGGTACAACCAACTTGTTTTGAAAGCGGAACTGGCCGACTACGCCCCCGTGCGCGGCTGCATGGTCGTACGCCCCTACGGCTGGGCGCTGTGGGAAAACATCACCGCCGCGCTCGACCGCAGGTTCAAAGAAACGGGACACGTCAACGCGCAATTCCCCACGCTCATCCCCATGTCGTTCTTTGAAAAGGAAAAAGAACACGTGGAGGGTTTCGCGCCCGAACTGGCCGTGGTCACGCATGGAGGCGGCGAATTACTGGAAGAACCTCTCGCGGTCCGCCCCACCTCCGAGACGATCATCGGGCACATGTATTCCAGGTGGATCAAATCGTGGCGCGACCTGCCCGTGCTAATCAACGTCTGGGGCAGTGTGATGCGCTGGGAACTGCGCACGAAACTCTTTCTCCGCACCGCCGAGTTCTACTGGCAGGAAGGCCACACCGCGCACGCGTCAAAAGAGGAGGCGATGGAGGAGATGTACCGTATGCTCGACGTGTACACCGACTTCGCCGTCAACGAAGCCGCGCTGCCCGTGCTCAAAGGCTACAAGAGCGAGACCGAACGCTTCGCGGGCGCGCAGGTCACCACCTCCATCGAAGGCATGATGCAGGATAAACGCGCCCTGCAATGCGGCACATCCCATTACTTCGGCACGAATTTTGCCAAGGCGTTCGAGATCCAATTCCTCGATAAAAACAACGTTCTGCAATTCGCCGAGACCACCTCGTGGGGCCTGTCCACCCGCATCATCGGCGCCATCATCATGACCCATGGCGACGACCAGGGGCTCATCCTGCCGCCGCGCCTCGCGCCCATCCAGGCTGTCATCCTGCCCATCTTCAAGAACGACGCCGAGAAAGCCAAGGTCATGGAAGTGGCCGACCGCGTCTTCGCGGAACTGAAGGCCGCGGGCATCCGCGTCAAAATGGATGACCGCGACAACGTCAGCACGGGCTTCAAGTTCAACGACTGGGAAATGCGCGGCGTCCCCCTGCGCATCGAGATCGGCCCCAAGGATGTGGAAAAAGGCTCGGTCGCGCTGGCCCGCCGCGACGTCCCCGGGCGAGACGGCAAGTCCTTCGTCCCTCAGACGGATCTCGCGCGGACCGTCAGCGGGATGCTCGTCGAAATTCAGTCCGCGCTCCTCAAGCGCGCCACCAAATTCCGCGACGCCAATATCCACGAGCCCAAAGATTATGAGGATCTGAAATCCATCGTGGCGGACGGGTGGGCGTACGCGTGGTGGTGCGAAGGGAAAGAATGCGAGGCCAAGGTCAAGGAAGATACGAAAGCCACCACGCGCAACATCCCTCTTGACCAGCCCGAAGGCCACGGAACATGTGTTGTCTGTGGCAAACCCGCGAAGAAGAAGGTCTACTTCGCGAAGGCGTACTAGTCATCAGTTATCAGTCATCAGTGATCAGTGAGCAGTCGCTGTTCACTGATGACACTTAATGTCAAAAGCGAAATGTATTATGGCAGGAGGTAACGATGAGTGGATTGAAACATGCGGACAGTTTTCGCGATTTACTCGTTTATCAAAGATGCCGCGAACTCCAGCGCGAGATTTTTAATATCACAAAGTCGTTTCCAAAGGATGAAGCATTTGCATTATCCAGCCAGATTCGCCGCTCCTCCCGTTCCATCGGAGCAAATATCGCAGAAGCATGGGCAAAACGAAGATACGAAAAGCATTTCATCAGCAAATTGACGGATTCCGATGGGGAACAAATGGAAACACAACATTGGATCGAAACTGCTCTTGAATGCGAGTATATCAACGAACAAACCAGCAAATCGCTAAGCCAAAAATGCTTTGAGATCGGACGCATGTTAGGGGGTATGATGGAAAAGGCCGACCTATTCTGCGGCGAACCACCTCACACCCTGCGCGAAGAAGCCGCTCCCTACCTCACCGATTCTGGCTACGATACCGAAAACTGATCACTGTTTACTGATCACTG
>DYLS01000027.1:0-1658 GCA_020721965.1 Blastopirellula marina | reverse complement strand
ACTGATCACTGTTTACTGATCACTGATCACTGATCACTGATCACTGCCCAATGCCCGCCATTGATCTTGCCCGTCTGAAAAAACAAGCCGCGCAACTGGCCGACCTCTTCCATCGGCCCGAGGAATTCGCGCGCGCCCTACACGGGATGCTGGACTTTTACGTCAACCGCAGCCTGCGCGAAGTGGACTCGGTCGCGCCCAACTCTGTGCTGGAAACGTACCGCACGCCCCCCGTCATTCTAAAACACATCGAAACCGAACTCGCGCCGCTGGCCGCGAAAAATCCCGAACAGGCGCTCGAACTCGCCGACCAACTCTGGGACGAAGGCTGGCTGGAAATGCGCCTGCTTGCCGCCTCCCTGCTGGGACGAATCCCGCCGCGCGAGGAACGTCTGCTCCCCCGCCTCACCGCGTGGACCCAGCAGGTGCGCGACCCATCCGTGCGCGCCGCACTGCTGACGACCAGTCTCGCCCGCCTGCGACGCGAAACCCCCGACCAGTTCCTCCTGCTCGTGAGCGAATGGCTGAATCCCGAGCGCCAGCGCATGTGGTCGAATGGGATTCAGGCCCTCCTGCCTCTCATCCAGGACCCCAATTTCAACAACCTGCCACCCGTCTTCGAAATGCTGACAAGCGTTGTGGAAACCGCGCCAGGCACACTCCAAACCGATTTCGTGGATTTGTTCCAGGCCCTCCACCGCGTCTCCCCAACTGAAACGGCTTACTTTTTGCGACAAGTCATCGCCAACTCGTCCACGCCGATCACCGCCACGACGTTCCGACGCGTTTCGCCGTCCCTGCCGCGCGAACTGGCAGAGGCGATTCGTGATCTGGTGAAGGTACGCAAGTAGGCGGGCAAACACGTACACAAGTTTGGCATGTCCGCGTGTTTACCTGTTTACGTGTGTACCTGTTTACGTATGTACATGATACTTTTCTCTCGGAGGTCCCCATGTTGATCATCAATCTTCTTCTCGGTGCGTCCCTTCTCTTGTGGGGACGAAAACTCTTCTGGTTGTTCATCGCCGCGGCAGGCTTCCTGACAGGCTGGCAGATCGCGCAGTCCATCACCCAAAACGAACTGGTCGGCATCATCGTCGGCATCGTCTTCGCCGTCATCGGCGCGCTGCTGGCGGTCTTCCTCAAGTCCATCGCCATTGGCGTGGCGGGATTTCTGATGGGCGGCTCTGTCCTGCTTGGCCTCGCTGGAATGTTCGGCCTCAATCACGGACTCGCTGCGTGGATCATCTATCTCGTCGGCGGCATCGGCGGGGCGATTCTGATCGGCATGTTCTTCGATTGGGTCGTCATCCTTCTGTCCTCACTGGGCGGCGCGGCGTTGATCGTGGACGCGCTGACGTTAAATCGCCCTCTCGCCGCGCTGATTTTTGTCGGGCTGTTCATTTTCGGCATTGTAGTGCAATCCAGCGACATGAAGAAAAAAGACAGGAAAGGGTCGTAACAAAGAAAATTGGTTTCCACTTTCTGGAGGAACCATGCTCAAACAACGCGTCTACTGGCACGATACCGTGGACATGCCCTCGGATGAGAACCTGCCGCCTCTTCCTGACCGTGCAGCGGTCGCGGTCATCGGGAGCGGATTCACGGGACTGAGCGCGGCGCGCACGCTCGCAAAGCGCAACATAAATGTCGCGGTA
>DYLS01000134.1 GCA_020721965.1 Blastopirellula marina | reverse complement strand
CATCTCCCGTTGGGCGGATGGCCGTTGCGTGGGGGGCTCCATGAATAACATTCTTTTCGGTTTTTGGCTGACGGCGGAGCAAGCTGCGGTTTCGGGGTGCTCAGAGTAGCGTACGGTTACGGCCTGAGCAGGCCCACCAAACGTCCTCGCAACTATCCATCACCTGCGATCGATCACCTGCCCCTCGGGCTTCCTCGTGATGGACACATCTTTCGATCAAGCCGTTGGCACTGCGATCCTGTTGAATCCCGAGCCGGGGGGAAGATGCCCGGATGTGCCTTCAGCGGATTGGTGGGGAGAACGCTGTAGCAGTCTTGAAAGCCGGTTACGCGCAGGCACAGGGCGACTTTCAGGCAGCGATCGCTTGTACGCTGCGAAAGTTGGGAAAAGAGGTGCCCGCTCCACCGTGCCCGAAACTCCAGCCCCGTAAGCAAACCGCGGTGAAGCCGGTCGGCCGCTGACTGTGGGACCAGAGGGCGATGGCTCGGCCAGCCCGTAGGCCAGGTTTGCCTATAACCAACCTCTTCGGTCACGCTACAATGCAGGGTACGGAAGGAGCGTGACATGAAGAGAGTGTTGGCACGAGCGGTTGGGGCGGTGTCGGTCGTCCTGTCGGTGTTGATCCTCATTGGGGGAGCGGAGGCCTGCTTTTCCCAGGAACTTTCGGCAGAGGCTTATCCGGGCCGCCCGTTCGGGGTAGGGCGGGTATCCGTGCCCGCCGTCCCCGGCATGGAACCCCAGCCGCTGGGGATGGACGGGCTTTTGATCGAGGAATCGGCCGGGCGGGTCTATTATCCGGGCATGGAAACGCCCTCGCTGGTGGGCGGATTCTTTGCCGACTTGGTGAACGCCACGCCCCGGGCCACGATCTACTTTTTGTTCACCGGAGACCAGCCGCTGGAATTGACCCTCGCCGGTCGGCAACGCTTGCGGCTCGTCGTGGCCCCGCAGC
Source organism: Blastopirellula marina (assembly GCA_020721965.1). Lineage (GTDB taxonomy): Bacteria > Planctomycetota > Planctomycetia > Pirellulales > Thermoguttaceae > Thermogutta. Next base: position 9,118 of record DYLS01000134.1, on the reverse strand, counting down.
CCAATCCACGGCGCTATGATCGCCTGTTGCGTGCATGGTGGAAGCAGTACACCGCGGTAGGGGGGCTGCTGGAGCCGAAGTCGGATTACCCGCCCCTGGTTGCCAATTATCTCAAGCTGATGTTGGCCCAGCGGTTCGGTTTACCAAGCCCAAAGTTGGCCGGCCAATCTTGGGAAGAGTGGTTCCGCACGGAGTTGGGCTTGGCCTTGAGCACGGAACCGCTTCGTACGGCCATGATGCAAAGTCGGTTCTCGTCGCCCGAGGCCTTTGCAGGTCCGGCGGAGGAACCGCTACCGACCGCTTGGCCCGATGAAGCCCCGCCGCTGGAGTTGCCTTCCGACCCGATCGAAATCGAGCCGATGGCAGGGCATGTACCAGCGGAGGCTTTTTATTGCCGCTTCGGCAACTTCGGTAACTTTCTATGGTTGCAAGACACGCTTCAGAAATGGGGCGGCGATTTCCAAAATCTGGTCGCGCTCCGCTCTCTGAACTACGAAGTGCGCCGCCGCATGGAAGAGCAACTCGTCATTCGCCAATCGGCCCTGGCGCGACTCCTGGGCGAAACCGTGGTAGCCGATGTGGCGATCGTCGGCTTCGATCTGTATTTCCACGAGGGGGCATCGTTCGGCCTGCTCTTTCAGGCCCGCAATAGCACGCTCTTTGCAACGGATATCGTGCAACAGCGGAAGGCACGGTTGGGGCAGGGTGACGTGCAGGAGGAAAAGTTGACGCTTGCGGGAAAGGAAGTGTCGTATCTCCACTCCGCCGATGGAAGGGTCCGCTCGTACTACGTGGCCGATGGCGATTTTCACCTCATCACCAGTTCCCGCGCGTTGGCGGAGCGATTCTTGGAGGCGGGACAAGGTGTGCGACCCTTGGCGGACAGCCGCGAGTTTCGCCACGCCAGACGGATTTTTCCCGTCTCCCGCCAAGACACGGCCTTCATCTACGTATCCCGAGAGTTTCTGCGCAAATTGACCGGGCCGGAGTATCGGATCGAGACCCAGCGCCGCGTTCAGGCCTTGGCGGACATGGACCTGTTGGAACTGGCTCTTCTGGCCGCCGCTAGCGAGGGCCTGGATACGCGAGAGCCGTCTGAATTGGCCCGGGCAGGATTCTTGCCGCCTTCCTTCGGTGTGCGGAGCGACGGCGGCGAGGCCGTGTTGCGGGATGGGGCTGTCGTCGATTCGCGGCGGGGTTATCGCGGGGCCTTCGTGCCCGTCGCGGACATGCCGGTGACCTCCGCCAGCCGTTACGAGGTCGCCATGTATCAACAATTCCTGAACCATTACGCCACGCAATGGCGGCGGTTGGATCCCATCATCGCGGCGATCCGGCGGGAAAGCGTGGACAAGCGACGAGACCGGATTCTCATCGATGCCCGTATTACGCCCTTGGCCAAAGACAACTTCGACCGTCTGATGGAGTCGCTCGGCCCGGCCGATCGATTGCGCCATGTGGCGATACCGGGCAACATCGGGCAGTTCGAGGTGATTCTCAGCCGGGGGCGGATTTTTGGCGGCCTAGCTGATATCGTTCCACCCATCGACGTCCGAAACGGACGCATCGTTCCGACCGGCCGGCTGCGCGATGTACTGGTCGGCTACATCGGCCAGACCGGCGAGCCGGGCATCTTGGGCAGGCTGAATCGGACGTTCAGCTCGCGCCCGGACGCATACGGCTTTAGCCGCGGGCTGTTTGGTTTGTGGCGCCGCGAGATGGACGGCATGGCCGTCTATTCGTTCCAGTACGACGTGTTGGCGGCGGTCACCCCCCAACTGCAATGGGAAGAGACAGATCGCGAGGCCCAAATCCGCATTAGCCTGGGCGACCTATCGGCCGCTCAAATCACGCCCCTGCTGAACAGTTACGTCTATTGGAGGACCAAGCAGACCTCTCTGGGAAACTTGCGGTTGTTGCGGGATTTTCAGCAGCAATTGCACGTCCCGGTAGAGGACTGCAAGTCGGCCGCCGAGCTGCTGCTGGATGTGAAACTTCAGTGCCCGTTGCAAGGCGAGTACGTGCTGGTGACGGACGAAGGAGGCACGCAGCGGTGGACATCGACGGCCTTTTCGCCGGAGGTGGAAGGGAGATTTCTGTCCGCGACGCCGCCGCCGGGATTCTTGACGCCGCCCTTGAATTGGTTGCGGGGACTGGATTTGGAGGCCCTGGTGGTCCCCGAAGGCGTGACGGCCCATTTGGAGGTGCTGATGGATGCGCCCGGCGAAGCGCCGAACACGCCGTCCAGCGACGGCAAATTGCCGTGACCCGGCCTCTCTGGCGGCCTGCCGCGCGAATCCTTGTGCGTGAATAACTGGCCGCGCGAGTCCACCTCTTGCGCGAATCCCATCCTGAGACTGTTTGTTACTTGACAAGGCTCGCTCGTGCGGCGGGGGCTCGGGCACTGCTCCAACTCTCGAATGGCGCCCGCCGAGCGTGAGCGTCCCTGGTGCTCCTCCATATCCCGTGCCCAGCGTCGGCGACAAGGTTCGTTAGCCCAAGGTTTGTCCTTTCTAACTGGACTTTTGCAAACTGCTCCCCTCTCCCTCTGGGAGAGGACCAGGGGGTGAGGGTTTGGTCAAATCAGACAAACAAGGCAAACTATTTTTGCGCCTAATTGCCCACAGGCTAACCCTCTCCTAGGGGCCTAGAGGGGCTTGTGGCCCCAATTTGCAAAAGTCCAGTTCTAACCCAAATTTTCTCTCTTCTAACCCAAACTTCCCCCCGCGAACCAGGGGGATGCCAATTGCAAGTGATTGCACGATCATGATTTGCGTCAATTGAGCACCTCATTCACCCACCGTTTTCTGTGTGCAAGGCATATCGCGCGACTCGATGCTGGACGAGAACTTACGCAAAATCAGTGCATGACTGCGGTATGCAACGCAAATCGACCTGAAGTCTTGACCCAGTAATGATTTACGCAAGAATACGTCCAGGCCCTTTGGTCTAGAGGCATGGACTTCATTCCGTGTACCCATGTTTTCGAGCGAGGGGGCATTCCCTTGGGCGAGGGGGAGTTCAAAGTCCTCTTGAGTGATCCTGGCAGGCGGATCTCGGATAGCGCCCGGATTTATCTCGCCCCCTCTTTCCACGGGTTGGTGTGAGAGTGCCGTGGATTATCAGTAAATATGTAATGCTTTACTTGAAATAATTCAGACCTATAATACCGCAAAATATGATAGTGAGATTTGATAGCAATAGATGCTTTCCTAAAGCGGTTCTGTTGGAACAACATTTTTTCTCAGGGAGTTCACTTTATGGAAAAATCCTCGTACGTCGCCGTTCGGGACACTCAGCGCCCGGGTTTCACTCTGGTGGAGCTGTTGGTGGTCATTGCGATCATTGGCCTCCTGGTCGCACTGCTCTTGCCTGCCGTTCAGGCCGCCCAGGAGGCCGCACGCCGGTCGGCCTGCGTCAATAATCTCACACAGATCGGCTTGGCCTTGCACAACTTCGAAAACGTCAATCGTGTGTTCCCTCCTAGTTATGGGGGGCACATTGGGACAGACTGGTCGGCGCAGGCCCTCCTGCTGCCTTATCTAGAGCAGGGGAATGTTTACGAGAACATCGACTTTCGAGAAAGCTATGAAGATGTTCTGCTCCCGGATGGGACTCGCCTCAGCGGTCAACGGATTCCCGTGTACATCTGCCCCAGCGAGCTTCGAGCCGAGCCACGCTTAGATTCCAGCACGGGTCAACCAGAGTACTTCCCGATCAACTATGGATTCAACGTAGGTGTATGGTTCGTCTATAACCCGGTGGCGCGGCAAGGAGGGGACGGGGCGTTTCGCCCGTTCACGGTTACCCGGGTGGCGGAATTCGTGGACGGCCTAAGCAATACGCTCGCCGCCGCCGATGTAAAAGCATATACCCCATACTATCGAAACGCGGGGTTGACCCCTCCCCCGCAGACGATCGGAGACGTGGCGGAAATCTGCGCCCTTACAGGCCAATTTAAGTCCAATAGTGGACACACGGAGTGGGTTGACGGCCGGGCGCACCAGGCGGGACTCACCGCTATGTTCACCCCCAACACCCGGGTCCCTTGTGTTGTAGGTGGCACTACCTACGACGTGGACTGGACGAACCAACAAGAGGGCACGTCGGATACGGTCCCGACCTATGCGGCTGTCACGGCAAGGAGCTATCACCCGGGGATCGTCAATGCGCTGATGATGGATGGAGCGGTACGGCCGGTCTCGGACCAGGTCCAAATCAGCGTCTGGCGTGCGCTAGCGACGCGTGCGGGTAACGAGGTCATATCGGAACAATAGGGGCTGGATGAACGGTACCTCCGGGCGCTCGGCCGCATTCGACCGCTCCAAGAAATTCCCGCGGCGAGGATGTTACCTGCCGAACGCTCATGACGTTCCATGTTTTGGGTTAACGTCATCCCTCCGGGTTATCCGTTCCCGCGCTACGGTAGTGACTCTTTCGGAAGCTAGAGCCGCACTTGGCACGCCGTCCCTGATGCAGGCCGGGTATGCCAGTCAGCTTGCGACCGGATTGCGGAGGATTCCAATACCCTCGATTTCGACCTCGATGACATCCCCCGGCTTGAGGAAGACCGGGGGTTGCCGCGAGAACCCGACTCCGGGTGGGGTTCCGGTGAAGATCAGATCTCCCGGTCTGAGCGTGCATACCTGCGAGATATAGCTCACCAGGTACTGAACGGAGAAGATGAATTGGGCAGTGCTCGAATCCTGCATTACTTGGCCGTTGAGCCGTGAGCAGATTCTGAGGCGATTGGGGTCGGGGAGTTCGTCGGCGGTGACGAATTCCGGGCCGGTGGGGGCGAATGTGTCGAACGTCTTGCCGAGCAGCCACTGTCCCCCTGGTTTACGGAGTTGCCAATCCCGGGCTGAGACATCGTTTCCGCATGTGTAGCCCGCCACGTAACCCAGCGCGTCGTCCTGCGTGATGTTGCGGCCCTCCCGACCGATGACCAGTACCAACTCGGCCTCATAATCGACCTCACTGGAGACTGGTGGAACGCGGATCGGTTGATTGGGGCCGATGAGCGCCGACGGGAACTTATTGAAGATGACGGGAACGGGGGGCAGCTGGGCCCCACTCTCGCGGGCGTGATCGGCATAGTTGAGTCCCACGCAGACGATCTTCTCGGGATTCAGGACTGGCGGCAGGCGAACGGGGTCGGCTTCGGGGATGAGGGTGCCCGATGCGATGACCTCTCCCGCCCGATTCAATGCCTCCGAGCCCATAGCCAGCAATGCGTGGAGGTCCGTCGGTAAAGTGGCGTCATTGGCATTCAGATCGATCCATCGTCCGTCGCGCAGGCCTGCCACACGCGGCCCCGTTTGGGATTGATAGGTGATGAGTCGCACGGCCAAGCCTTTCTTCCGTTTCTGGGGTGAAAACAACGGCTCTTGACATTTACCTCTCAAGGGCTTTCGACAGTGCTAATGTAAATGGTGAGGAAGGGAGTTGTCAAAGGGTCCGCAACGAATCACCATGGAAGGGTATTGCAGACATCGTGAGCTAATCGGTGCCAGGATGGCCCTGCGGGGGGGATTCTAATGGCTAATCGTGAGCGGGCGCGGTTGGTTGTTGAGGATGCAGGCCAGCGTCGGCACGAGCTTTTCTGGAGGCTCAGGACATGGCACCGGACGTGAAACCGATCCCGCTGACCCGGGCCGTGGCCCCGTTCTACGTGGGAGTTGACCTGGGTGGGACGAGCACCAAGTTGGGGGTGGTGGATGACCTCGGGAGACCGGTCTGCCGCGCGGAAGATATCCCGACCTCTGTGGCGGAGGGGCCTCAAAACGCCATCGAGCGAATCGCGATGGGTGTCAACGCGATGATCGACCAGATGGGCCTGCAACCCACTGAAATCGCACGGATCGGTTTGGGGTGTGCGGGGATTTTGGACTACCAGGCCGGGGTGATGGTCAATCCCACGAATTTCCCCGGATGGGGCGGCTTCCCGATCCGCGATCTCTTGGCCGAGCGATTGGGGATGCCCGTCGTGATGTCCAACGACGCCTCGGCAGCGGCCTACGGTGAACTGTGGATCGGATCGGGTCGCGGTTTCCGCAGCGTGGTGTTATTGACGCTTGGGACGGGCATCGGCTGCGGGGCGATCATCTACGATGTCATCATTGAAGGGGAACACGGCCACGGGACGGAGTGTGGGCACATGTTGATCGATCCTTCGCCTGATGCGCCCCTCTGTTCCTGCGGCAAGACCGGCCATCTAGAGGCATTTGCCAGTGCCACTGCGGTCGTCCGGCGGGCGCGGGAACTCCTGGCGGCGGGCAAATGCAAGGCACTTGCCGAGCGAACCGCCGGTGGCGAGCCGCTCACGCCACGCTTGATCGCTACCCTGGCAGAGGCTGGCGATGCCGAAGTTCTCGATATTATTCTCGAAACGGCCCGCTACCTCGGCTTGGGTATCGTCACACTGATGCATACCTTTGATCCATCCGTCGTGCTGTTGGGCGGTGCGATGACGTTTGGCGGTCGTGCCTCGGCGGTGGGAGGCCAGTTTCTTCGGCGCATCCGCCAAGAGGTTGCCGCGCGAGCCTTTCCGGCGCTCGTGGAAAAAATCGGTATCCGTTTCGCGGCGCTGGGGGGCGATGCCGGATTTATTGGGGCGGCGGGGATTGCCCGCTCCGTCCATCGCCGCGATCGTGGATAATGAATGAATGGTTATCCGAACACCCCTGGCGGCCGTTATCAGGGGCGACCAGAATCCGATTCGTTGATCCGACTGGAGTTTTGCAAACGGTTCGCTCCCCGTCTGAGAGAGGGTGACAAGCCTGGAGGGTGGACAATTCAGGAAAAACAGAGAAAGCCGTCTTCGCAGTAAACTGCCTTCACCCTGCCCTTTCCCGAGAGAAAGGGGGAGGTTGGGAACACAAGTTGCAAAAGTCCAGATCCGACTCGTTTTGCGGCAGACCAGGGATCGAGGCACACAGAGGGCTTAGCTGGCAGCACGGGGCGCCGCGGCCGGAGGTGCGTCGCACAGCCTGGCAGGGCGTCCCACCACGCGGCCGAGCAAGGGCAGCCTTGCCCAGGGCGTGCCGTCTCGAACGGAGGGGCTTGCCGCATTAGACTTTGATTATGGATATGCAGGAGCACCACCGCGTGGCACGGCCACCCATCAAACCGAAACGGACTTGGAGCCGGAAGTTCGGCGATGCCTTCCGCGGACTTTGGTTCGGCATCGTTGGGCAAAGCAGTTTTGCGGTCCACTTCGCAATGGCCTTGGCCGTGCTGATTACGGCAGCCGTATTTCGCGTGAGCGAGACGGAATGGTGTATCTTGATCCTCTCCATTTCCGTGGTCTTTACGTCAGAGCTGGTCAATAGCGCCCTGGAATGGATCGCCCCGGCCGTGACCCAGGAGTACGACTCGTACATCGAAACGGCCTTGAATGTGGCCAGTGCGGCGGTGCTCATGGCGTCGTTGGGAGCGGCCGTCATCGGGGGCATTATCTTCGGCCGACACCTGATCGCCCTGTGCGACCTGTTTTGAAAAGCATCTGGCGCGCTGGCCGTGATGGGTGCGTCCTCAACGTCGCCGGGGAGGCAAACTGCGGCTTACGGGGCGGGATTCTCCATTGGGATTCCCATCGTCGCCAAGGTCTGGCGAATCCTCGCGAAAAGCTCGTCCGTGCTGGAGGACTGGGGACCGCGAAGGCTTTCGGCGAGGCGGGTCATGGCGTCACGGGTGACGATGCCCTTTTCGCGATAGTCGGCAAGCGCCCAGGCCGCCGCCTGGGTGGTTCGGACGACCGCCCGCGGGTGGCGTTTCAGCTCGCTGGCCGGGACGGCTTCGTGTACCGCATCGGAGCCGAACGCCGCCAACAAGGCCAATGCCTTTCCTGCCTGCGGGACATTGCCCTCGATCAGGGAACGCGTGATCAGAAACAGCGACACAGAGGCCGTGTATGCCGACGTGGGCACATCCTCCGGCTTGCGGAAGAGGTGGGGATGGTCGCGCATCTGTTGATCGACGTTCGCGCTGGTCAATGCGACCCGCATGAATCGCGGCGCGCCCTCCAGGGGGATACCAGGCTCGTGAAATCCCCAGTGCCCGTTCTCCCCGATGCCCATCACCTGAAGGTCTAACCCGGTCTCTAGGATGAGCTTTTCGTAGTGTCGGGCGGCCGCGTCGGGATCGCTGGCGTCGGCTTCGAACAGGTGGACCTGGCCCGGATTCGTATACGCCGAGAGCGGCATGAAGAAGTGTCGCATCAAAAGGAAACGGAACGAGGCCGGATGATGGGCAGGCAGAGGGTAATCGTCGAACTGGAAGAAATGGGTCTTGCGGATGGCGGCGCGGAGGCGTGGCGAGGCCTCCGCCAACTGCACGTATGCCCGATAAAAGGAAAAGGCCGACGGGGCGGCCATCACGATGAAGCCGATCGCGTCCCTCTCTTCCGCCAGACGGCACTGCTCAGCCGCGATCTGAACCGCCGACGCCCAGCCCATCTCTTCCGCCGATGGGTAGACCGCCACCGCTGGGCCAGCCGTCGGAATGATGCTTTGCGGTACCGGTGCGTCCACGACGAACCGCGGTTGAAGCCAGTCTCGCTCTGCGGAGTCATCGCTCTTTGACAGCAGGTTCGTAGGGATCACAGCAGCCTCCTACCTTTTTGTCCGGTTCTTGGGCATACAAATTGGCATCCAAAAATGTCGAGGAGCGGCATACCGAAAGCGTTCAGCTTTTGGCTTACAGATATTGTTTGAGGGTATCCGGGAATTTGACAGTCGTAACCTCTTGTTTTCAATGGTGTTGGGACATTTGGCCGCACGGTTTCGCGTATCTGTGCGGTTGAGAAACTGCGTAATCTGCGGAATCTAATTCCGGGACACCCTCAGATATTGTTTGGTCTTTGGCATACCGAAACCGCTGAGCCTCGGCGAACGTGAAACTGGGCATAGTTCGCCTTGAGGCTCGCGCAGGTCGAGGCGGCGACGGCGCGCGACGATCTGGCTCCCGCGCCGGGCACAAGGGGGGCGCCAGCATGGGCGGCGTGGCTGAGCTTGGAGATATGCCCGGGACAAGGCTCCGCCGCTGCCGACCGCGGCCTTTCCGGCTTGTATCCACAGTATGGCTGCCAGCTTGTACCCACAGTGTGACGGTACGC
>DYLS01000312.1 GCA_020721965.1 Blastopirellula marina | reverse complement strand
GCAATCCAACACCGAAAAGAGCGGACGCTGCGCCGGGGTTGGAAAATCACTCGTCAAAGCGGGCAAGATTTCTTTACAGATCTGTTCATCCCGACGAGGATCGAGTTCCAAAATTTTGCGCGCCCATTCCAGGCGGCTGACGTATCCATCTCCGGCCAGGTGATACAACCCTTTGCGCTCTGCCAGCCAGGGATAAAAGTTGTTCCCGGCGCGGGCAAGTAACAGCGCGATGGCCTGCGCCAGCATACGCGCCCAGGTTGGGTTGCTGACCTGATCATCTACAATTTTCAAGGTCTTATTTTGCCTGGCCCATTGTAATACTTTGGAAATGAAACTGTCGCGGCGCGTGCTGTAGACCCAGGCTGTGCGCAGAATAAGATATGCGCCGCCTATGGATTGGATGGCTTGTTCCCCGGCCAGTTTGCTTTTACCATAAACGCTCAGCGGATTAGGCGTGTCTGTCTCGACATAAGGCTTGCCTTTTGTCCCATCGAAAACGTAATCCGTCGAGTAATGGATCCAAGCCGCGCCCAGCGACTTGGACTCCTCGGCGATTGCGGCGGGCCCGGCGGCATTGATCGCGTAAGCCAGTGCGCTTTCACTTTCGGCGCGATCCACTGCCGTGTATGCTGTTGCGTTTACAATCACCTCGGGCTTGTCCGCGTGAATGATCTCGCGCAGGCCCTCTGGATTTGCCAGGTCAATCTCAGGGTAATCCAGCGCGTGCGCTTCGCCCAGCGGCGCCACCAAAGCGTACCCCCCTTCCAGCACCTTTTCCACCGTCTCACTGTTCAATTCATACCCGTACAAGTCGGAGAACAGCACACCAATCTGCTCCAACGGCATCTTGTGATCCACCGACAGCTTGACCACTAATGCCTGCACGCCAGGCCCGTATTGAACATGGCTGCGAACATCTTCAGGATATTGCCTTTGCTGTTTTTGCCCACAGCACTCGATACACCCTAGCCGATGCTCGGTCACTTCCAACTTGGGTTCCGGTAGGTCGAACACCTGTCGCCGGCTCACCACCTCGTGTGGCGGCTCTCCCGCTACAATCTCCCGTCCACAAATTGCACAACGCTCTGGCAGATGCACGCGCACCCGCTCAGGCTTCTCGACCTGGCGCGGTGTCTTGCCTTTGTGCCCCGGCTGCCCACCCGACGCTCGTTTTTCTCCCTTGGGCAACGCCGGCTGCACCCGCTTCTTCCGATATCCATCACTACTCGGCGGCTTATGGCTATTCCCGCTGTTCAGCTCCAAGCGCCGCCGCAGATCGGCATTCTCAGCTTGCAAGCGAGTATTTTCGGCCTGCAAGCGAACATTTTCGGTTTGCAAGTGCGCAATATCCGCCCGAAGACGGGTGACTTCGGCTCCCCGAGAAGCCAACCGTTTAAGCAGGGCTTCTATTTCCAGCAGTTTCGTGGCCATGGCGACAGTTTAGCACATCTTCAGAAAAATGGGTAGGCAGTTACTAACGCTTGGTCTTGTGGTCCAGTAGTATAAACAAGTAGGTTTGGCATTTTTATT
>DYLS01000311.1 GCA_020721965.1 Blastopirellula marina | reverse complement strand
GAAAAGAAAAAGGCACTGGCCCACGCCCCTCGAGGTGAGCCTGAGAACAACCAGCCCTTCCGACCGACCGCGAAGGGACGGATGGCATTCTCGGCCAGGTTGTTGTCGGGGCGAAGGAACCCCTTTTCCAGATACACCGTCAGACGCGGCCATTGGCTCAGCGCATATCCGACCGCCTTTCCCAGCAAACTGCGAGGTGGAGTGGTTCGGCTTCGCTGGTCGAGAAGGGCCTTGAGGCCGTCGAGGACAGGGCGGGCCTCCCGGTCTCGAAGAGCAACGACCTGCTCATCGGTCAGTCCCTCCTCCCTGGCCTGATCCTCGATTGCATAGAGCTGCCTGATGGAATCGACGACCTCCTGGGCGACCGTGGCCTTGCCAACGCCCTTGGTCCCCTTGATCACCTCCACGAATTTCCGACGAACGTGCGCCCAGCAACCGAGGTGGCGAATCCCGGGGCGTTCCCCGACGACCTGATAGCCGGAATACCCATCCGTCTGCAAGTATCCTTGATACTCGCCAAGAATTTCCTGTGGCACCCGACCGGCGCGTGAGGGCTCATATCGGAAGAGAATGCCTGGCTTCCCAGGTCGTCCTCCTCGGCAGACCCACATGTAAGACATGGCGGTGTTGGCCCGCCCCGGCTCCCCGAGTACCTGAATCCTGGTTTCATCCATGTTGATGACCGGGCCGGCCAGGATCTCCTCCATCAGAAGGTCCAACAAGCGGGAACAGGCGGTGGCCGCGATGATCAGCCAGTTGGCCATGGTCGCGCGGCCGATCTTCACCCCCAACCGGCGGAACTGATCTTCCTGGCGCTTGAGGGGGAGACCGTCGCCGAACTTGGCGATGGCGACGTGGGCCACCAGATCGGCGGAGGCGATACCCTTGGGGACGATTCGCGGAGGGGCCGGAGGGATGCGCACCTCGGCAGGGGCTCCGACCGGGGTTGGCAGGTCACTGACCTTGGCATACTTGAGGCGGATCTCACGCAGGACATATATCTCGGCCTTCTTGATGCAGAGCTGTTCGCTGACCACCTGCCCGATGCACTTGAGGGGACGCCCGAACTCGTCGATCTTCTGATCCGCGGGAAGGTCGATGATCTTCTCGACACGGGGAAGATCCGGGGGAAGCGGCTTCCGACCGGGCTTGCGGCGTTGATGGCCCCGCACCTGGGATTTGGCCGGGACGGGCTTGGGAAGAGGATCCGACTGTTCCCCGTCGAAGGGGAGGACCATTTGCCCCGGGATCTGTTCCGCTGGGCGCCGCTCGGATGAGCGGCCATACAGAGCGCCCTTCAAGATCCGGATGTTCTCTTCGAGCTCCTGGACGTAGCTCTCGAGGCTTTCGATCCGTTCCAGGAGGACGGGAACGCTTTCTGTCGCAAGATTGGAGGCCTGTCGGTCCTTCAGCATGACAGGGAGATAATACCATATTTCTTTCTAAAGTACAAGATATTTTTTTTAACAAACTGTGGAATATTCAAGTTTCGTATGACCACTTACCCGGAGAGGGTCCAAGCCATCAAGCAGCCAG
>DYLS01000133.1 GCA_020721965.1 Blastopirellula marina | reverse complement strand
GACTTGGGGCGGCCCGGCATTTTCTCATGAATGCATCAGTTGAAGTTCTTGGGCAAAGCGCTGGGCACGCTCGACATAGTGTTGGGCATTGCCTTTCAGCGCGGCAATGGCCTCGGGCGTGAGTTCGCGCGCCACTCGTGCGGGCGTGCCCAAAATCAGCACCCCATCGGGAAACACTTTTCCCTCGGTGACCAAGGCGCCGGCGCCCACCAGACAATTGCGGCCAATCTCCGCGCCATTCAAGACCACCGCGCCAATGCCGATCAGGCTGCCCTCGCCGATGGTGCAGCCATGCAGCATGGCCTGATGGCCGATGGTGACGCGCGGCCCTACCGTGAGCGGATAGCCGGGGTCGGTGTGGAGCACCGAACCATCCTGCACATTCGATTCCTCTCCGATCTCGATGAGTTCGTTGTCACCGCGCAGCACGGCAGAAAACCACACGCTCGAACGCGGCAGCAGCCGCACTTTGCCCATGACCTGCGCGCCTGGCGCCACATAGGCATCGGCGGCGATCTCGGGGCGCCAGTCGGCGAATTGGTAAATTGGCATGATGGATCACTCCAGAAAAATCAGGCCATGAACTGGCAAATCCCCCGGCTTGAACCGGGCGATGACTTTCCGCCCGCATCACAGGCGCTCCCCGCATTGTCGCCGTTCCCCGGCCTGCTTGCCGCGGGCGGACAACTCGATGCCGACACTCTGGAGCGGGCCTACCGGCAGGGCATTTTCCCCTGGTTCAGCCCGGGTGAGCCGCTGCTGTGGTGGAGCACCGATCCGCGCATGGTGCTGCGGCCCGAGCAGTTGCATGTGACGCGCTCGCTGAAAAAATCGGCACGTCGGTTCGGTCGCAGCGCCGATTGGCATCTTCGGATCGACACCGCCTTCCCCCGCGTGATGCAGCAGTGCGGCGCGCAGCGCGCCGACACCGGCACCTGGATCACCCCCGACATGCTCCAGGCCTACACCACCCTGCACGCGCGCGGCCTGGCCCACAGTTTCGAGCTGTGGGAGGGCGATGCGCTACGCGCCGGGCTGTACGGCGTGTGCATTGGCCGCATGTTCTACGGCGAATCCATGTTCACCGAGGTGAGCGATGGCTCGAAAACCTTGCTGATGGCGCTGTGCGGGTTTTGTCTGCGCCACCGCATCGACCTGATCGATTGCCAGCAGCAGACCGACTATCTGGCGCAGATGGGCGCTGCGCCGATCGCGCGCGATGCGTTTTTGCGCCATGTGGCGCAAGCCACAAGGCAATCGGCCGTACCGGGCTGGCAGTATGATGATTCGACCTTTCTCACCGACTGCGCGCGCTGGCTGTGACCCATCCCAAAGAACTTCCACTCACGACCCTGCAGTTCTACGCCACGGCAAGTTACCCGTGCAGTTACCTGCCGGGACGCATGGCGCGCTCGCAGGTGGCCACGCCCAGCCATCTGATCAACGCCGATGTCTACTCCGATCTGGTGCGCGTCGGCTTTCGTCGCAGCGGCCTGTTCACCTACCGCCCGCAGTGCGAAGACTGCCAGGCCTGCCTGCCCATCCGCGTGCTGGCGGCGCAGTTTTCGCCCAACCGCACGCAGCAAAGAGCCTGGAAGCGGCATGGCGATCTCTCGGTGCGTGTGCTCAAGCTCGGCTTCATCCCCGAGCACTATCAGCTTTATCTGCGCTATCAGGCCGCACGCCACACCGGCGGCGGCATGGATCACGACAGCATCGACCAGTACGCCCAATTTCTGCTGCAAAGCCGGGTGAACACCCGGCTGGTCGAATTTCGAGCCCCCGCGCAGGCTGGCGCAGAGCTTGGCGCCCTCAAGATGGTCTCGGTGGTCGATGTGCTGTCCGACGGCCTTTCAGCGGTGTACACCTTCTTTGAAACGGCGGACGCCGGCGCCAGCTACGGCACCTACAACATCCTCTGGCAGATCGAGCAGGCGCGCTCCATGCAGTTGCCGCATGTGTATCTGGGCTACTGGATCGCGCACAGCCGCAAAATGGCCTACAAATCCAATTTCACGCCGTTTGAAATCTACCGCGACGGCGGCTGGTTCAACCCGCTGTCCGCAAGCGTTTGACCTCCGCCGTCACCCCGCCGTCACCCCGCCGTTTTGCCCTTGGCGCGCTGCGCGAACTGCTGCTTGAAGGTTGCCTGCGACGGCACGGGCAGATCGCGGTAAGCCGTCCACCCCGAGGCGCCAGGCAGGTTTTGCACGCGCCTGCGCTCGCCCCCCATCAGCCGCAAGATCCTTGACGCCAGCCGCGCCCCCGGCCGATACAGCCACGGATGCCGCGCGGCATAGCTCCACAGCCTCAAGGCCCAGCGCTCCATGCCCGGGCGCATTTCGCGCTCGAATTGCTGTTCGCGCATTTTGCGCAGCAGATCGGGCAGCGGGATTTTCATCGGGCACACGACCTGACATTGCCCGCACAACGTGGCGGCCTGCGGCAAATCCTGCGTGCTTTCAAGCCCCTGGTAACTCGGCGTCAGCACCGACCCCATCGGCCCCGGGTACACCCAGCCGTAGGCGTGCCCGCCGATTTTCTGATAGACGGGGCAATGGTTCATACAGGCGCCGCAGCGTATGCAGCGCAACATCTCGGCAAACGCACCGCCGACCAGACTGGTGCGTCCGCCATCGAGCAGCACCACATACATATGCTCCGGGCCGTCGCGGTCGCCCTCGCGCCTCGGGCCGGTGAGCACGGAGAAGTAGTTGCTGATGGTCTGCCCCGTCGCCGAACGGGGCAGCAGGCGCATCACCGCCGCCAGGTCTTCGAGCGTAGGCAGCACCTTCTCCACCCCGGTCACCGCCACATGCACCCGCGGCAGGATGGTGCACATGCCCTCGTTGCCCTCATTGGTGACCAGAGCGACCGAGCCGGTTTCAGCCACCACGAAATTGCCCCCGGTAATGCCCATATCGGCCGACAGAAACTTCGCCCGCAGCACCTCGCGGGCCTCGCGGGTCATCTCGGGGATGTCGGTCTTGCGCGGCGTGTGGTGCGTGCGCGCGAACAGATCGGCGATCTCCTCTTTGTCCTTGTGCACCACGGGCGCAATGATGTGCGAAGGGGGCTCGTTGCCGTTGATCTGCAGGATGTACTCGCCCAGATCGGTCTCCGTCACCTGCACGTCTGCGGCTTCCAGCGCCGCGTTCAAGCCAATCTCCTCCGACACCATCGACTTCGACTTGATGGCCTGCTTGCAATCGTGCTTTCGGGCGATCTGCACCACCAGATCGGCGGCTTCCTGCGGGGTTTGCGCCCAAAGTACCGTGGCGCCGCGGCGCTGCGCCTCGGCTTCGAATCGCTCCAGCCAGACATCGAGCGTCTTGAGCGCCACGTTGCGACGGTTCACCGCAGCGTCTCGAATCTGCTCGAACCCGTCCAGCGCGGCGATGGCCGCTGCCCGGCCGGTCACAAACTTGGCCGAGAGCTTCTTGAGGTTTTGCTGCAAACGCTGATCAGCCAGCTTCTGCCCGGCGCGCGCCTTGAAATGCAGAGTCTGTGATTCCATGATCAGCGCTTTCCAGTCAGCACTTCAGCGATATGAAGCACCTGAGTTGTGTCGTCTCCCTGCCGCCGCAGCCGCCCTTCGATCTGCATCATGCAGCCCAGGTCGCCCAGCACCACGGCACGCGCCTTGGTCGCCTGAATGTTGGCGCACTTGTCGTCGGCAATGGCGGCGGAAATATTGCCGTACTTCACCGCGAAGGCGCCCCCAAAGCCGCAGCACTGCTCGCATTGCTCCATTTCGCACAGACTGAGTCCGGGCACGAGCGACAGCAGTTGGCGGGGCTGTTGCTTGATGCCCAATTCGCGCAAGCCCGAGCAGGAATCGTGATACGTCACCTCGCCCTCGAACGCGCCGGGCGCCTCGGTCAGATGGGCCACACGCACCAGAAAGTCGGTAAGTTCAAACAGACGCGGCTGTATGGCGGCGAAACGACGCAGCAAATCCGGCTGGTCTTTGAGCACATCCGGGTAGTGTGTCTTGATCGTGCCCATGCAGGAGCCGGACGGGGCGACCACATAGTCGAACGACTCGAATTCGTCGAGAAACTTTTCCGCCAGCGCCAGAGTCGTGCGGTGGTCGCCCGAGTTGTAGGCGGGTTGCCCGCAACAGGTCTGCGCCATGGGCACATGCACCTCGAAATGCGCCGATTCCAGCAACTCGACGGCCGCCATCGGAATGCTCGGCCGCATGACATCGGCCAGACAGGTAATGAAGAGACCTACGCGCTTTTTCATCCCTGCATTATCAGTCGGCTGACTTGTGACTGGCTGACGAATCGCAACGAATCGCGCTCACTGAACTGCGAAACGAACCGCAAGACCTCGCGTTTTTCCGATATACAAAAGTCTGTTCCAGCATATAAAATTTCTGCAATGCAGCATTCTTCTGTTTCCCGCAAATCCAAACCGCTTGCAGCACCCGCCGAACCCGCCATCCAGGTGCTCGGGCGGGCCTTCGCTCTGCTGGACGTTCTGGCGCAAAACCCCGATCCGATGCAACTCAAGGATATCGGCGCCGCAACCGGCCTGCACCCATCCACGGCTCACCGCATCCTCAACGATCTGGTCGTTGGTCACATGGTCGAGCGAGTTGAAGCCGGCACCTACCGTCTGGGCATGCGGCTGCTTGAATATGGCAATCTGGTCAAGGCGCGTCTGAACGTGCGCGACGCCGCGCTCGGCCCCATGCGCGAACTTCACCGACTGACCCATCAACCGGTCAATCTGAGCGTGCGGCAAGGCGACGAAATCGTCTACATCGAACGCACTTACAGCGAACATTCCGGCATGCAGGTCATTCGCTCCGTGGGCGGGCGGGCGCCCCTGCATCTGACCTCGGTCGGCAAACTCTTTCTCGCAGCCGACGAGGCGGCCCGGGTCAAGGCCTACACCCTGCGCACCGGTCTGGCCGGGCAGACGCGCAACAGCATCACCAACCCCCAATTGCTGGAGCGCGAATTGAGCAAAGTGCGCCATGACGGTTTTGCGCGTGACAACGAAGAACTCGAACTCGGAGTGCGCTGCATGGCAGCCGGCATTTACGACGACAGCGGCGCTCTGGTGGCCGGTCTGTCGCTCTCGGCGCCGGCCGACCGGCTGATGGAAGATTGGCTGGAAAAGGTGCAGCTGACGGCGCAGCGCATTTCGGCCGCGCTCGGCTACAAAGGGACGCGGCGTTGATTCGGCGACCGCGCCCCAAAACGCGCGGCGCTGAACTCACTCGCCCAGACCGGCGAATGGCGTCTTTTCCACAAAGGCCGTCCGCACCAAGGCCGCGGCGTTTTCCGGCCCTCGGGCAGGCAACGCCCCTGTACGGGCGACCGGGTCATGCAGGGCGTCGAAGCCCTTGGCTTCCAGCCAGGTACGGATGCGCTGGGCATCGCCAAAATGCGAATACTTGCCCCACGCATCAAGCAGCACCACAATCACCCGGCGCCCTTCAAACTTGGTCTGCAACACCAGACAATGCCCTGCTTCATTGATGTAGCCGGTTTTCTGCAGCAGGATGTCCCACCCGCGATCAAACACCAAATGATCGGTATTTCGAAATTGCAGCGTGCGCGGGCCGACCACCACCTCGCTCTCGGGATGGGTGGAAAACTCGCGGATCAGGGGATAGTGATACGCCGCCTTGACCAGCAGCGCGAGATCATGTGCGGTCGATTCGTTCTGCGGCGACAGGCCGGTCGGCTCCACATAACGCGTGGCATTCATGCCCAAAGAGCGCGCCTTGGCATTCATCGCAGGAATGAAGGCCGCCAAGCCCCCGGGATAGTTGCGCGCCAAAGCATGCGCCGCCCTGTTTTCAGAGGACATCAGGGCCAGCTTGAGCAGTTCTTCCCGCGTGAGTTTCGTGCCCGGGCGCAGCCGCGAGGAGCTCCACTTCAGCGTGTCGATATCGGCATCGGTGATTTCGATGACCTGATCCATCGGCTGATGCGCATCGAGAATCACCGCGGCGGTCATCAGCTTGGTGAGTGAGGCGATCGGGCGCGCAGTATCGGCGTTCTTGCTCAAAAGCACGCGATCCGTTCCCTCGTCAACGACCAAAGCGGAACCTGAACGCAAACTCAGCGGGTCATCGTTCGCTGCCGTGGATGCCGGCGACACCTGCAATTCATCCGTCGCGCGCACCACGGATGAGGCCGCCCCGGTCATCAGGGCCGTTTTCAAAACGAGCGCATCCGGACGACGCTTCTCAGCGGCAATCCGCGTAGCTGGCAATCGACCTGTCCGCGCCTCCTTCTTGCGCACAGTCACGGCGATACGCTTGGAAGCCGCGCCCTGACGCATCTTGGCCGCAATCGGCCGGGCGCCGGAGCGCGCACGCTTATCCACCGCAACCCTCCGAGCTCCTCGCTTTTTCGTCGAGACTTTCCTGACCGGCGCAGCCTTCGACTCGACTTTGCCACGATTCTTAGAAAGACCGGATGAACGCGCTTGATGAGTTGATCGTGCCGCTGGTTTCTTGGCGACCGGCTTCTTCTTGGCAACCTGCTTCTGAGCGTCAGGCCGTTTGGTCGTCTCCTTGCTGATCGCCGCAAAAGCGGGCGTCGCGATCAAGCACAGGGCGAACAACGCCGTCAGAAGAACGCCCGGCCAGTACAGCAGAGCGCCCCCAAACCTCCCATTCAGGGTCAGCCATCCCATGTGAGTGAGAAACCCTTGGGAAGGCCCAGCATGTTTCTCATGAGAAAACGCCGGGCCGTCCCAAGTTTTCTCATCCCCCTCGGGGGGCCTGACGCGAACGCGGCAGGTCTGGGGGCGCTCAGGAGCGTGAAAAAAGGGCGACTGCATGATGACCGCAAGGCAGGATGAAAATAATGCGACAAGCCTATCAAAGGCTGCAATAACAAGCAAGATCAAAAACTTGGCTTGTGTTTCTCAAGTAGCGATCAAACGCAGGGCGCTTGCCCTTGCCGCCAAAGCAAACGGCCCGCTGCGTCGAGCGGGCCGTTTCAGCACTGCAATCAGCGACTTCAGAACATCTTGTTGTAGTTCGCCAGGCCCGGATTGCCCTTCACGCCGATGAGCTTGGGCTCGTTCACCTTCAAGGGCTTGATGACCTTCTGGTGCTTCAGATACTCCTCGACGATATCCCAGATCGGCGGGTTATCCGGCGTGGCGCTGGCTTGCTGAACCGGCGCCCATCCAGCGACCTTGTAGGTCTTCTTCGGGTCGAGCGGCTTGCCGCCCAGACGCATATCCTGGATGCGATTGCCCATTTTTTCATTCGGGGCACAGCTGTACTCCAGCGCACCCAGCCGCACCATGTCACCGCCTTGCTGGTAGTAAGGATCCGGATTGAACAGGTTGTCGCAGACGTCTTCCATCACGTTCTTGACCGTTTCGCCCGTCATCTCGGACAGGGTGCAGTACGGGTAGGTGATGGCCAACTGCGTCATCATGTCTTCGCGGGTGATGGGCGCACCGGGCAGCAGGCTGCTGCCCCAGCGGAAACCCGGCGAGAACGCGAGATCGCCGCCACGAACGGCCAGCATCGCATCGACCACCAGTTGGTCCCACGTACCGTTGAAATTGCCACGGCGATACAGCAAACCTTCGGTGTGCGCCAGCACTTCGGTCAGTTTGCTTTCGTACGGCGCACGCAGCTTGGTGATCAAGGCCTCCATTTCAGGATCGGCCGGCAGCAATTCGGAGAACACCGGCAGGAGCTTGTACTTGTAACCCACCATCTTGCCGCCGCGAACATCGAAGTCCATCACGCCAATGAACTTGCCGTGAGAGCCGGCGTTGGTCACCAAAGTCATACCGCCAGAGGGACGGCGGATTTCCACCGCGACGGCTTCGCCATCGTGGGTGTGTCCGCCGAAGATGCAGTCGATACCCTCCACCAGGCTGGCCATCTTGCGGTCGACGTCCATACCGTTGTGAGAGATCACCACAACCAGCTGGGCGCCTTTCTGCTTCACCTCCTTGACCACTTTCTGCATGTGGTCGGTATCAATGCCGAAAGTCCAGTCGGGAATCAGATAGGCAGGGTTGGCGATCGGCGTGTAGGGGAAAGCCTGCCCGATGATGGCGACCTGCACGCCATTCATCTGCTTCATCACATAGTACGGGAAGACCGGGTCGCCGAAGTCGGCCGTCTTCACGTTCTGGGCGACAAAATCGATCTTGCCCTTGAAATCCTTGTTGACGATCTCTTTCACGCGGTCTTGGCCGTAGGTGAATTCCCAGTGTGCCGTCATCACGTCCACACCCAGCTTCAACTGAGCGTCGACCATGTCCTGCCCCTTGGTCCACAGCGACAACGCCGTACCTTGCCAGGTATCGCCGCCGTCAAGCAATAGAGCGCCGGGGCGCGAAGCCTTCAACTGCTTCACCAGAGTCGCGATATGGGCATAGCCGCCCATCTTTCCGTACTGTTTGGCCGCACGCACGAAATCGAGATAGGTGAAACCATAAGACTCACGGGTATTCGGCTTGAAGCCGACCCGCTTCAAATAATTCGTGCCCACCAGGTGGGGCAGGTGCCCTTCCATTCCGGCAACACCGATATTCACATTCGGCTCACGGAAATACACGGGACGCAAATGCGCGTGACTATCCGTCATGTGCAGAAAGTGCACATTGCCGCTCTTGGGCGGGTTGTACAGGTTTTCGACTTCCGCGGCGGTTGCCTCGCGGGTCATGGGAAAACCAGTTGCTGCAGCAGCTGCCAATACACCCATAAATTCACGACGGGTCAGGCTCATTCAAATATCCTCATCAAAAAAATAAAATGCCCGCCAAATCAATAGCGATCAGGCGGGCGCCACTCAAATTAAGTTTCTTATTATTAGTTGGCGTTGACGGGGGACTTCGGGTCCATCAGAAGCGCCATCACGTCCTTCATCTGCTGCTCGGTCAGAATTTTGTGAGCGCCAAAAGAAGGCATCCAGCTGCAGGCATTGAAGGCGTCGGAGTCATAGATCCGAGCCCATGTGTATTTGAGGATGGCCTCACTATTGCCGCGAAGTTTTCCGTAGTCCACCAAAGATGGGCCGATATTACCTTGAGAAGGATCATTCTTGATCATTTCATGGCAAGCCAAACAGTTCCCGCCATTCGGCGTTCCCGGTTTATCGCTCCATTGCATTCCTTTACCATTCTTGGCGATTTGCAAGCCTGCCTTCCAATCACCCAGAAACTTACCGTCCTTGGGATAGACGACACCCGCCATTGCCTCGGACTCAAGTTTTTTGCTCATTTCGGCAGGCATGGGCTTGCCGAGATATTCATATTTCGAGCACTCATACTGCTGTTTGGTCTGAACCAGTCGGTCCAGCTTGGCTTGCCCTTTGGCGACAAAGTCATTTTTCAGAATGCTCTGAAACGATGCGGTGTCGAAAGGGTTACCACTGGTAGAAGCGGATTGGTTCATGCCCGCGCAGCCGCCCAAAAACCCAGCCGCTGCCGTCATGAGTACGAACAAAGTAGATCTTTTCATGTTGTCTCCTCGCTCTTAGCGCTTGAATGTCGGCGTATGCAACGTTTGGCCATTCGAATTCACGCCCATATAAGTAATCAAATCGATCACAGCATTGGATGTGTATTTAGGCGCAGGGAAACGCTGCTGGCGGAAACAGGCCAACATACGCCATTCGAGCGTACGGGCCACCCCTTGTGAATTGGGGTAGGCGGGCCAAGTAGCATAAGATTTTGCCGCGCCATTTGGACCCGTCATGGTCAAATTGGGCAGCGCAGAAATTCTGATTCGTTTGCCGCTTTCCGAGTGGCAAGTCGCGCAGGAAAAACTGAAAGGACCGGCGCGATAGAAAAAGAGTTTCTTGCCGTTTTCGTAAGCAAGCTTTTCTTGAGGAGTGTTTTGCGGGATATCGATCTTCATCCCATCGGATTGTTTCGCCACATACAAAGCCAGATTGACGATGTCGGTGGCATTGCCGCCATTTTTATTGAACGGGTCATGCATAGCCTCGGCGGGGGTGAACCCCTGCAGATTCACCATGCAGGTAACCAGGCGGGACTCCAGATCTTGCACCTTGCCGGTATCGGCAAAATAACGCGGCAACTGAGCGTAAGCGCCCTTGAGCACGCCTGGGCCGAGACCCAGATTGCATTGCTCCAGAGAAGCTTTCTTAGGCCCGCGCTTTTCATTCCACAGACGCTTGCCATCATCAATATTGAAATCGGCAGGGTTACCGCCCATTTCATTCATGAGGGCGAGGTATTGATTGCCTTCTTTAGTCAATGAGGCCGCGTTGGCCTGAGTGGCAAAACCTCCGACCCACAGCATGG
>DYLS01000026.1 GCA_020721965.1 Blastopirellula marina | reverse complement strand
TTTTGCAATGAGGTGAATCCCTGTGAACGACTCCCCCCCGTGAACGGTTACGTTTGGATCAACATCTCGTGTAGTGATGGGCCACAGCGTCTGGCATCGCCTGGCAATCCATGCTGCGCATATCATGCCGTCAGGCGGACTGTGCGCTGGCGTGTTCGGTCGTTCATGAACCGCGAAGATTTCGGCTCGCCCATCACCGCCCAGGCGCTGATTCTATGGCCCGGACGTTGGTGCCCGGCAGTATGGCGTCTGCGAAGGGGTGCGTATCCGGTACGACGCGCGGCGGTGTGGTGGCTTTGAAATAGAAACCATCCTTGACCGGATAGGTTAGCTCGACGAAATACACCGTCCAGCCCTTTTCCGGCGGGGCGACGTGGGCGACATACTTGCCGTCTTGCGATTCCAGTGGCTGGGACGTGAAGCTCGGGCCGATCGTCATGAGGCGGAAGTCGCGCGCGTTGGGATTGGTTGCCTGCCACAATAGTACACGTTCGGGCTTGTCCACGCAGGACACTTCCACAGTCCCGGTGTCCAGGAATTTCCAAGAGAAGCGGGGCCGAGTCGCGTCCTCCAGGATCAACTGATAGTATCCAATGATCGACTGTACCGCATCGCTATTTTTCAGGCCGTGGTCGGCGTTGGGGACGGCACGGAGGTAATTCTCTCCTTGCAGGTCGTCGAAATAGAACTGGGACGAGTCCGGCAAGAAGAATTGGTCTCCCGACGCATTCACGAGGTACTTGGGCATCGCCAAGCGATGGCGGTAAAAGTACGGGTCCTCCAGCTTCAGGAATTCGCGGAGCTTGGGATCGGTCAATCGTTGAAGGATGTTGTGCTGGACGTACTCCTCGATGGCGGGTGCCCAAAATCCGTAGGATGCAAAGTGGTGCCGCAAGGAAGGCTCGCAATTGAGCACGTCGATGACGATAGGGATGGCGGCCTTGACACGAGCATCCACGGCGGCCGTCAGCCAGGTCGTCCAACCGCGCTTGGACCCGCCCGCCACCACGAAGTTGCGGATTTCCACGCCGCCTCCTTGCTCGGATCGCAACAGTGCCTGAACGGTATCCATGGCGCGGACGGCGGATTTGACCATGGGGAATCGAGCGCACCAGGTGACGTCGCCCGTTTCCAAGACCTTGTTCCAGGTATAGGCCACAAGGTCGTCCTCGACCCGCTCTTGGCCGTCCTTAAAGAAGACCAGCGGCTGGTTGGGGACCATCCGCAATTCGGCCGTCACCGTGCCGGTCGCAGTGGCGATGGAGACCGTCTCACCCTTGGCGGTGGGAGGCTCGCTGCCGTTGTCTCCCCCAACGATCATCAAGAAGGCCGTCGGATACCGAACCTCGTCCGGTTTGGTCACGAGCAGCCAATGTTTCCAAACAGGCCGATCCACCTCTTCGGGAGTCCGCCATGTTTGGGACGTCATTTCCACGGTAAACACGGTAGCCCCGGGCACCTTTCGCTTGAGCACCACCTGCCAACGATACGAGGCATCCGGTTTGGCTACGTAATCGTCCAGGGCGGTCTTTTCAGGTAAGTCGGTCTGCGGCGCGGCTGAAATCGCGGGAATCGGCGAGAACGCGGTCCAAAACGCGATCGTGCAAAAAACCCAGAGGAATGCGGCGGCAGGACTGGCGTGGGGGTGGGGCTGGGGCGTGTTCGTTTGGGGTTTGCACCGGATCTTGGAGCAACAAGCATCGTTCGTCACGTCGGGCAAACTCGTCATGGGCGGCATTCTCCATCGGAAAAAGCGGGAACGGATGAGACATCGGGCCGCGGCCGACGGCGAACGGGCGGCCAGCCCCGGCAGCCAGTGTCGAACAGAACTCAGTTATTATACACTCGACGCTGCCCAAAGGTGACAGAAAAGCAAGCGGCCGAAGCCCGGCATGGATGACCGCGCTCTGTCGAATGGGCACGTTTCATAGAATCAGCGGTTCGCTGCCCAGGCGGCGTTCGTGGCGGGTCAGCTCGTACATGTCGCGGATCAATTGCACGTCGCACGGGCGTTGGGCAACGTTGCGGCGGACGAACATCCGCTGCTGGCCGGCGGCAGCGACGTCGACCGGTACCTCGCTCATTTGCCCGAAGACCCTGGCGTAGTTGGTGAAGCTGGGCACGTTGGTAGTGACAAACCCATACACCATGCAGCAAACACCGATCACCTTCCCCGTGAAGATGGCGGTGTTGACGGCCGTCTTGGAATAGTCCCCGACGATGCAACCAAGGAACTGCATCCCGGTGGCTACCCGCTTGCCGTCGTATTCCATGCTCACCCGGCCGTACGTGTTTTTCAGATCGCTATTGCAACTGCCGGCACCCAGGTTGACCCAACTGCCCAGATAGCTATGGCCAATGAAGCCGTGATGCTGTTTGTTGGAATACGGCTCGATGACGGCGGCCTCGATTTCCCCACCGATCTTGGTGGTGTGCCCCACGCTGACCATGTCTTTCAATGCCGCATATTCGATGACCTTGGCGTTGGCGCCGACGTACACCGGCCCGCGGAGGAGGCTGTAGGGGCCGATTACGGCGCCGTCTTCGATCACGACGGGACCTTGCGAGGTGTCGATGGTGCCGAACTCGCCAAGGCGCACGCCCTCCCCTACAAACAGCCCGTCTTGCAATTGGCGATATCGCCCCTGGGCGATGCGGTCGTTCAGGTGCTGGCCAATCAAATCCATGTGGTGCTGAATGATATGATGCGGGTGCTCGAGCAGCGGCCAGTCGATGTCCCAGTCCGGCAGGGCCAGGGATTCGGTCAAGTGTTTCCAATCGGTGGGCGGCGCCGCGATTAGCGAAGAGATCGTGGGCAGTGGGGTTTCGGCGGCAGAGGGACGGTCGATCTTGGCCGCCACGACTTGGCCTTCCCAGGTGATGACGCCGGAGGCCCCTGTCCTTGCTCGCTGCTCCAGTTCTCGGAATGCCGTGACCGACGGTACCGCACGAGCGTTGATCAACAAGATCGATTGGGCGGACAGGTCGGCCTGCGGCAGATCGTAGTCCAAGGCGGTGATGTCGGTCAGGTGTGGGCGGACGATGGCCGACAATCGGCCGTCCAGCCGCTTGGCGACATCGACCAGCCGATACGCCCCGACGGTCACGCCAAAGGCCGGTCGTCCCACGGTGATGGGGTACAGTTGCTGAACCAGCGAGTCTTCGAACAGAACGATTTCCATGGTCGATTCTCGATCGGAATGCGACGTACCTTAACTCAGGATACATCGCGTTGGTTGTGAATAGGCGGAACGGCGGTCTCCTATTCCGCCTGTCGAACCAGATAAATAAGCGTACCTTTTTTCTCCCTCGCTGGTCAAAGGCGATTACCAAAACGGAAGCGGATAAATCCACGAAGGACACGAAGAGGCACGAAGGATATAGGCTACAGATTCATCCACGAAGGACACGAAGGGGCACGAAGGACTTCGGTGAGGTCGTGACACCCCTTCCTTGGTGGTAACCCTTCACAGCTGAGTTATAGCGGAAAAGATTTGTGAAACAACGAGGGTTGCTCCGCGGTTCCCAAGGATCGTTCAGACGTGTCTCAGGGTTGTTCAGACGTTCCCAATGGTTGTCTAGACCTTCCTTAGGGTTGTTTAGTGGTTCCGTAGGCTTGAATGGACTGTCGTTTCGACGATGTCCAGCAGTGTCATTTTGACGAGCGCCGGCCATGTCATTGAGTGCCGGCGATGTCATATTGAGTGCCGGCGATGTCATTTCGACGAGCGGCGGCGAGGAGAAATCTTGCCCCCTGTCGAGAAGCCTTCTCGCTTCGCTCGAAATGACAAAGGGGCAGGCCACTTGCGTCTCGGCGAGCCGTTTTGCAGTGACGAGAACGCCAGTGAACGACGACCCTTGGTGTTTCTTCGTGCCCTTCGTGGATCACCATCTTGGAACCTCCCTGTTCGCCGGTTCGGCTGACTCGCCGCCCAACTTGGCCGATTCTTTCACCCAGGACAAAGAATCTTCCCCCTCGGCCGCTTCCACAATGCTCGAACTCCAATGGCCTTGGTCTCGATTTTGTGAGCAAGACTTCGTATAATCCGGAGTCTGTGTAAGCCGCCCGCGGTTGGTATGATTTTTGGCAGCCGGGTATCAAGATCGACGTGGTCTTTTCGAAGTATGGGTTGGCTGCTAGTCGCCCGGTAGCGCAAGGTTGTGTCGGCCCCTGGCGTTCGCCGTCGAAAAGGGGCGGTGCGTCGATTTGGAGCAGAGATTTTTGCCGGTTGTAAGCGGTTGTCATGGCGAGCGTCAAAAGCCAGCGATTTCCGCCGGATGCCATTGGGTGGATGCCCTTGTGTGACCGCACGGGGTGAATCGGTGTATAACTTCATTTGAGAGCGAAGTGCTCGTTGCCGGATTCGGGTCAGCTCGTGAGCGTTTGATTTCACAAAAGGTCGGTAACTGTCAGAAAGGAACCGTGTTAATGTCTCGCTTGGCAAAAGTGCTGGGCACGGCCGTGCTCATCGGCGCCGTCGCCCTGATGGGGCTGCTCAAGACCGCTGTGGCTCAGGACACGGGGGTGAAACCCGTGGCGGCCGTGGCCATCGGCGGGGTGGACCGCTTGATGGAGGATGCGGAGTACATCGGTCAACTCGCGAATAATCCCCAGCTTGGCGCAATGTTCAAGGGATTGATCGCGGCGCAGACCGGTGGCGCTGAGGGCCTCCCTGGCGTCGACGCCAAACGACCGGCCGGAGTCGTCGTTCAAACCGATGGCGTCAATTTTCAAGTCTATGGTATGGTACCGGTCACCAAGCTCGACGACCTCTTGAATCTCCTGTCGCGATTCGGGATGTCGGCGGAAAAGGACGGGGATGTTTACGCCATTCATGGGCCACAGCAGACGTTGTTCGGTATGGAGAGCAACGGTTGGTTCGTGATCAGCATGGACCGCGATGCCTTGTCCCATGCCCCCTCGGACGCGGCCGTTCTCGAAGATTTGGCGGGAGACTATGACCTGGCCGTCCAGGTCAACCTGCAAAACATCCCGCCCATGTTCCGGCAGTTGGCCGTGGCCATGATTCAGCAGGGGATGCAGCAGGGCATTCAACGCCAACCCGGGCAGTCGGAAGAGGAGTTTGAGGTCCAAAAACGGATGACCGTGCAGTCGCTGGCTCAAATCCAAGACGCCCTGAACGAAACAGAAGAATTTACGGTCGGGATCAGTTTGGACGGTTCGGCGGGCACGCTGTCGCTGGATTTCCAGATGACTGTCGTGCCGGGCAGCAAGGCGGCGAAGCAATTGGAGGCCAACGCCGATTTGACCACCGCGTTGGCAGGATTCGCACGGGAGGGAGACAGCATCGTGATCCAGGCGGTGGGCAAGTATACTCCCGAGTCCGTTCAATTGATGAAGCAACAATTGGAGGACTATCGGTCGCTGATTTTTGCCAGCTTAAAAAACAACAGCGACATGAATGCGAATGAGCGGGAACTGGTGACGAATGTGGTGAATGAAATCTTCCCCCAGATGGCGGCCACGATGGAAAAACAGGGGCTGGATTTGGCCGTCTCCGGAAATATCGCGGCAGAGACGCTTTCCATTGTCGGCGGCCTGGTGGTGGATGATCCCACTTTCCTGGAAGACATGGTCAAGGACCTCGTGAACAAGGCGAAGGAGGATAATCCGAAAGTTGGTGATCTTGTGAAGTTGGATGCCGAGACCTACAAGGACGTTCGTTTTCACGTGCTGCAAGTGCCGCATGCGGAGATCGCCAAGGGTTCCGCGGAGTTCGGTAAATTTTTGCAAGGTCGGGATTTGGTATTCGTGATAGGCGTGGGCGAGCACGCGGTTTACTATGCGTTGGGAACGGATGCGGTCTCTGATCTCAAGGCCGCGCTGGATGCATCGGCTGAGCCGCAGCCCGTCACCAGTCCGTTTCGCCTGCACGTAGCCCTGAAGCCGGTTCTCCAGTTCGCCTTGGCGGTGACGGAAGACGGGCCAGATAAATCCCAGTTGCAAACGTTCGTGGACGCCTTGAGTGGCGGCCAGGATACAATTCGGGTGGACAGCGCCCTGATGGAAAATGGTTCGAAAGCCCGGATCGAGATTGGCGAAGGCGTGCTGAAGGCGTTTGGATTGGCTATCCAGCAAGGGATGGCGGGGAAAGGAGCAGGGGCCTCGCCAGACGAGTTCTAACCCCAGCTCTACCCTCGGCGGGGATGGCGGATTCATCCGGTCCCCACGGCGGGTTTTGCTAGAGATCCGTGGAGAAGGGATAAAATACCCGGGTTCCCCACTGCCGTTGGGGATCGCCCGGGTTTTTTCATCGTTTCCCGGTTGCGGACGGGCCAGGCCTGCATCCGCCCTAGCGAGAGCTTCAAGCCGATTCCGC
Organism: Blastopirellula marina; assembly: GCA_020721965.1. Lineage (GTDB taxonomy): Bacteria > Planctomycetota > Planctomycetia > Pirellulales > Thermoguttaceae > Thermogutta. The sequence continues at coordinate 41,559 of DYLS01000026.1, read as the reverse complement.
CGGGGACTCGAACAGGCCGTACTTCCGCATCTTGTGATAGAGTGTGATCCGGGAGATGCCCAGCTCTCTCGCGGTGTCCTGGCGGTGATAGTCGTGGCGGCGAAGGGTGTCGACTAAAATCTTGCGTTCGGCGGCTTCCAGTCGTTCTACCAAGGTGCCGGCGGTAAGGATGTTCGTCTGGTCTGGGGTCTCGAAGACGTCCTGGAGGGCGCCACGGATGGTGCTCGGCAGATCGCAGGGTTGGAGGATGCCGTCGCGGCAGTAAAGGACTGCCCGGCGCATGACGTTCTCCAGCTCGCGGACGTTACCCGGCCAATGGTGTGCCAGCAGTGCGGCCATGAAATCCGGCTCCAGGAAGCGGATGGGGACCTTCAAGGCCCTGGAGTGCTGGAGTGCGAAACGAAGGGCCAGGTATTCCACGTCGTGCGGGCGTTCCCGGAGCGGCGGGATGTGAAAACTGAGGATATTCAGGCGGTAATAGAGATCGCGGCGGAATTTCCCCGCGTGTACGAGTTGTTCCAGATCGGTGTTGGTCGCAGCGATCAATCGAGCGGTAGAAATCCGCGTATCGTTGCTACCGACCGGTTCGTACTCGCCGGTCTCGATGACCCGCAGGAGCTTGGCCTGCTGATCGGGCGGCAAGACGTCGATCTCGTCCAGGAGCAGGGTTCCGTTCTGTGCGGCGGCGAACTTGCCCAGCCGTTCGTTGTCCGCACCGGTAAACGCCCCTTTCACATGGCCAAACAGCTCGCTTTCGATCAGATTGGGCGGCAAGGCGCCGCAGGCCACGGTCAAAAAGCGATCACCGGCACGGGGCGAGAGTTCGTGAATGACGCGGGCGAGGCTACTCTTGCCGGAACCGGTCTCGCCACTCAACAGGATGGTGACGTCGTGCCCCGCGGCCACCCGAAGCTCGTCCATCATCTCGAACATTCGCGGGGAAAAGGTGGCATAATTTCGTGTCTTACCCTGTAGCACGCGATGGGGACGGCGACGTTGAAACTCCCCCAGCTCGTATTCCAGCGGTGCGTGCGTCTGGATCAATCGCTGGAGTTGGTCGGGCTGAACCGGGCGATGCAAAAGGGCCTGGGCGCTCTCCTGGGCCTTTTCGCGGATCTCGCTCGGGCAGGCATCGTCCACGACGGCAAAGATCGGAGCTACCGATCGAAGCGATTCCAAATGCTGGAAAAACTCTCGCGGTTGGTAGCCGTTTACAATCTGCCGGGAGAAATGGGCCACCATGGCAGGGCAGCCCTCGGCTTGAAGTTGTGCCTGGCCGTTCGTCAGGGAATGCACGGCGATCACTTCGTAACGATTGGCCGCGGCCTCTCGCAATTCTTCCACGAGGCCACGATCCTGAGAAAAGACGAGAAGTGTGGGGGTCATCAGCGGACAATCTCCAACGAAGTGCGGTCGCATCTTCCGGTTCGGCCGACTTATCCCTCGGGTCAGGTCGTTGCGGGAGAATGATGGCTCTTGCCGGCCGCAAACCAAGGTGTTGTTATCACGAACAAGATTTCCGGAGCCGATGCGACGAGCGATGCAGCAGACATCTCTGGAACCGATGTCGGACAAGTGTGACCGGTCCGTGTTACCGAGTTGGAACTCCGTCTGAGAAGTGTTAAAGGATGTTATCTCTTTTATCTAGTCTTCCTATCTTAATTTGGTGAAGGATTCCGGCAAGGCTGTTCCACGTCCTTTCGCGTGGCTGACCGTTCTGATGCTGCGACCTAGGCTGAATAACCGGCACAATCGGAATAATCCAACCGGCTCGGAGCGCCGGTCCCGTGTTATGAGGTCGAAACAGGAATCGAAAAGGACGGCGTCCCGAGGGCGAGTCCTGTCGCAGAACGAACGAGCTACCCTTGGCTATGTTGGAAACCTTTTACGGCAGTGCGGGAATTTCCTGTCCATTCCGCCCTGACGCGACGATGGAAGCCAAAGCGGGCAATATGGTCCGATACTACCAGAGCCAGCCATACCCCCTCTTTTAGAGGTTCGATGGTCTGTGCCGGGGTTCGGTGCCTCATGATGGGATTCGATCACTTATAAGCATGGGGTTGCGAGCCAGGAAGGGATGGCCAGGAAGGAATGATGTCATGCGGGTGACAATGTTCGCGTTGTTGCTTCTGGTGGCTACTTCGGAGGCGTTCGGTCAGACGGAGGTGGTGCAGCCCGCGGCGAGCGGTGAGGTGGCCTACGTCGAGGATTTGCCCGCCGTGCCGGTCGCCGAGGCGGGGCATATCAAGTCGGCTACGGGGAAGACGTGGTTGGGGGACTGGTTCGGTCCCATGCCGCAGACCTGTTACCAACCCCGCTTCGGCTGCTATCCCGGCAATCCCCGGACGATCCATCGTTATCCGGCCTTCCACGGGTATTATTATCGGGCGCCGTATAACTACCGCCATTACTTCGAGTATCCGTGGCACGCGGAGCCGAACGATCCGCAAGCCTTCGTGAGCGTTGGGGCGGCCGTGGTTTCAGAAGAAATCGCGCCATTGCCGGATCCCGCCATGCAGGCGGAATAATCAATTTCGATCTCCCGGCTCGACCTGATGGCTCCATCTCCCGGTGCGATCTGCCGCCTCGATCGCCTGGCTTGATCTACCGGCTCCATGTCCTGGCTCGATCTGCCGCATCGATCTGCCGTCGCAATGTGTCAGGTGCGATGCGCCCGCCCTGTGGAATCGCAAGCCGGGGGGTGGGGTGGCCGGGGTCGCAGGTACCATCGAACTCCAGGGTGCCTGGCCGGGCACCGCCGAACTCGTCCTACAGCGGAGAGTCTGCGATGTGCCCAGCATGTCTTGCGAAGCGATAGGTTCCATCACCACAAAACGTTGAGCCGAGCAAACAATCCGCGCTGTAGGATTACGGCCTGCGGATGCGAATCAGTTCGGCCCGGCAATCCACGGGAATTTGCAGGTGAATCGCGGCATTGGATTGCCGCACGGGCATCGCCTCCAAACGATGCCACTGGCCCTGTCGAAACTCGCCCAATTCCGCGAGGTCCGTGGCGGCGCTTGTCCGCGAAATGCGGGCATCGCCGGCGGTCGTAGCTATCAGGAAGACCTCGTCTGCCGCACGGAGATCGTTGTTTTTGCCCTGTGGAGAGGGCGTGGACCACAGAATCAGGTGGCCATCGGAGTCCGCCAGGGGCTGCCCGTCGCAGAGCAAGTGCTGCCCACCTTCCAGGGCCACGATCTTGCCTGCCGTGTCCCAGGCCACCAGCCCCGGTTCCCACGATGCAAGGGTCATCTGTACCGATTTTCCATCGGGTGTCTGCGCCGTGAAGGAACGCGGTTGCGGTGTTGGGTTGGCCAGCACCAAGGCCAGACCATCTTGCAGAGGGACGGGCAGGGTAATCAAGGCCAAGTCGTCCGGGTCTAGCCGAACGCGGGCCACGCCAGCCTTGTCCAGGAGCCTTGCCCAGCGGCTTGGCAATCCTGGTTGCACCACAAACTCGGCTTCCGGCGTCGGCTCCGTTGATGGGGCTGACTGCGTTGGGTGCTCCCAGCAAACGGAGAGCCGTCCAGCCTTTTCCGCTGTGGCGAGGATTCTTGCGGCGGCTTCGGAGACTGTCTCGCCAGGGACGAATGCGACCTTCGCGCCGAGCAAATCGTCCTCGCGGAGGTCCAGATCGCTAACGACAGCGAAGTCGATGCCGAGGCGCGTCAATACGTCGGCCGCGGCCAAATCGTCGGGGGAGAAATCGTCGTGGACCGTTTGGCGTGCGCCGTCGGCGGCCACCAGGAGGACCTCGGGCTTTCTCCATTGCGGCTGAAGTCGCAAGAGCAGCAAGGCCGCCGCGCGGTAGAATCGCAAAGCGTCCCGCGGTACACCATCGCAGGTGTAGGTCAGCCCCCACGGGAAGACCCGATCGTCGTCATCGCGCCAGCACCAGTTTCTGGCTGTAGCTCCGCCCAAGCCAAAGGTGACCTGCGGGATTAGTAGGAACAAGCGATTCTGTTGTTCCATGCTCCGCCGGATATGGTACCCGCTCCCGCCCAGGCTTAAATCCCAGGCGGGATGCGTCTTGACGCCGAACTCACCGATCGCTGCCGACTTGCCGCGCAGTCGATGGTCGGTCAACTTGAAGACGGCTGGAAATCGCCTCAAATCCCGCCCCGGCCTATCGAAGTAGCCGATCTCCGCCATGCTCAGACCGTCCAGAGTCCGGCGGACATCGAGGCCGCCGTTTGGGTGCTGGTAGTACTCGCTGATGACGGGGTGGTCTGGATCGGACTCGCGGATGGCGGTGGTCAGCCGCTCGTTCCAGTGGCGGGTCTGCGCCAGTTGCCACGGAAGATTTGTCTGTTCCGCTGATTTGGGACGTAATTGGTAGTCGCCATTGAGGTAATAGATCAGCCCATCGGCTTGGCGGTAGCGCTGAGCGAACGCGGCCGCCAGGCGCACCTGCTGCTCCAACAGGCTGTCTTCCACGGCCACGTCTTGCCCGATGAATAGCCCCGCTCGGTAGATCACGCCTGCCCGATGAGACAAATACACGGCGGCGTCCATTTTCCGCCAATCCGCCTCTGTTAGTTCATAAGGGGGATGCCACCAGCTTTGCAAGTTGGCGTTGACGGCGATTCCATAGTCGGCCATTCGAGAAAGCTCGCGGGCCCAGAAGAGCGGATCCGATTGAGACGGCGAGAAAAACCAGTTCGACCAAGTCGTGGTGCCGCAAAGAAAGGCCGGGCGACCGCTCCAGTGAAAGTAATTGTCGGAGTAGGCGAATCGCTGAGATTGTGGAAGGGCCTTGCCATCCCAGACCATAAACCCGGTATCGAGCTTGTCCCATGTGTTGCCCATTGTGTCGTCCAAATGGATGGTGACGCGATGCAGTCCAGGTGGGGATGGCCCATCCAGTGGGATCGTCCAGGTCGCAGCCTCGCCGGGATTCAACCGAATGGTCTTCTCTCCCGCGCCGAGGACGCTGTGGGAATCCTCGGATGACTGCTGCCACGTGATCGTGCCGTCGAAGGCGTCTGTGCCGAAGTTTTGGGCCGAGCAGGCGAGTTCCGCGGCCTCCCCGGGGCGATAGCAGGCCAGGTGGCTTGTTCCCTTGGTGAGGTAAACGCCGCGTCGCATTCGCCTTAGTGTTGGCAGCAGTACGCGGTCGGCAAAGCCGGGAAGTTGGGTGAGATCGAGGTTGTCCACGCCGAAGAATGTCCACGCGGAGCCTGTGAATAGCCCTTCTCGATGGATCATCATGGCCCCTGCCGTGCCGCATGCTCGGCCGAAGCGGTCCTCGGCTTGAACGAGGGGCATCCACCGTGCGTTGGTCCTCAACACGCCCACCGCGGAATGGCCCGTGGCGGTGGCCGCGGCCTGCCATCCGGGGGCGGTCAGGCGGGCGACACGGCGGAGCGGATAGTCGGCATCGCACATGCCGAGTTGCCAGGGCGTGATGATCAAACCGTCCTGAGGCTCGCCGTGCCGTGTGTTCAGTCGAGGTGCGTACTCCACCTCCTCCAGTCGAACGTCATCGAAATAGGCCGTCCCGGAGGCTCGATACAATCCGAAACGAACGTCTACGCGGTCCACGCCCAGGGGAACCAGGAATTCGCGGACCCAATGGCCCCAGTCCTGGGTGCCACGGACTTGAGCGATGTCTTGGGGGGATCGCCATTCGTTGCCCGCCATGGGATAGACGGCCAGGAAGGCATATCCCTCTTCCCGCACGCCCGCGGTTTTGAGGTAACCGGAGAGTCGCAGCCTTTGACCCGGCCGAACGTCGGCGACGGTTTGAACAATGGCCTGGCCGTCGCCGCTGGAGCTGTCGATTACGGCGCATCGCGATCCCTCGGCGGCCCCGGAGGTCGTGGTGGGGCAAGGGCTTCCCGATGCGTCGTGCCAAGATGGTGTTGCTCCCGGTGCGGGGGATGTCTCAAAACCGGGGTCGCGATTGAGCAGCCGGACCTTTGTGGGTTGCGACAGGTCCACGGTTTCCCAGCCGGTTTCCGTGCGCCGCAACGGTCGGTCCAGGGGATAGCCCCCCAAAGAGAGCAGGTCTATCCCACGTGACAGAAGCGAGAGGAGTCCCGGCCGGGCTGCGATGGGAAAGCACGGTCCATTGGGTAAAACCAGGAGGGCAGCCTCTGCGGCCAGCTCTTCGCACGCGGCGGCCGTCATCAAGGCTTTGGCTTGAAGATAACGAGGGCGATAGCCCGCTTGTGCCAACCAATCGCTAAGCAGGCGGGGATCAGGGGTGGCTGGATTGCTTGGGAACTCCGGTTCCCATAGGATCAAGGCGACATTGGCCGGTCCGGGGGCATCTTTCGAAGTAGCCGTCGCATCGCCCTCTTTAGCCCAATGGAAGCGAGGCGGTTCGATCCAGACCTTGCCGGTGGCCTCATGCAGTCCCAGCCGGAGTTCGAGGTAAACCGTCCGCGGATGGGTTGTTCCCTCGGTCTTGAAGTCCGTCCAATCGCGCGAGCCGGTCACTTGGGCGAAATCCTGAAAGCAGAGCAACTCGCCCGTCTCGTCGAACTCGTAGATCGCAGCGTAGGCGTAGCCCTGGGCGGAGACGGCGTGCACATCCTCGGTTCGGATGCGTGCGGCTACGTGGTAGGGCGTGTCGGGCCAGGCCACAATGGTCCGAATCGCGCTGGTCCCCGGCGTCTCAGCGAGTACGAGCCTGGCGGGCTGCGAAGCCTCTCCCGATACGATGGTCGCGCCCTGCAATCTCCATTGGTCCCAGGGCGTGCCGGCGGGACATTGGGCTGCTCCCCAAGTCAGGAGCGAACAGTACAAGCTCAAAAACGTTGCAACGGTCGAGGATAGAGGCTGGCACGGACGCATGATGGTAATCTTGGGGAAAAAGGAATCCTGGGGGGCAAAAAGGTGCGCGGATCGCAAAGCGGGGCGGCTGATGGTCTCATCAGGTATCGAGTTTTCACAGGGCGGAGATCTGAGATCAGGCGCGTAGGTTGCTCGATGGACGCCATCCTTTGCAGGTCAAGCGGTGCTCGCATAGCCACCGGCGGCTAATGGCTCGACTCGCTCTCGCCCATCCCGTGTGTCTGCTCCAGGAAATTCTACCTCCCTGGACCTCCCTGCCAGCAAAACCCAATTCATACCATCTCCTTCCCAATGATGCAGGACGAATGGCAAGTCGCTGAGGACAAATCATAACCCCTGGCGGTCGAAGGCACTCAACGGCAGCGGCCATTTGCATGGGGGGCGCGTCGGGTTGCCTCTGCGGCTTGAGAAATACGGAAGTGTCCGAAGGCCCGTGATGGCAACCCTGTTTCCGCACGCGTCCCTTTGCCGATTGTCTTCGAGCACGTGACTGGGGACAATAGCCCCCCAAAAAAAGCCTGCCGAATCGGGGCCACTCGCGTACAATTCGACTTACGGGCCGATTTTGTCGATTGCGGCGATCTTGGGGATTGCAGACGGTGCTGGCGACGGCCAAACCCCGCGGTAACTGGCCGGCTTCTCGGCACGGCGTGCGGCTTGCTCGGCGAGATCCGGCCCGTTTCGTGAAGTGGCACGCGGCTTGCGCAGCGTGCCTCTGGCTGCTACCGACGGCTGGGGGGTGAGCGCCGTGGTTTGGGGTGTGCGAACCGCCAGGGGTTCGAGTCAGCGGCTGTTCGAAATCGAGGCACGGCCAAAAAATACTACGTTTGGAATGATTTGCTAGGTTGTTCAGGATCACGGTTCAAGCATGGGTTGCAGTGCTGTCTTATCGGATACCACGCAAGTGGTCGCTGGGGGGGAGGGTTCCTTGCACGGGAGCAGGCCGGCGGATCGCACGGGATTACTGATCGTCTTTCTCGTCGTGTTCGTCGATCTGCTGGGATTCGGCATGGTCTTGCCCTTGGTGCCGGTGTACGCGGAGCACCTCTTGAAGGGGTATTCGGCAGCGGCGGAGAACGCCATCCTCGGCCTGTTGATGATCTGCTTTTCTCTGATGCAGTTCGTCTTCAGCCCGTATTGGGGCAGGCTTTCGGATCGGTTCGGGCGCCGCCCGATCCTCCTGTTGGGGCTGGCCGGTTCGACCGTCTGCTACGGCTTGTTCGGTCTGGCATGTTATTCCGGTAGCCTCACGGGGATGTTTCTTTCGCGGATCGGGGCGGGGATCATGGGGGCCACGATCGGAACCGCGCAGGCCTACATTGCGGATGTAACTCCGCCGCAGCGCCGGGCCAGTGGGATGGCTTTGATCGGCGCTGCGTTCGGTCTGGGGTTCACGTTCGGGCCGCTCTTAGGAGCCGCGGCCTTGCTGCTCAGCGACGCGCGGCAGGCGGCCTTGAGTCCCTGGCCGGGTTGGGTCGGTGCAGGCTTTTCCTTGTTCGCTTGGACGCTGGCATATCTCAAGTTGCGGGAGTCTCTACCCAGCAGGCGGCGCGCCGTCGCTTTGTCTCCGGCGGGCGGCTCTCAACGTGCCGCAACCAGCAGGGATGACGAGTTTGCCGATGCAGCGAAGTCCGCGGAGCCGGTCCCGGTTTCACCTGCTGCCGATGTTGGCTTGCTTCGCATCTTGGATCTCGCCGTTTGGCGCGAAGCAGCGGGGCAACCCGTGGTCTTGCTACTCCTGCTGACTACCTTCATTGCCGTCTTCGCCCTGGCCGGCTTCGAGGCCACGCTTTCGGTGACTTTGGCGGCGCTGATGGGTTTGGAATGTGGCGGGGCGCCGCTATTGGCCGTGTTTTCCCTGATCGGCTTCATCCAAACAGTGGTGCAAGGATTGGTCGTACGGCCACTCGCCCGACGCTGGTCTGAAGGACGTTTGGCGGCTTGGGGGCTGGCCACAGCCATCGGCGGCTTCGGATTGATGGCCTTGGGCGCGGCCGGGCCTTGGGCCAGTGCTACCCTGTTGATTATGGCGGCCGGCGTGGTCGCCGGCGGCATGGCCTTCGTCGTACCGGCCGTACAGGGGCTGTTGTCCCGGCATTCAGATCAGGACCGGCAGGGTCGGGTCTTCGGCTTGGCCAATAGCCTTTCCGCGGTGGCGCGAATTGTGGGTGTGCTGGCGGCCTTTCAGTTACGCGGATGGATCGCCTCCCTGCCGTATTGGTCGGCATCGGCGCTCTTGCTGGGAGCGGGCGCGGTCCTGCGGCAGGCGATCCGCCGGGCCGCCCCATCGAAACCGACTTGACTCCGCGAGGGAGGTTCGGCCGGTCTCGCGGCCGGCGTTCACGGGTTTACAAGCTCCTGGAAACGCGGATCGTCGCGAATCGGGTCGAAGTCGCTTTCCTTGCGAATCAAGTATCGAAAGTCGGGTTGCAATTCCAAGGCCCGCCTCAGGCATTCCAGGGCCGATTCAACCTTTCCCGCCAAACTGTAGTAGCACGCCAGGTTGTAAATCACGAGCAGATGATCGGGATGCAACGACAGTGCCGTCTCCAGGTCGGCGCAGGCTAGGTCGATCTGTCCGAGTCGTTTGTGGCACCAGCCCAGGGCCAGACGGGCGCCGGCGTGATCGGGTTGCAGACGCAGAACCGCTTCGAACAGGGGCACGGCTTCGTCGAATCGATCCAAGTCGCGGAGTGCCTCGCCGCGGCACAGCAGCCACAGCCAATCATCGGCCTGGGGCGTGATACGCTCCAAGGCTCGCAGTGCGTGCTCCGGCATGTCCAAACTCAAGTAGCCCTCGGCTTCGCGGATGGCCTTGCTACGAATGATGCTTTCGCGGGATGCTGCCATAGCCAAACCTCCTCTCCGCCGCCAGCCGTGAAGAATGGCTTGCCTTCCCTGACTGGTCCGCCCTCCCTTCTGACTGGGCTTTTGCAATTGGTGGTCACAAGCTCGCCCCTTCCCAGGGGAGATGGTACGCCAAGGCGATTTCCCGTGAAAACAACTTTGCTTGTTCCCGTGAATTGCCCAGCACCCCAGTTTGTAGTCCTCTCTCAGAGGGGCATCGAGCACTTTGCAAAAGTCCAGTTCTGACATCACTGTAAGCTTACTGGACCGCACGGAAAAGGGGCGAACCGTTTCCGATTCGCCCCCAAATGCCTCTCGTGCTGCCGCCTCAACCATCCCGGCTTGGGCTGGGTGGGCATCAAGCGGCCGCCAGCACCGCTTGCAGATCGGCCTGGGCACTGGAGCCGATCAACCGCAGGTCGTATTTCTCTTGCAGAATGCGGAAGACGTTGGGCGTGATAAAGGCGGGCGGTTTCGGTCCGATCGTGATACCCTTCACCCCCAGATACAGCAAGGTCAGAAGGACCGCCACGGCCTTTTGCTCGAACCACGACACGACCAGCGTCAGCGGCAGATCGTTGACGCCGCAGTGGAAGGCCTCCGCGAGTCCCACGGCGACCTTGATGGCACCGTAGGCGTTGTTGCACTGTCCCATGTCCAGCAACCGCGGCAGGCCCAGCAGCGTGCCATAATCGTAGTCGCGAATGCGGTACTTGCCGCAACCGAGCGTGAGGATGAAAGAGTCGGGTGGCGTGGCGCGGGCATAATCGCTGAAGTAGTTCCGGCCGACCTCCGCTCCATCGCATCCACCAATCACGAAGAAGCGGCTGATCTTACGATCCTGGACGGCCTGTACGATGGTGTCGGCCATGCCCAAGATCACATTGTGATGAAAACCTACTACAGAGCTGCCGGTTCGGTGCTCGGATAGCGGCGGGCATCGCTGGGCGGCCTCGATGACCGGCGTAAAATCATCATCCTGAATGCGCGTCCCTCCCGGGACGGCTGTCACCCGCGTGGTGAACACCCGATCCTTGTAGCTGGCTTTGGGGATCAGGATGCAATTGGTGGTGGCCAGGATCGGGCCGCTGAAATCCTCGAACTCGCGGCGCTGCTTTTGCCAGGCCCCACCATAGTGGCCAGCCAGATTGGGGTGCTCGCGGAGCTTGGGGTACATGTGTGCCGGCAGCATTTCGCCGTGCGTATAGACCTTGATGTCGGTGCCTTCGCACTGCCGCAGCAGGTCTTCCAGGTCGCGGAGATCGTGGCCGGTGATCAGGATGCCCGGCCCGGCCTGCGTCCCTTCCTGGACCGTTGTCGGCGACGGTTCGCCGTAACGCCGGACGTGGCCCTCGTCCAGTAGCTCCATCACGCGCAGGTTGTGCTTGCCGCATTCCAGCACCAGCTCGAAGAGGCTGTCCAAATCGAAATTCACGTTGGTCACCGTGGCGAACAGGGCCTCTTCCACAAAGGCATCGACCGATTCGTCGGTCATACCCAGGCGTCGCGCGTGATGGGCGTATGACGCCATCCCCTTCAAGCCGTATAGCAGCGTCTCTTGCAGGGACTGCACATCCTCATCCTTGCCGCAGATACCAGGACTGATCGTGCAGCCCGAGCAATGTGCCGTCTGTTCACATTGATTGCAAAACATCGCGTCGCTCCTTTCCAGATCCAAGAACCGTGTCAGGGTCGGAATCCTTGGGCGAGGCCGTCGACCTCCGCCCGGGGATGTTGCCGCTCAGGGTCGCGTGGCTGGGCCGATCCGCCTGTCACCGGCCGCGTCCCCGACTGCTCTTTCGTATAATACGAGCTTGCGTGCGAGCGATCCTTGACCTAGATCAAGGGTTCGCGGATTTCTTCGAGAAACATTGGGATGGCCGCAGTGACGCCCCAACTGGTAACCATTCTGCAAGAGTGCCCCTTCTTTTCGCGATTGGACGAGCGGCGATTCGCACGCCTTTTTGCGATGTCGCGTTTGGTCCGGTTTCGCAAGGGGCAAATGGTTTTTCGGCAGGGACAGGACTGCCCGGGCATCTTCATCGTGGGAACCGGCCTGGTGCGGATCTTCCAACGCGGGCCGCAAGGGCGCGAACAGGTCCTGCATTTGGTCGGGCCTGGCGGGACCTTCGCGGAAGTGGCGGCCATCGGCGGATTCCAGTGCCCCGCCAACGCGGAGGCCGTGACCGCCTCCGTTTGCGCCCTCGTCCCGCAAGAACCATTCACCCGATGGATGCAAGAAGATCACGAACTGTGTTTGAAGATCATATTCGGCCTGACTGCATGGACGCGGTATCTTGTGGGGCTGCTCGAAGATGTCACCCTTCGAGACGCCACGGGCCGCCTTGCGCGATGGTTGCTCACCTCCGTCGGCGAAAACGGCATCATTCGCCTTCCCTCGTTCAAGAGGCATCTGGCCTCGCAGCTCAACATCACCAGCGAGACGCTGTCGCGCACTTTGCGGCGTTTGCAGGATGGCGGGATCATCCAGTCCAATGGGCGTGGGGTGATTCGCATCCTCGATCGTGCCAGGTTGGAGTCCGCGGCAGCAGGCGGCGCGTAACCGCGCCTGCCGCGAGGGGTGTCGCAACGCGCACGGATCGCTACGGCCTGCTCCGCGCCCCGACGGCGAAGAGGTGTTTTTGCGCGGCGATGTAGAGCGTGCCGTCCACCGCCGCGGGAGTCGTGTAGATCGGCTCCTCGACCGTATTCTCGGCGAGAATCTGTTTTTCCCGGCTGAGGGCGAAGACGACCGTGTCGCCGTCTTCATCGCTAGCATAGACTTTACCGTCCGCGACCAGCGGTGTGCCCCATACGGCTGCCAACATGTCGTGGCTCCACAGCAGCTTGCCACTTCGATTGTCGATGCAATGCACGATGCCCGTCGCGTCGGCGGCGATCACGAAATCCGTGGTCACCACTGGGGCGGCCAGCGCGCGATGGTACGTTTCCTCCACGTCTCGTTTGCCGTCGCCGTTCCAATCGCCGCCCGTGTACAGCCATATCACGCCGCTATTGGGGTTGGGGGCCGCTTGTTCGCCGGCCGTGGTATCCACGGCAAGCTCGCGCCGCGCCGGCAAGAGCCGATGCATGGCGTCCAGGGCCAATTCCGCGCTCAGGTCGCCGCGCCGTGTCGCGTCGATACACCACAGTCGGCCAGCGCCTTCCCCCCACTGCGGATCGCAGCCGGTGGTCAGATAGACCCGATTCCCATCGATGACGGGCGGCGCGACAAGGTAGTCGCGGTCGCCCAATCCGGCCTCGCGAAATCGGGCGGTCTTGGGATTGGCGTCGAACCGCCACAGAAGTTTGGGCAAGGAGTCCCCCGCCGGATCGACCTGGAAGCCGTAGCCCCACCCGTCGCCGCCGCCAAAAATGAGTTGATGCACACCGGCGATGGCCCCATAGGCCGGGCTGGACCATTGTCCCTCCAGAATATTCGCCCCCGGAGAGGCATCTGCCCACCGCAGCTCCCCCGTCGCCTTGTCGAGTGCGATCAAGCTCGGGGCGTCGGGATGGGCCACGCGGCCTTGGCCGTCGGTGCCGTTGGACGTGGCCGCGAAAATCCATGGCCCGACTCCCGTCACCACGGACGATGTCATGAACCGCGGGACAGTCCCCAACCGCTCTCGCATGTCGAATTCCCAAACCACGTCTGCTTCCTGCTCACCCTGCGTTTGCTCTCGGATGAGGCCATCGTCCTCGCCATCCAGGAAGCCCTCCGTGTCCAAACAAACCACACTCCCGCGGTTGGTGACGATCCACAGTCGGTCGCCCCCCACCCAAGGCGTGGAGCAGATGCCCTGTAGCGGCCAATTGAGAGGCGAGTCGGGGAGAACCGCCGTGGAATACTGCCACAGGAATCGGCCATCCTTCCGCGAAAACGCCAAGAGGCATCCGAGGTCTTCCTTGGATGGAAACCGCGGCAAATAGCCCGCCCCGTTATTCGTGGCACAGAAGACCTTGTCCTGCCACACCACGGGAGAGCCGTAGGTCTCGCTTCCCAGCCGGGACACCCAGAGGACGTTTTCCGCCCCATCGCCACCCCTCCACTCGCCCGTCGCGCGGTCGATCTCGCCGATCACCCAATGCTCTGGCACACCTCGGGCGGTGGAAACTTGATTGCGATCCAAAGGTGGAAGGCAGACGGCGGTGGATGTGTCGGGCGGCTCGGCCCCCTTCAGCTCTCCCACCAGCGCCAACCCCAGTAGGGCCGGCAGCAGCAGGACGAGTCGCAGTGCCGACCCTGCCCGTGGAGCGCAACCTGCCTGTGAAGTGCAAGCGGTGCGGATCATGGTAGCGCTTTCCTCCCGGTTGGTGCGGCCGTATCGGCCACGGCCGAACGACATCCCCTTGGCCATTCCGCGCGTGCGCGGCGGGCTTGCGCGGTTGATTATGTTCGATGCGGCCATCACCCGCCAGTAGCCCGCTGAAAGCTATCGGTTTTCTCGGGCCTGATAGCAACATTCAACGGATGCAGGGTAGATTTGCGAGGACAGGCGGAGACATCAGCGGGAGACGTGGGATCGCAATTGCTGTGTGGCATCGGCACGCCCCTGCAAATGGATTTCCGCATGAGGGGTTGCCCGGCCGAAATCGGCTTGAGCTGTCGCGTCGCCGACAGCGTATGGCTAAGCCGGGTGAAACCCAATGCCGGCTGCTTCGGAGCCAGCGGCAGATTGGGGTCCGCCATTACCTGCAAATGCTCGATTCCGACTCTGCGGGAGCGTCGCAAAATCCGACGCGGTACCTGCACGCAACGGGCGGCACGGAAGAGAATGCCGATTGCGGGATGAATGCGCAAATCATTACGGCATAATTACTTGCGGATACGCGTCAAGCGTCGCAAATACCCCAAATGACCCCGACGGGATTTGAACCCGTGTTGCAGGCTTGAAAGGCCTGTGTCCTATCCTGGCTAGACGACGGGGCCTGGTGTTATCCGCTTTTACGGAAGCAAGAACCACTTATTATCGCGATGGAAGCGAGGTCCGTCAACGGCGGTCACGGATTCATTAGCGGCGGTTAGGGAGTCGCTCAGCCGTAGGATGCTCCGCGAGCACACGCAACCGTAGGGTGTGCGACGAGCATCGCACACTAGCAAAGGATGACGCTCATGGAGCACCGTTCATGGTGGAAAGGCACGCCAGCGTGCGAGCCTCGGGCGTAAGCCCGAGGTGGAGAGACCACCCAAACGTGATAGTTTCAAAAGTATTGCCCGATATCGCACCACCAGCTTGCGCTGGTGGCTCAATTCCTGTGATATCGTCTTGCCCCAAACTTCCCTCTCCGCGAACTAGGGGGGATAATTGTACGTGATTTCCAGACAACGATTTGCGATCATTGAGCACCCTGATTCTTCCATCGTTTTCTGGGTATAAGGCGTATCGCGGAGCTCATTACAGGACATGAAGTTACGCAAAACCATTGCATGAGTACAGTATGTAGCACGAATCAAACGCAAGTCATTATCCAGCAGCGATTTACACATAAATATGCCAAGAAGATTTGGTCTAAAAGTAGCGTGGAATTCAACATTGGTCAATGAAGTGGTAATTGTTGTGGCTGTGAAAATTAAAAAACGCGAATAGGGCTCATATATACATTGTTCGCGCAAACTATTTAATGTTATTATGTTGGATTTGAGTGTTACAATTTTTTTATCATTTCCTGGGCCTTGGCCTTGGCTTGGCCCGGGTTGCCAGCCATGGATTCGAGCTGGGACAAGTCCTGAAGCAGCGTTTGGGCCTTGGCAGCGTCGGTCTCGCGCATGGCCTCCAAACGTTCCCGCACGACCATCAGTCCACTGTCGATCGTACCCGTCTCGGCCAGCTGTTGCAGGGCCGAGCGGATTTCCTGATTGGGGTCGGGCGGCGCAACGCTCTGGGAAGGGGTACCGTTACTACAGCCCACCAGGAACAGAACAAGAACCGCGCCCAGCCAGCTTTGTAAAGCTTTCATGATAAACATTCCCTCCTCTCACCACGTGACGGGGTTACCGTCGGCCCGGGCACCCAATCGCTGGAAGGTAACCAGGTCGATCGTTTCTGAGAGAAATCGCACGGAGGCGTCAGCCACCGCCACGTTGACCCCGCCGGGGTGCATGCTTTTCGGTGGGACGATGCCATCGCGATCACAGGCATAGCCGAATCCGCCACCGTTGCAGCAACTGATATGTTTCCAATTCGGCGGGGCGATGGTGTTGATCGCAATAAACCCAGGAAAGCTCGCGCTCCACTGACGCCCAGCGTTGCTCTGGTGCCACGAGGTGGCGTTGGAGTCGCAAGTCACGCCGGCGGCCTCGATGGCATCCGGTGGGGGAAATTGATCTTGGGTAAGGGAAAGGTTGTTCGTGAAGTCGCGGCGGATCGTCAAAGCTCCATTTTGATTGTCGCCCTTGATTTGTTCACTGAGCATGATGACGTTGCTGGAACCATCGAAGATCTCGGCCATGGTCGTTTCCACCCGTCGCAGGAATACGCCGCTGGCCGGTACGGCCGCTCCAGTGCTGTAAAATCCGCGCCGCGCACCACCAGAGACCATGTAATTGTTTCCGCCATAGTTTCGGTCGGGATAGGGTGAATCGCTCGGGCAGAGGAATGCCTCGATCTTGCGCTGGGAGATCCAAAAATTGGTGGGCGTGGAGGCCGTGGGGATGGCGGATTCGTTGTTGTTATCCCACTCGAAGCGAAAATCCACTTGATCGTACAACGCACGCTGTTCAATGTATGGCAAGATCATCGTCAAGGCTCCATGACCGCGCCAGGAGTTCCACGTCGCGGGCGTGTTCATGTACTGGTAGGCCGGAAAGACCTTGTACACATCGTGATAATTGTGAAACGCCAGCCCCAATTGTTTGAGGTTATTGGTGCACTGGCTCCGCCGGGCGGCCTCACGTGCCGCCTGCACCGCTGGAAGGAGCAGGGCGATCAAGATGCCGATGATGGCAATGACCACCAAAAGCTCCACCAGGGTGAAACCACGCAACCCTCGGTTGCAAGGAAAAAGAGTGCGACGCGAGCAAGACATGGGCACAACCTCCTTTTTCGCGTAAACAAAAGAGAGCCTCCGACCTTCGGCCCTAGTGTAAGCGAACCCCGCACTTGCGTCAAGAGATATGCTGGCACGAAAACAGAAATTGGAAGGATGCGGGGGACCAGGCTCCATTGATTCCCTTGGACGTCAAGATCAAAGCGGGGTCAGCCAGGTAAATGCAGGCGGAGAGTCGGTCTTTTTTGAACGATTGGGGCTGGCGGCCCTACCGATGCGGGCATGACGCGGAGATTCTCCCTGCGTCGCGGCCGCTTCTGTCGCAGATCGGGACGGTCGCGAGACAAATACTCCCGCGCAAAGTCCGCTTGATTGCATGACGTGCCCAGCGTATGTTGTGGGACGCTATGCCACATCACCCCAACAAGTTGCGGTAAGCAAATCGTCCTACGCTGTAACACTAAGCGTTGCAGGCGGTGGGTGGAGTTGAGCTTTCGCCGCTGCCGCGCAGGGCCGTTTGCCAACGCTCCAGGGCATCCAGGGCGAACGCGGTTTCTTCCGGACCGGGGAGCCGGCCCGCAAATCGCCCCCGATAGTACAATTCCACGATCTTTCGCCCCAAGTCCAGAAGTTCCCGATCGGCGCCGTGCGGGTGGGACGTGGCGGTGATCGATTCGGCCGCTTCTTCGATGAATCGCCACGGGGTGCAACCTGCGGGACGATGCCGTCCGTGCGCGGCCAGGAGCTTCTCGAATTCGTGATAGAACTCCAGCCCCAGTCGCTTGGGCGAGATCAAATAGCCGGAGCGGACCCCCAGCCGGCGAAGGAGTTTCGCACGGCGAACGGGGCGGCGCCACCAGGTCCACCACCCGACGGCGAGAGGGACGAGCAGGGCCGCCGCGCTCAGCATCGCGGTGCGGCCGGCCGTGGATGCAAGGGCCGACCGCATTGCCCGCAGGCCTTCGGAAACATCCTTTCGGCCGAGGGTGCGACGCCAAATCGCTTGCATCAACTGCCGCGAGTGGGCCATTGCTGGTTGATAGACCTCCTCGCGCTGTCGCGGCCGATCCATCTGAACGATATACCGCAGCCAGACGAAATCTAACCAAGTGAAGGTGTGAGTCAGACGATTCCAGGGATTGCGTGCGGCGGACATCGCGTCGCGGTCGGGCGGCGTCGGGTCCAGACGCAGCCAAATGCCGTGGGTGAACCAGCTTTCGGGGGCCTCGACGCGAAGCCGCTCCGGAATCTGGTCCGGGGAAAGATAGACCTCGACCCAGGCGTGGGCATCTTGCTGCCGCACCTGGTAAAAATCACCGAGGGGATTGTAGTCCTCGGACTTGAAACCGATGACGACGCGGGTGGGCACGCCGCGGCAGCGCAACAGCAGGGCCAGGGCCGTGGCGAAGTACTCGCAATGGCCCTCGCGGTGATCGGTCAAAAAGTCCACGACCGGATCCAGGACGGGGTTGCGCGGCGGCGAAGCGAGGCTATAACGGTAGTGGCCGAAGGACGCCAGTTTGCGCTCGAAGAAGCGGGCCAGCCGATAGTGATCTTTCGCGGGGGGATGGGCCTTGCTGCCCGGGTCGCTCCCGGTCGCCCCGCTGGGTGCCGAGCCGGTCTGTTGGGCGAACTCCGCGGCCCAGTCATCGGCCAACTGCCGCAAGCGGTCCCGCCCACCGGGCGGCGGCGGTGGCATCTGCGGTTGCGGGGGCGAACCCCAAAATTCGTAGGGCATTTGCGGGCGTCGGAACTGGCGGTACCACTCCTCCCGCGAAATATCCTGGGGAACCTGGAGATACACGTGGACGGGTACGGGTTCCCGGGCTGGCACCCAATCGGCCATCGTCAGACCGGAAAAGGCCGTCGTGAGCAGGCTGTAAGTAGTCCGCTGCTCGGTGCTGCCAGAGACGCGGAACAGGCGAGTGTTCACGGGGTCGTACAAGAAGCTCCCATCACGGGCTGGACCGTACGGCCAAACGCCGAACAACTGCGGCGACTCGATCGGTTCCAGCGTGATTCGCTGCCGGATGAATCGCCGACCCGGTTGGGGCGATAACGTTGGCAAGTTGATCAGGACGGGTGACCAGGGCGCGAACGCATCTACCCAGCGGCGATCGGCATAATGGGTGAACGATCCCCCACGCAGATAGATGGGCCCGCTGATGGGGACGGAGTTTCCACTATAAGCGTCCTCGAATTGCACACGCATCACCGGGGAGCTGTCCTCCAGCAAGGAGCCGACCTCGCCCAGCCGCAATTGGTTGGAAAAGCCGATGCCGCGGACCAAGTGGCCGCCGGCGCCGTGCCAAACTCCGCCGCTCAGCCGGGGTACACTGATGAACAGAATCACGGCTAGTGTGATCGTGCCGCCCACCAGGAGCACGAGCCGTGCCAGAAGCGAAGCGTTGAATTCTCTGAGTTTTCGGCGCGAGGCGGATGCGGCGATCTCCAAGCCTTGCCAGGCCGGTAGCGGGGACGCGGCGGGGCCTTTCCGGCCCACCCCTTCAGGGGATACCACCTGCGAAGCGTCCCGAAGCTGGTCGAAGATCGCGAGGAGGATCAGCGCCGTCATTCCCAGGGCAAGGTAACAGGCCAACAAGAACACGAAGAGGAAGCTCTGTTGGAACACCCCCGCCGAAACCACCTGGAATAGGCTGATGACCAGCAGATAGCGATAAAGGCGGGCATCTTTCTTCTGAAATTGCAAGATCATCTGGAGGTACACGAGGAAATTCGCCACCACCAGCACTTGCATCGTGCCTTGTTGTTGAAAGACGTCCCCGGCTACCAAAAACAGGGCTACCATCATGGCGATATTCGTCATCCAGCGCGGCGAGCGAATCAGGCCCAGGCGATCGGTCAAGGCGTACGAGGCGATTGCCACCAAAGCCGCCGCCGACGGTAAGATCGCGTTTCCCTGCCCCATGCCGAGCAAGGTCGTGCCAATCGCCGCCAAGGCAGCCACGCAGGCTTGCAAAAATCGCTCGACGTGGGCAAGCTCCGGCTGGTTCATGGCTTCATGGTGCCTCTCAACAAGCCTGCGATTCAAGCACGGTTCGGGGGTTCGGAGCCTGCTCTCTGGGCATTCGAGCCGGTCACGCGCGGGGCCGGCTTTGGTTCGGAGCCGGGGTATGAGCTTGGGCTGTCCTGGGTCGGGGCAGCAGACTCTTCGCTGGGGGAACAGTAGAAATAGTCCCGCAATCCACCGGCCGACACGTCGAATACACGGACGGATCGGCCAGGGGCGATGGACGACCAACCGTTGCCACCGTGCCCGTTTGCCGTCGCCGCGGGATAAGTCGTAACTAAGATCACCGCGCCAGGAGTGGAAGGCAACCGCCGCACGGCCGCTTGCAGCGCCGGCCGGGGATCTTGGCACGTTGGCACGGCCACGGCCAGGCTCTCCAGTGCCTGGTCGAGCAGGCCCGGCGATGCGGGGCCGGCCAGGGAGATCGTCTCCTCTCCGGATATCACCAGGCGAGTGTTCGCCCCGCCTTTGCGGCAGATGTCGTCCAGCACGGTGGCGACGAAGCTGATGGCCTCTTCCACGCGATGGTGATCTTCAACGGTCGGGCATTTCGAGGACCACAAGGCCAGCAATAGCGTCACATCTTCGTTATGAGGTTGATCGAACTCCTTCACCAGCAGCTCTTGATGTCGCGCGGAACTCCGCCAGTGGATGAAGCGGGGATTGTCGCCAGACCGCCATTCCCGAAGTCCAAAGAAGTCGCCCGACATGCGATGGTGGCACATCTCGCGTCGGGACCGGCCCTCGTAGTCGAGATGGGCACGCTCTCGCCAGCGGCGGGTCAACCGGCCCAAGCGAGGATATGCCACCAGGGAGTCGCGAGTCTCGATTGTGCGGGATGCCTCGAACAGGCCGAACGGAAATCGCGTGCTGATCCGGAGGGGCCCCCACTCGTAGCGTCCGCGAGCAGTCAAACGTCCCTGGAAGCTCTCGCTGTGGGGCTGAGGGCCGGAAGTCACGCGCGCTAAAGATACGACCGCGGCGGGGGCCACACCGGCGCCGCGATCCTGCGGCGCCACCATCCGCACCGTGTCCTCGATGCGGATGGACCAGCGGGGACGCCGCCCGCGCCGATTCGCAATCTCGAAGTAGCCGACCAGCAGATCGCCGGCACACACGCGGCGGGGTAAATGTCGCCGCACCCGCAACCCCCGCAAATTGTTCCAGGCCATCCACCAACCGAACAGCCAGGGTCCGGCGGCGAAGCCTGCGATGAGAAGCAGGATGTTGACTTGCCGCGAACAGGCCGCCAGAAAAATCCCGATCGTCAGGGCTAGGTAGTACAGCCCTTGGCGAGTGGGACGGACGCGAATGCGGCTGACAGCGGAGTCCATGATGCCATTATTCTACGCGATGGCAAAGCCCTCGGCCGTGCGCGGACGCAGTCGCCTCTCCGTCAGCCGCCGGACGTGACGCGGGCGGAAGCTCCGCCACCAGCAGTCAGAGAACCGCGATGCAATCGCCTCTGCGTCAGTCGCCGGACCTGGCGCGGTCACAGGCCTGCCGCAGGTACTCCAGCACTTCGGATCGCCGATCGTACAGGCGTCTCGCTGGGCGAATGGGATGCCGCGACAGGGCGTAGGCCGTCAAAAGAGGCATGGCCACGGTCGAGTCTAAATAACAAACCACGGAATCGGGGACATGTTCCGGATCGACTTTCCCCCAACTGACGGCCTCCTGTGGGGTGGCGCCGGAGAGACCGCCGGTATCCGGGCGAGCATCCGTGAATTGCAGAAAGTAATCGTGGCCGGGGGTATCCAGGCCGAGAATGTCAGAGGCCTGCGGGGCGGTTTGAAGCACGAAATTCTTGGGGCTGCCACCACCGAAGATCAAAACCGCCGACTTGCGCTGCTCCTGCTTGGACCAATAATAGATGGCCGTCGTCTCATTGACGTCAGCCAAGGGGTCCAACCGCAGTCGGCTGCCGCGGAGCCAAGTTTCGGCGGCGACCATGCCGATGGTGGAGTCGCCCGGCGAGCTGGTGTAGATCGGCACGCCGCAGCGATAGGCGGCCGCGAGGATGGAGACGTGGGGCAGCCCCGCCTTTTCCTCGGCCTCGGCCGCGTATTTGCCCATCTGGTGATGCAGCTCGGCGGTGGTCAGGCTCCGCTGGAACTCCGGCCTCTCCAGCATCTCCTTGACGCGGTGATCGGTTTCGATCAAACACTCGTCAAGGGACAGGAGCACGTCATAAATGCGAACCACGCCGACGTCGTGCAGGGTGCGGTCGTCGATGCGGAAGTCGCCCGCCACAAGCCGGTAATTGAACGCGAAGTGCAGGTCGTGATAAAGGTTCGCGCCGGTGCAGACGATCCAGTCCACGAAACCGGCCTCGATCAAGGGGACCACGCAAGAGACGCCCAAACCGGCGGGGGTCAAGGCCCCTGCCAACGACATCCCCACGGTGACCTCCGGCTCCAGCATCTTTCGCACGAAGAGTTGGGCGCCCTCCCGCAGTCGGGCGGCGTTATATGCCAGAAAGACGGTGTCCAGCACGTCGGCCAGAGGCTCCTTGCCCGTTAATCCCGGAGGAAAAATCCGCCGACTGGAAAGAAAATCATCGTGCTGGGGATGACGCTGCTGCCGCGGGCATTTCATTCAAGAGGCCTCCAAGGTGAAAGTAATCGTTCACGGGTGGAACAATGCGAACAAAGCGATGTTTTTACGAGCCGTATGGCAAAAAAGCTCCGATCGTAGCCGCGGATTGCTCGAGGGAGCCACAAGACGTTGTGCTCGAAAAATCGCGACACCGCGAATGTTCCGTAAACGGTTGCCCTCCAAAATCTCGATCTGCCGAGGATTGGCGGATACCGATGTCCACCCGCCATTGCGAACTAAAATTTCAAGGGTAACGAAAAGGAATCGGTTTGGAAACCGGCGAAGCGCTGGGTAGAGGTGCATTTCCCCGGACGCAAATGGGCGGCTCTTATGCGATCCGGGGTCTCCACCAGGCGATGGAATACCCGCGTTTTCCGCGGCTTAACGCCTCGGATGTCTTTTTCCACGCTTTCCTCGCGGGAGGGGCGTCGTAATAATTGAGAGATCGCGGCGCTGGGTGAGGGGGACTTGCCGGCAAGGGAGCAGCAAGGACTCGCTGGCGCGTTGACGGAACGGACTGGCTGGCGCAACGGCGGAGAAGGGTATCCCAAGCCCCGGTCGCTAGCCCCGGTGAACTGCTCTTCGCGCGTTCGCGTATTTGCGGCTGGAACCGGTCCGGGTCGGCTCCGACGAACCGAGTCCGGCCGCGGCTTGGTGTTGCGGGGGAGGGGGGCGGATCGGCCAGACCTAGCGCTAGATTTCGTTGTCCCTGAGTCTACGAAACCATATTTGGGTACAGAATGCACATCGGGATATTCTTAGGCGCCCTGCTAGCGATGGCGGGGCATGTCGTCCTTTGGGCGATTTTCTGGAATCGTTTGCACGGCTGCGGATTGGCACACGGCTTTTGCAGCAAGACCACGGCGGGGCTGGTGGTTCTGGGAGCCGCGATCCCTTCCGCCTTCACCTGGGCCGTGCTGCGCGGCGACCTCCCCCTTTGGACCTTTTCCAGCGCCGCAGGTCCCGGGCCTTCATTCTCCACGCTGCTAGCCTGGCTTGCCAATGGATACATTTTCCTCTGCTGGCTGGTGTTGCCTTATTCCCTGGCGGTTCGGATATTCCGGCGTCTCAGGGGGCACCCAGCGGTCGTTTGCTATCACCGGCTTCGTGCCGAGGTATCCTTGCAGCCGCCGACCGATCCGCGTGGTTTACGGAGAGCTGTCGTTCCGGGTCCGAGGTCAGCGAGCCGTCAGTCCGCCGGCGCACCGCCGGACGGGGCTAGGGTGCAACGGTACAGCCGGGTTTTGCGTTTGCCGGGGAACGAATCCTCACGCTGCGAATTTACCGACGTTGGCTTTCAGATACAGCGATTACCGCCTTCCCTGGAGGGATTCTCGGTGCTCCACCTTTCCGATCTGCACTTCAGCGGACGGATTCCCAACGCCTTTTACGAAGAGGTGATTGATGCTGCAAATGGCTACGGTAACGATTTGGCAGTAGTCACAGGTGATATTGTGGACAATTCGGATTATTTGGATGCGGCCTGCGAGATTCTTGGACGACTGCAAGCCCGATACGGCGTGTACTTCATCCTTGGCAACCACGACTATCGCTGTGATGCGCGGTGGATACGCCAGCGGCTGGTCGAATCGGGGTTGATCGATGTCGGGGGGCGGGTGGAAGTGCTGGAGATCGGTGCGGAGACGCTGTTGGTCGGGGGAGACGAGCGGCCGTGGGGCAAGGCGGTTCCAGACTTTGCGGCCGCCGCTCGTGGCGATCCTCGGCGTCCCTTCCGATTGTTGTTGGCACATACTCCCGACCAATTCCGGTGGGCGGCCCGGCACGGCGTGGACTTGGTCTTGGCCGGTCATACGCACGGCGGGCAGGTCTGCATGCCGTGGCTGGGTCCGATCTTGACGCCGTGTGCGTCAGGTATCCGTTACTCTGCCGGGGCGTTTTATCGTCCGCCCACGGCAATGTATGTGACCCGGGGTGTGGGCGGCGAGTTTCCCATTCGATACTTCTGTCCGCCCGAGGTCGCCCGCGTTGTGCTCCACGCGGCCGAGATCGGCTGGCCAGCCGCGCGGGAGAGACTCCCCGATGGCGTGAATCTGGCACCAGAACCGGTGCTTGCCGATGGCGTGTGAGCGGCCCTACTTCTCGCCGGGCCAGCGGGGGTTGCCATCGGGCTGGGTCGGACGGCTTGCTGGGCAGCGTTCAGCCTTCGCCGTGCGGTCGGGGTTTTCAATCGCGGGATCGGGGCCGAAAATAGCGTCGGGCAAAGTCAGCCGCCCAGACGCGGTGTTGCCTGACATCTTGGGCGGACGGCACCGGGGTCTCTCGCCTCACGCACAGCCGTGCCCAGCCCCCCGGCGTGGCGTGGTCTCAGCTCACAGCTCTCTTGGCGGATAGCCTTTCGTGGCGGATTTTCTGCGGGTAGGCTTTCTTACGGTACGGGTAGGCTTTCTTACGGATAGGCACGCAGATTTCCCGGCAGATGGACGTGCAGGCTTCTTGGCAGGGGGAGGAGGTGGTCCGGTGAATGACTTGGCAGGTCCGCAATCGCGTTCGCTCGGGTTTATCGGCATCGGTCAGATGGGCGCTGCCATGGTCGCCAATTGGCTGGCGGAAGGCTACACCGTCCGCGTCTACAACCGGACCGCGGCGAAGGCGGAGCCGCTGGTGAAGTTGGGGGCGATTCGTGCCGAGACGCCTGCGGATGCCGTCCCCCCCAGCGGAGTTGTCATGACATGCGTTTCGGACGACGCCGCCCTGCAAAGTCTGTTTGCTGACGGGACACTCTTTCGCCGGCTGGGGCGTGAGGGGCTGCATGTCTCGATGAGTACGATCTCGCCGAAGACCGCGGCTGAACTGGCCGCCCGGCACCGTGAGCAAGGGGGGACTTACCTGGCCTGCCCGGTGATGGGTCGTCCCGACACGGTTGCCGCCAAACGCCAGACGTTCTATGTTTCCGGGCCGAACTCCGCGAGGGATACCGTCCGGCCGATCCTCGCGTGCATCAGCCGGAAGGTCCTGGAGCTAGGAGAGGCCCCCGAGGCCGCCCACGTGGCCAAACTGGCCTCCAATTTCCTGCTCGCGACCGTGGTCGAATCGTTGGGGGAGGCCTTTGCGTTCGTGGAAAAGAGCGGCCTCCCTCCGCAGGTCTTTTTCGAGACGATCACGGATTTCTTTTTCGACTGTTTCATCTATCAAGGCTACGGCCGGCACTTGTTGAGCGGGGAGCACCGTGAGCCACTGTTTCGCCTGGCACTAGGAGCCAAGGATATGTCGTTGGTGGCCCAGACCGCCGCTGCCTCTCAATCGCCCGCCCGCCGAGGCACAGCACTAGGCTCCAAAAGCGGGCGGCTCCGAGACCGCTAGGCCAAACTTCCTGGACGTATTTTTACGTAAATCATTACTGCGTAACGACTTTCTGTTGATTTGCGCTACTTGCCGTAGTCATGTAATGGTTTTTCGTAAGTTCTTGCCTTGTAATGACTTGCGCGATTCGCCTTGTACTCAGAAAACAGTGAGAGAATCGGGGTGCTCAATTGACGTAAAGCATTGTCTTGCAACAACTTGCAATTAGCATCCCCCTATTTCGCGGGGGGGAAGTTTGGGCTAGGCTTCAAATTCGCTAGGCTTCGAATCGCTAGAACTGAAAAGCCCTGGGATTCAAGATCGCTAGGCTCTAAAACGCTAGGCTCGAAAATTGGGGTGCCCTACCGCCATTGCACACCACTCTATGTTGCGACTGGAAGTCGCTGTCAACGCTATATGTTATGCCTCGATGGACGTGTGCAATGAGAGTAGGTCGCCGGGTCGAAAATCGCTAGGCTCGAAAACGGTAGCGTCGGATCGCCGCTCGGCCGATCTTCGCCTGCTTAGGGCGCCTGCCTCGGGAATGCCACGCATTCACGTCTTTCAGTTCCGGCATGATCTCGATCAGTTGTTCAGCCAGCATTTGGGCCAGGATGCGAACCGACCGTTGCCGTGTCCGGCGCAAGATCGACATGGTGGTTTTCATCAACCGCAGCATCCTTGCCCGCTTGAGCACCGGGCCAGACAGAGGCTCCTCGATGTCCGAGAACAGCTCGGCTACGGGGACCTCCAGGGCCTTTTGCCAGCGGTAGATGACCGACAGCGGCAAATCGTTCGTGGGGTCTTCTTCCCGTCGCACGGTGCGGATGTCCACGTTCATCCGGCGAGCCATCGTCCGTAGGGTGACACCTTGGCGGAGACGCACCTCGGCCAGGCGGTGGAGACGAACGGCCGGTTGGGTCGCGGAATCATTCGGTCGTTGGGAATCATTCGTGCGGCAAGGCGTCTGGGCGGCGATCACACGCGAGACGATGGGGGGCGAGACCGCGTTGCCCGACATCACAGAGTCGAGGAGGCGCATAAATCCCTCCTTTTGCCGAAGTGGCGATCACCCCGGCAATGCCAGAAGAGAGCGAGAGGAAGCTGAGTCTAACGCCATGAGAGCTTGTTATCTGGCGAAGACCACTTCCCGACAGGCACGGCTGTCCGGTACTGCCGGCAGCAGTGGGAGGAGGCGGGATCGCGAACCTTCCCGACGCATAGCCTCGTTTTTGACCGATACACCGGGAGGACGCATTCCATGCGACTCGAACAGCCAGGACGCGCTAATGAGAGCGATTCACTCAGACGGCAGCGGATAACACAGAGAGAATAGAATCAGGTTCGAGAATGACAGTAACGCGGACGATCACTGCCGGCAAACGTCTTCCCTCGCGCGAACTCGACCAAACCTCCACCGCAATGCAAACCTTTGAGCCGATTCTGTCGTAACCAAAAAAACCGTTTATGGCGTCGGCGATTGCGGTTCGCCGGAGACCGAAAAAGCGGAGGCGGCTCGGATGGCACCCACAAGCGTGAGGCCGTCCGGAGCATGGGATAATATGCTGCGAATTGCCCTTACATAATGGTGGGGAGTCGATTGGAGAAGCGGCTTACCCCACACCTTGATTATAATCGGTCAGCAGTCGGCGGCAAGCTCCGCAATTTTCTTTCCCGCGTTTTCTTGAGACCCGACCAGTCCCGTCGATCGCTGGACTCGCCGCGACACCCCGGTCCGCCGTGGGGTCAGAGGCGCGAGCGGGGTCAAGCGCGTTACAGAGCGGAGACCGCCTGGTCGCATGACGTGCGCGGGATGGGTTGCGAGGCGTTATGTCGCATTACCCCAAGATTGCCCCCTCACCATAAGGTGCCGTTGAACCCAACAAACCACGCGGCGCTGGAGTGCGAATCACGTGCAGTGGTTTCGGGTCAGGCGATGAAAGCGGGCCATCAGGTCCCGCGTGATGGGGCCAGGTGTGCCGTCCTGGATCGGGCGACTGTCCACTTTGACGACGGGGACGATCTCCGCCGCCGTGCCCGTCAAAAAGCATTCGTCGGCGATATACACATCGTGCTTGGTGAGCGGGATTTCGCGGACGGTGATGCCCGACTCGCCTGCCAGCTCGATCACGGCCTCGCGGGTGATGCCCTCCAGGATCCCGGCTTCCTTGGGTGGGGTGAGCAGGTCTCCCCTCCTGACGAGGAAGATATTGTCGCCCGTGCACTCCGCGACCTCGCCCTTGTGATTGAGCATCAAGGCCTCGATGCAACCCGCCTGAAGCCCTTCAATCTTTGCCAGGATGTTGTTGAGGTAGTTCAGGGATTTGATCCGGGGGCTGAGGGCCGCGGGGTGATTGCGAATGGTGCTGACGGTAATTAGCTCCAGGCCTTTTTCATATAACTCCTTGGGATAGAGGGAGATGTGATCTGTGATGATGATTACCCGGGGATCGCTGCATCGGTTGGGATCCAAGCCCAAGGTTCCAGCGCCGCGGGTCACGACCACGCGGATGTAACCGTCTTCGATACCATTGAGGCGCAAGGTTTCCTCGATCGCCGCGGCCATTTCCTCCTTGGTCATGGGGATGGTGAGCCAGATGGCCTTGGCGGAATCCCAGAGCCGATCCAGATGCTGCCGCATGCGGAAGACTTTGCCGGCATAGCTGCGGATGCCCTCGAAGACGCCATCGCCGTAGAGGAGACCGTGGTCGAAAACGCTGATCTTGGCGTCATCTTTATCGTAGAATTTGCCGCTGATGAAGACTTTGAGAGCCATTCCGCGAGTTCCATCCTTCTCGATTTTTCAACGTTGGTGTTGCGTATTGCTAGCCGGTTTGCCGGGCCGCAAAGCTACTACCGCCCAATGAAAACGCGGCTTGGGACTCCAAGCCAGCGCTGTAGCGATCCCTGGTCCAGATAGCTAGGCCGGGACGATCCGGCCTTCATGGAGGCGCACGGCGCGGTCTGTCAGCGCCGCGATCGTGGGATCGTGCGTAACCATGACTATAGTGAGGTTTTCGACATCATTCAAGGTTCGCAGCGTTTTCAAGATTTCCTGGCCGGTCACCTGATCCAGGTTGCCCGTGGGTTCGTCCGCCAGGAGGATTTGAGGGCGATTCATCAGTGCTCGGGCAATGGCCGTCCGCTGCATCTCCCCGCCGGACAGTTCGCGTGGGCGGTGCCGCAAGCGGTGCGACAGGCCCATCAACTCCAAAAGCTCCGTGGCTCGGCGCCGCAAGGCTGCCCGCTGCCGCAATCCCGTGATGGGATTCGTCGCGATGAGAGCCGGTACCAGCACGTTTTCCAGGGCGGTCAGCTCCGGCAAAAGGTGATAAAACTGGAAAACCATCCCGAAGCACTGATTCCGCAGCCGATCGCGTTTGGCGGGCGGTAGATCGTCAATGCGTGTCTCAGAGAGCCGGATATCCCCCTCATCGGGACGGTCCAGCAGCCCCAACAAATGCAGCAGCGTGCTTTTCCCCGATCCGCTTTGTCCGACGATCGCGAGGAACTCGCCGTGACGGATTTCCAGGTCCACGCCGCGGAGGACCGGGATTTCCACGGCGGCCTTGCGGTAGGCCTTGATCAAGCCGCAGATACGAAGTTGCGGCTCGGATCGCGGCGGGGCGGGGCGGGCGGTTTTACCCCCTGTCGATGCCGAGGCCGGGAGCAGGGCCATCCGCCGCTCGGATGACCCAGAGGGCAAAGCCCCGGCAGCCCCCGGGGAGGACTCGGACGACAACGGATTCGAGAGAAAAGGGTCTTGATCCGTGGAAGGGTGTTCCTCGACGTGGAATGGGTCGTCGATAGGGCGGTCCACGGCAGGCGACTCGCCTTCGCCAGGGCACGCCGCCGGGGGCAGGGAAGCGTGGCGGCTCGATGGGGCCACGCCGTGGTCCGTATCGCGGCGCGCGGTGAGTGCTCTATTCATATCGCAGTGCCTCCACTGGGTGTAACCGCGCGGCCCGGAGAGCAGGAAGAATCCCCGCCAGTACCGCGATAGCCAAGGCCCCACCGACGATCCACGCTACCGTGAACGGATCCACGATAGCCGGGATTTTGTAGAAGTAATAGATGTCGGGGTCGAAGACGGGACGGCCGGTCAGGCGCCCCAGGATGTCCGCGATCTCGTTGATGTAATGGACGAACAGCAGGCCCATCACGAGGCCCACGCCGGAGCCGACCAGACCCAGCAATAAGCCGTAGCCTAGAAAGATGCTCATCACGCCGGAGGAAGACGCCCCGAGAGATTTGAGGATGCCGATGTCTCGGGTCTTCTCGACCACAATCATGAAGAAGATCGCCAGGATGCCGAATCCGGCCACGCAAATGATGAGGAAGAGCAGGACGTTGAGGATGGCGGTTTCCATGTGCACGGCAGCCAGCAACGCGCCCTGGTTGTCGCGCCACGTGTCGATGGAGTAGTATTGTGGGGCAAAGGCCGCACGGAGCCGGTCCCGAACCGCGTTCATGTCGCGGCCCGGCTTGAGCTTGATACTGATCGCATTCACGTAGCTGCGGCCCGTGGCAGGATCGATCATCCCCCGCAACCGCTGAAGCGTCTCGATGGGGACGAAGGCGAAATTGGAATCGTACTCGCTCATCTTGCTTTCGTAGAAATCGACCACCGTGAAGTTGTCGCGGTGGATTCGCGGGGGCGAGCCGGCGGTAGGGAAGGTAACGGTGACGTCATCGCCCGGCAGGATCAAGAAGCGGTCGCGGCCATCTTTGCGATAGGTCGCCAAACCGATTCCCAGCACGATGCCCGTATATTGAGACACCGCCGGATCAAAAGCGGGAACGTAGTCCTCCTGGCGGGGACCGAATCGGGCAAAAGGGTTGGTGGGGATGGCATCGCTCGGCAGATTTTCCGTGGAACCGGCCGAATCTCCCCCTTGCTCCGAGCTGGCCGGTATCCCTCCGCCGCCAGGGGAGTCGGCCGCCATGGCGCCGCGTTGTGGGGCAGCCGGGAGGCGGCTCTCCACCCGAGGGGATTCGATATCCCGCATGATCTTGCGGAGCTGGGCCATCTGACGGCGATGCTTCCATCCGGCATCGGCCATCTCGGGACGCGGGGGTGCCTCCGTGCCACCCTGGTGATCACGGACGTCGTAGCCGCCGTCACGCAGCGCGAAGCTCAATTGCCGCCGATTCTCGGGATGTTGCAGGTATTGCCCAAAGTCGCTGACACGGCCCTGGGTCGCCGCGTCGATGCCAATGAGCTGGACGGGCCGGGTGACCCATTGCTCGCCGACCTGGAGATTCACCATCGCGGGGACGACGACCGTGGGCGTCATGGCCTCGATGTCATCCCCCGCAACGTTACGGATCTGCTCCATGTGCCACTGGGCGTCGGGAAAGCCCTCCAGGCTCCGCGACTGGAAGATGATGTCGGAAAGGATGCCGTGGAGGCGATTCTCCATTTCGTGCGCAAAGCCCAGCATGACGCTGTTCACCACGATCATCGTAGCCACGCCGAGCATCACGCTGATGATGGACGCCAGAGCGATATAGCGAGTCCGTAAGTACCGCCAGCAAAGCATCAAGACATACATTGCGGATCGGTCCTCCCTGACCCACGCTTCCAGGAGCGGATGTATCGCCGCAAGGTCTGGCGGCTCCGCACATTCTGTCTCGAAAGGGGCCTCTTCTCTCTCGAAAGATGCCTCTTCTGTCGCGAAAGGTGCCTCTTGGGGAAGCGGGCCTTCGCCAAAACGGTGACCTCGACGAAGGAACTGTCGCGCGGCTATGCCTCGGGGCGGTAGAGCGGAAACAGAATCACTTCGCGAATGCTCTGACAGTTTGTAAGAAGCATGACCAAGCGGTCAATACCAATTCCCAACCCCCCCGCCGGTGGCATTCCATAGCGC
Organism: Blastopirellula marina; assembly: GCA_020721965.1. Lineage (GTDB taxonomy): Bacteria > Planctomycetota > Planctomycetia > Pirellulales > Thermoguttaceae > Thermogutta. The sequence goes on along the minus strand of DYLS01000026.1, from coordinate 10,119 downwards.
ATGGCGCGGAGAAAATCGCGATCCATCCTGGCCATGGACTCCTCTTCCGGAAGACCCTCCAACTGCATGTCGAAAAGCTTCTCTTGCAGGTCGGGGTCGTTTAACTCGGTGTATGCATTGGCCAGCTCCATCCCCTGCACAAAAAGCTCGAATCGTTCGGCGATTCCCGGCGCTTCGCGTTTTCGCTTTGTCAGCGGGCAAATCGATGCCGGGTAATCCATCACGAAGATCGGGCCGGTCAGATGCGGCTGGACGCATTCCTCGAACAGCTTATTTTTCAGCACGTCGGGGTGTTTGAAACCCACCTCCAGACCGCGTTTCCGCGCACAATCCTGGAGGGCGGCCGGATCGTCCGGGTCGAGTTCCAGGTATTCCCGCAGCAAATCGTCGTAGCGACGACGCGCAAAGGGGGGCGTAAAGTCGATGGTGGCTTCGCCCCAGGGCAATTGCAGCGGTTGGCCGGTCGCCTGGATGGCACGGACAATGAGCCGCTCCGTGAGGTCCATCATGGTCTGGTAATCGCCGTAGGCCTGATAGGCCTCGAGCATGGTGAATTCGGGATTGTGGCGGGGGCTGATGCCCTCGTTGCGATAGACGCGACCCAGTTCGTAAACTCTCTCGATGCCGCCTACCAGGAGCCGTTTCAGATGCAGCTCCAGGGCGATCCTGAGAAAGAGGTCCATGTCGAGGGCGTTGTGGTGCGTGATGAACGGTCGAGCCGCGGCCCCGCCTGCCACGGTATGCAGCGTTGGGCCTTCCACCTCCACGAAACCGTCCTCCGCTAGGGTTTGGCGGACCGATTGTACGATCTTGGTCCGCCGCAAAAACCGCTGCATTACGCCGTCGGTATAGGCCAGGTCCAAATAGCGCATGCGGTTGCGGAGTTCTGGATCGGTCAAGCCGTGCCATTTCTCGGGCGGGGTCTCGATCGACTTGGTCAGGAAGGTCAAACTGTCGGCGAAGATCGTCAGCTCCCCCGTCTTCGTCCGTTTGAGTTCGCCGTCCACGCCCAGCAGGTCGCCGAGGTCAACGCACTGGGCGAGCTGCCAGTCTGCCTCGCCGACCTGGGCCTTGCCGATCAGGATTTGGATTTTGGCGGACCAGTCGCGGAGGTCGAGGAACATGATTTTTCCGGACCGGCGGAGGAGCATCACCCGGCCGGCCGCACGAACGCGTGGTCCGCGAAGCTCGGGCGGATGGCCGACGGCGCAATCGCCCGGCTGAACCGTCTCGATTTCGCCTTCTCGGGAGCGGATGTCGGCGATCGATTGGTGGCCGTCGAAACGATGTCCCCACGGATCGATGCCCATCTCCTCCAAACGCCGCATTTTTTCGCGACGGGCGGCCTCCAGCGGGTTGATCTCGCGACTGTCCCCTCCAGAAGGTTGATCGGCGGAATTCAAGGTATCACTCCTCGTACAAATCTGACAAATCTGAATTGGACATGCTGAGGGCAGTTCGCACCTTGGTTGCCCAGCCGCGGTGACCGCGTATCCGAGCCGGTCGCCCCGCGCCGTCTCAAGAAATCAAAAATACCGCAAAGGGCGCCTTTGGCAAAGGTGAATGGCAAGAACAATCCGAAGATTGCGGCGATTCTCACAGAAAAGGCCTCTGCCGTCATGGGACGAGAGTAGGCAGGGCAACGGGAAAGCGCTGCCTTAGCGATAGCGCTATCTATACGACTACATGGCTGGGGTTACACGGCGTTTGGGAAACTCGCCATTTCCCCCAGCGTGCGGTGCTGCATCGATTTTAGTAGTCGTCCACGGGGATTCTCGTGATTGCCAAACGGCCTGCCCTCTCGTCATTTCGAGCGAAGCGAGAAATCTCGCGAAGCGACAGGTCTTCTCGAAAGGGTTTAGATTTCTCCTCGCTGGCGCTCGTCGAAATGACACCGTTGTGCTCGTCGAAATGACATTCCGTTGCCCACTCAAAGAATCTTGGGGACATCTGAACAACTCGCGTTGTTTCGCAAATCTTTTCCGTTATGGCTCAGCTATGAACGGTTACCTTTTTTATACTACGGCCCCGAGGTGATTGCCGCGCGCGGCGTCTTGTGGGCGTAGGACGTGGCGCCGCCCGGCGATGCTGGGCACATCACGCAATCAGGCGGACTTTACGCTGCGATATTAAAGGGGGCGTGGGGAATCCGGGGCGCGGCAAAAAGGGGCCGTGGGGGCCGGGACGAGGGGAAACGGGGACGCGGGAAAACGGGGACCAGGATGTCCCGGCACATCATGGTCGAACCGGCGGGCGGCCGACGCTGTAGTACGTAAATCCCAAATCCCTCATGCGAACGGGGTTGTAGATGTTCCGGCCGTCGAAAATCACAGGTTGCCGCATCCGGCGCTTCATTTCGTCGAAGTCTGGGTGAACGAATTGTTTCCACTCTGTGACCACGGCCAGTGCGTCGGCCCCGACCAGTGCCTCGTCCCGCTGGGCGGCGTAGATCAGGCGATCTCCGTACCGCCGCCGGACGTTTTCCATGGCCTCCGGATCATAGATCTGGATCGTGGCGCCGTGCTTCAGAAGTGCCTCGATGAGCACGAGTGACGGGGCCTCGCGGATGTCATCCGTGGCGGGTTTGAACGCCAAGCCCCAAATCGCGATGGTCTTGTCGGATAAGGCACCGCCGAAATGCTCGCGAATCTTGCGGAGCAGGGTGCCTTTCTGGAACTCGTTGACCTGATGCACCGCATCCAGGATGCGGGGGTTTACGTCGTGCGCCTTGGCCACCGCCGCCAATGCCCGGACATCCTTGGGGAAGCAGCTTCCCCCGTAGCCCACCCCGGGGAAGAGAAACGCGAAGCCGATTCGGCTGTCGTGCCCAATGCCTCGGCGGACGTCGTTGATGTCGGCCCCCGTCCGCTCGCAGATCGCGGCGACCTCGTTGATGAAGCTGATCTTGGTTGCCAGGAGCGAGTTGGCGGCATACTTGGTCATCTCGGCGCTCTCGGGCGACATGGCCAGGAGCGGCTTATCCGTCCGCAGATAGGGCTGATACAGCTCCCAAAGCACCTCGCAGACCTCTTCCCGGCGCGTGCCGATGACCACGCGATCGGGTTTCATGAAGTCCTCGACAGCCGCCCCTTCTTTGAGGAACTCCGGATTGCTCGCCACGTCCACCTGGCGTCCGGTCAGCTCTCGTAGCCGCGCGGTCACGGAGGCATTGGTCCCCACGGGAACCGTGCTTTTCAGCACCACAATGGCGTTCGGACACAGGTGGGGGGCAATCTGCTCGACGGCCGTCCAGAGATAGGAGAGGTCCACCGAGCCATCCGCCCTGGGAGGGGTGCCCACGGCGAGAAAAACGAGTCGTGCCCAACCGGCGGCGGAGGCCAGATCGGTCGTGAACCGCAGTCGTTCGGCGGCCAGATTTCGCTTCAGTAACTCTTCCAGGCCCGGCTCGTAAATGGTGCACTTGCCACCCTGGAGGGTGCGGACCTTTTCTTGGTCGCAGTCCACGCAAACGACCTCGTTGCCCGTCTCCGCAAAGCACGTTCCCGTCACCAAACCGACGTATCCCGTACCAACAATGGCGATTTTCACCGAAAAACTCCTTGATATAGGTTGGGTCTGGACGGCGCTGCCCGGGCAGTCCAAACTCCAAGGCAGGTCGGTGCCCGGCTTAGCACTCTATCACTAGCAATGTTCACCACAGGGAATCATAGCATACGGGGTTTCGCAAGCGGGTGCGGATCCGCGACTCGAAATACTCGGAGTGTCGTGCCAATTTGTTGACTTTAGTTCGGTTTGAGATTATATTGTAGGCTAATCGAGCGCGATTTTGCCGGGCGACGGCTCCCTTCAATGCTTCCTTAAAATGCCGTCTGTTTCGGTGGTTGGCAAGGCTCGTGTATTGTTGTTCCACGTGTGCTAATCTTAATTGTGGAGGTGTGTCATGAAAGTCTTGAGTACGAAAAGACGAGGTTTCACCTTGGTGGAGCTTCTCGTTGTGATTGCCATCATCGGCATCTTGATTGCCTTGCTGTTGCCTGCGGTTCAGGCGGCGCGGGAGGCCGCGCGGCGTTCGCAATGTACGAACAATCTCAAGCAATTGGGGCTTGCCCTCCACAATTATCACGATGTCAACAACATGATCCCCTTCATTTGTGGTGGAACGGGCGGTGACACAGGGAGTAGTGCCTCATTTGGAACGTGGTGGAGTTGGTGCAATACGTGTACCAGCGCGTATCGGTTATCGGGTTTCGTCGTTCTTCTCCCCTACATGGAGCAAAAGCCGATCTACGACAAATTCGCAAGCATGAACTTCTCGCCGGGAGGCTGGGCAGATGTGCCCGGCTCGGGGGTGTACGACACCATCCCCGGCTTCTTCTGCCCGAGTGATGGATCGGCTCTGAGTAGTACCAAGCCTCGGCCGGGGCGGAACTACATGATGAGCATGGGCGATTGGACCATGCAACACCACGACGCGGCGCGACACGTTCGCAATCCACGTGGGCCGTTTGGGACGTTTCGTTCGCACCTCGCTCCTGGTGAGGTGCACAATTTCGCCGCCGTGACGGATGGGCTGAGCAATACCGCGGCCTTCAGCGAGCGGATCGTGGGACGAAGCATCGCGGATGTGAAGGGCGGATTTGCTGAATCCGCGTCCGTAGTGCCGGGGGCTACCGTGTTGCCGGGCATGCTGAGCATCGTTCCCCTCGATTGCAAGGTAACTCCCACTTCCGGTTCGCGGTACGTAACACCGGGTACTGGAGACGTTACCGGGCGGTGGTGGTCTGACGGCTCCATTGCGGCCAGCGGTTTCAACACCATCCTGCCGCCGAATGCCCCGAGCTGCACCGCCAGTGGCGTACCGTCCCAGGAATCCCGGATTTTGGCCCCACCCACCAGCAATCACCCCGGCGGAGCGAATGTCTGTTTGTTGGACGGTTCCGTACGATTTATTTCCGAGACCATCGACACCGGCAATTTGAGCCTGGGGTTGGTGGAAAGCGGACCCAGTAATTACGGTGTATGGGGTGCCCTCGGTAGCCGCGCCGGCGGTGAATCGATCAACGGCTTTTAGAGTCCTGAGGTTTGCCCTGGGTAACCGTTCACGGGTGGAATAGCGCGGAACACGCGGTGTTTGCACGAGCCGCGCGGCAAAATCGCTTTGATCCGCCGATTGCTCAAGGAGACCACAAGCTGTTGTGGTCCCCGAGCGTTCCTGAACGGTTGCGCCCTGGGCAATGCGTGCCGCCCTTCACAGTCGCGGCGGCATTTCAGCGCATCCAGTACGGTTTTGGCTCTGTTTCGTGTTTTGTCTAGCAAGTCGCTTTATTGGGGAAGACACAATGATGGTCAATCGGAAGTCCGTCTTTGTCACTCTGGCGGCGTGCACGTTGTTGGGACTCAGTTTGCCGGGATGCGGCGGTAAAGCTGAAAGGCCGGCCGATTTGCCGGATCTGGTGCCGATCGTGACCGTCGTGAAGTTCAAGGGTGAACCCGTTCCAGAGGCCAAAGTCCTCTTTTCTCCGGTCTCCGGAAAGTACTCAGCGGCGGGCGTGAGCGATAGCCAAGGCCGGGCGGTCATGAAGACCGATGGGGTTTACGAAGGGGTCCCGGCAGGGTCATATAAGGTGGCCGTGATCAAACTTCCGCCTTCGCAGAGCACCGGGCAATCCAGTGAAAGCCTCCAGAACCCCGAGGATTATGAGAAACAGTTTCTGGCAACCTCCACCAGCGGATCGGCCGGGGTTCAGTCCGCCTTGCCCCCGAAGTACGCTTCCTTTGAAACCTCCGGATTGACGGTCACCGTGCCCTCCCCGGATGGTAAAGAGCTACTCGTCGACTTGCAGCAATAGTTTGCAACTTCGCGAAACCTCACAGTGGTTTGCTGTGCCACACCTTCTTATTGTGGCAACTCGATTCTTTCCCTGATGTGGGATTGACACCGATACAAGCCTTGCCGATAATCCGCCAGCCCCGGACTCCTGGACGCTGCGCCGATTACCGGCCAGTGGTTCGGACCCGGGATAAATCGGTGGGGGTCGCTCCAATTTGATGCATGAGCGACCGGGCTTCGTCATCGCGGTGGCCCAGATTGGGACTGGAAAAATCCCTGGCATGTCTCTCGCATGAGGGTTTTCGGTGCAGGTTAGGCAACGGGAGTGCGCGCGTTGCGTTTCGGCGATGGATCGCCAAGGGCAAGCGCCGGGCTGGGGCTCGGGGGTTGCCTGGCGCGGCCCATTCACCCGTGGCCCGCGCTCTCGAACCATGCGCCCTCCAGTCATGACCCGTGGCGATGCAAGGCGGGCAAGAGTGGGGGCCATCGCCGTTGTTGGGGTGACCGTGGTAGCCATGTTGGCTGGTCACGGTATGACTTTGGCTGCCAACGAGAATTGGCCATTTCCGATTCCCGCCTTCCCGGAACCTGAGCCGAAGGAATCCGCATTGTCCTCGAGAAATGCGGCCCCCCTTCCGCCGGACTTGGCGCCCACCAATTACTCGGACCAGGCACCCACCGCAGCTCACCGTGCCCCTCCAGAGTTCGTCCTGCAAACCGAGGCTCGGGAATCCGCCGCAGGAAGCGTCCGGCCACTGCCGCCTCCCGTGAAAGGAGAATCCTGGATTGCCCCCGGCCAGGAGTTTACCACGGCGTCACCCGGTGGGAGCGACATGCACTTCGTCCCTAGCCTCCCGGCGTCGGCGGCGGAGCCGCGCTGGACGGAAAGCTTCGTGGATGTCGAAGACGTTGGGGGCATCGAAGGCACTGGGGATATCGAGGCGGGGGTAAGTGGCGTCGTGGATCGAAGTTTTCCCAGTAGCGCATCGGGGGGCATGGCGGAGGAGGACTCGCCCTACCGGCTGGTAGCTCAGGAATCGCCGCCGGGACCGTTGCGACGCTGGTTGACACGGCTAGCCCCCCCAGACTCGCCGGAACTCTGGCGGTCGTGGCTAGAGAAGCCGATCTCCGCGGGGATGGGGGTAGGCTTTCTTCACGGGACGGCGCTGATCGACGACTGGGTGCAGGAAAAGGCGGGCATCCTGGGAGCGGCACGCCTGGGTTGGGACTTCGCCCCGAATCTGGGCCTGGAGACCCGGCTCTCCTTTGGCAGCATGGAACTGAGCGATAGCTATGCTGCCGTGGTTGCACGCTGGGCCTCCGACGATGCGGCGGGTTTGAGCGAGACCGACCCGCTGCGCCGCCGATTCACGGACCGTAACGCGACCACGTTTCAGTGGGATCTTAGCCTACTCTACTATGCCACCGATTATCATCCCGCCCGATTCTACCTGCTCTGGGGGGCTGGATTGACGCGAATGGATTTCTCCGACCGATTCGGCGAATCTTACGAAGGCACCTATTTCACGATGCCTGTGGGATTCGGCATCAAGTTTCGCCGCGCGACAGACCCGGTCTTTCGACTGGAGTTTACCGACAACATCGTCTTTCCCAATCGCTTCAACGTGACGCATCACCTGGCCTTGACGGCGGGCTTGGAGTTCCGTTGGGGCGGTCCGCGACGACGGTACTGGCCCTGGACCCCGGGTTACTGATCTGCCCTCGCCTCCGCCTGATCTGCCCTAGGGTCCGCCTGATCTGCCCTAGTATCTTCCGCCGGTCTCGGCCCAAGCCTCCGGTCTCGGCCGCGGCGCTGCGATCACCGCATCCCTTCCGCGGCACACCCCCGCCGACTGGTTAAAAGTCGGCTGGTTACAATAGAAGTAACCGTTCACGGATGGAATAGTGCCGAAAACGGCCTGTTTCCACGAGGCATACGGTAAACGGGCTCTGTTCGTAGCCGTCGATTGGTCAAGGGGACCATGAGATGCCGTGTCCGCCGGGGCATGACGCTCCGTATATTCTGTGACCGGTTACCAATAGTAGAGTTATCGTTTGCGTGGAGGTGTTTAGAGGAATCCGCGCAGATCTCTCCATCGCTTTTCCAAGGGGTGCGATCAATGTTTTGGGATGAGGAAAACCATTATCGACCAATCTTGCTGAACGATCCGCCGCAATTGCTCGACCGGGTCAATACCCCTTGGGATGCGATACCGGACCTCGAATCTTACAACGGGCGCGCTTTTAATCGGATTGTTCGCACGGTACGGGGTCTGGCACCTGTTTCCTCGCAGCAATCTCCGCGATTTTCCCAGGGATTGCTGATTCTCGGCGAAGCTGGGACAGGGAAGACGCACTTGTTGATGCGGGTGGCCAGAAACCTTTGCAGGTCCAACCAAATTTTGTTCGTGCGCCGTCCCAATAACGAAGAGGCAGTCGCTCAGCACGTCTGGAAAAATATTGTGGACAGCTTGGCGCAAAGGCTTCCGGCCACCGATGGTGAGCGATCTCAGTTGGATGACCTTTTGGCCCACGTTTTCTCCCGGGTGCTGATTCCGCTTCTCGAAGAAGACGTCAAAGCTGGAAGGAACCCAGCACTGCGACGCCGCTGGATCGACAAACTCAGTCGTGACCCCTACAATCTCTTTTCCATGCTGGGGTCGGGCGAGCAACGACAAAAGAACTTGAGTATCATCCGCAAAAAAACGCTCAAGTTCTTGCGCGATAACAATCCTAACGTCGACCAGCAGATCGCCAGCGTTCTGGTTACATACTGCTTGGTCGCCGATGCCGATCGGAAGCGAATTCTCTTGAACTGGCTGGCCGGGCAAGATCTTGATCCGAACGAATCGCAGAACTTGGTACTTCCGGCCTCTTGGGTCCCCTCTGGTGAAGAAACGCCCGAAGCGGCAGTGTGGCAGCAACGGGAGGAGATGGCACTGCGAGCCATTTCCTCCATCGGCCACCTATCCACGTACTATCAACCGCTGATTCTGGCCTTTGATCAGTTGGAAGGACTGCGGGATCAAGAACGATTGACAAGGCGTTGGGGAGATGTGCTGCGTGAGGTTTTCACCATGTCTCCCAACTACCTGGTCTTGACGTGCGTTTTTCCCTCTTTATGGGGAGAGTGGTTCTCCAAAGTTCTCGATCGCAGCGTGTTGGAACGGATTGCCCAACAACAGGTGACATTGGAACAATTTGGTGCGGAACACGGGATGCAAATGCTCGCCATCCACCTGCGAGATTCTTTTCGGAAGCACCAGCTACCTAACGAAATCTACCCCTTCGAAGAGCAAGACGTTCTGCACGTATGCCAAGGAGCGGATTCTCCGCGTGCATTTCTACAGGGTACTCATGCGCTGCTCGAAAACTGGCTGGATGGGAAGCAGGTAACACCCTTCGTCGCGCGGTCCTCACGGCGGGCCATAACCCACGACAGGATTTTTCGCGCGATCCGGAAAGCGTGCGAGGCGATGGAGAGTCAGGCGCGCAAGGAATATGCCCGGTCGATGTTGCTGCCCGAGGATTTTTTCGGTCGCATCAAGGACGTGATAGCATTATTAAGCCAGACGAATGACTCGCCCATGCTCATGGATAAGGCCACGTATCATGCGAGGGTCATGCCATTCAACCTGGTACTGATGCCTGGGCATGGCACACCTCGTCTCTGCATTGCGGTGCTGAACGGCGAGTCCACCTCTCTGACGGCAAGATTGAGGAATTTGCTGGGAACCGACGAGGATTTGCATCAATTCGACAGGCTGATCATGATACGCGACGCTCGGTTGCGACCGCCGGGGCCGAAGGGGAAAGAATACGTTCAGCAACTCCTTTCTCGCGGCCATGCCTTCATTTCGGCCGATGCGGATGAAGTTGTCGCCATTAACACGGCTTACGATACCTTGGTGGCCGTGGAACAACGCGATCTGGCCGTGGACGACTACCGTATCGAGAAGGCTGAGTTGATGCGCTATTTTCAGGATGAGCGCCAACTGGCCGATTCGTGGTTGTTCCGTCAAGTGGCGGAGGTATTTCCGTCTCTGCTCCGCGTCTCGAAGACAAGGGTGGGTGGTGCCACCACGGTCCGGCATGAAGCCGCGCTCTTAACTCCGCGTTTAACCGAACCGGATGCCGCGAGCGGCCCCAAGGTTTACAGGTCGCCGGCGCGATCAGAAAGTCGCCCGGGTCGCTTTGCAGGTCCCTGGGACGAAATCGTCTCGCGGCAAGGCACTGCGGCAAGTGGTGGGACAATCAAAACAACCGAGACAATCGAAACAATTGAGACGGTCGAGGCAATCGAGACAACTGGGAAAATCGAGGCCGTG
>DYLS01000310.1 GCA_020721965.1 Blastopirellula marina | reverse complement strand
AACGCGCTTTGTACACAGACGACGGCGAGAAGCTCTTCTTCGCTGTTCGCCCGCAGATGGTCAACGGCATCGAAGACATCGCCATACGTAGCGACTTTCTCGACCGCGCGCTGATCGTTCATGCCCCCGTTCTGCCAAAGCTCGACCGCAAGGAAGAAGAGGAGTTGGACAGAGCGTTTGCTGCGGTCTATCCTGGAGTTTTCGGAGCGCTCTTGACGGCGGCTTCTCAAGGGTTGACGAAGCTACCCGAGGTAAAGCGCGCCAAGAACGAACTGCCCCGGTTGGCCGATTTCTTTAAGTGGGGGCTGGCAGTGGAAGCGGGGTTGGGGTGGCCGAGCGGGACCTTCATGCAAGCGATGGCGTGCAACCAAGATGATTCCAACGAAGCCGTCGTGGCAGGGTCGCTGGTGGGAGAGATAGTCCGCAAGTTCGTTGTGGCCAGACAGTCGTGGGAGGGTACGTGGTCCGAACTGTTAGACCAACTCAACAAGTTCGCCGATGACGATGTGAAGCGCCGTGAGGGCTGGCCACACGACAGCCGCACCTTGTCGAACAAACTCCGGCTGCTCGCACCGAACCTGTGCGGCGTCGGTCTCGACGTGGAGTTTCACGATAAGAGGCGCCCCAAACGGCTGGCCTTGAGGAGTCTCCTGCCGGCAGCCCCGCCGGCTCGACAAGAAAGCACCAGTGGGCCGGCCGCAATGAAGGACCTTCACCGGGCGAAAGGGCAAGTGTCCTGCTTTGAGGGCGACTGGGGATTGGAATCGGCTGACGCCCTCTGCCAGAAATTGTGGCGATTCTGGACCCTGCCGCCGCTTGCTGCACTGGTCGCAGCCCCGTCGCTGCAATCTGAGTCCTGCGACGGCGCGGAAGTGCCGTGCGGATAGAACATTGCGAGGATTGCGACGGCTTCCGTCGCTTCCGTCGCTGTTTTCTTCTCTTCCCCTTGGGATGGATAAAAGAGAGAAGAAGAGGGCGGGAGGAATACTTCGCGTGTTTTGCGACGGAAGCGACGAAAAAGCCACGATTACACCGTAAGGTTCTTCTTGCTAGGGCGTTACGACTCGCCGCTGTGGACCGACCCTTGCGTCCGGCTGCGACGGCTTGCGGCGGCCATGCCCCCCCCTGTCGTCAGCCCGACTGGCTTTCTCGCGCGGTTGCATGTTGCCCGACATCTACGGCTACCCGCGACCTGCGGATGATCCAGAAGCCTTGATGGCTGCGTTCGGACACCGGTCTCAAGCATCTCGCGGGTTGGCGATGAACCGGCGCTGTGCGCCACCAATCGCAGTGGGGGTGCCTGACCCCGAGAGCGCCGAGGCGCGGTTAGGCGTGTTGCCTCGGCGACACTATAGTCGGATCCATGCCTTGCCTGGTGGGTTACGCACAACCTATTCGGCGACCAACCCGCCAGACGCGAGATGCGGTGACACAATGGAGCGGTGCCCAACGGGTGTGAAATCGGACTGGCCTAACAGACGTATGAGCCCGCCAGCACCGTTGGCGCTCTAAACCGAACTTCTTTTTCAGAATCGCATGGAATCGGTTGCGGCGTCGGGATTT
>DYLS01000309.1 GCA_020721965.1 Blastopirellula marina | reverse complement strand
CTCAGGCATAGAAATTTGAACAAACTTGTAACCGTTTTTCTATTGAAAAGCACACCCAAGCCAGCGATAATAGAGCCGATGACACCTGCACCGCTACCCAGCCGCAAAGAAATCCACGCTGCCTATCAACAAGGCGAAGATGTGGTAATGGCTCTGTTCGACGGAGTGTACGCCATCGTCCGTGCGCTGGAAGCGCGCCTCCAGACCTTGGAAGACCAGCGAGCCAAGAACAGTCACAACAGCAGCAAGCCCCCTTCCAGCGATGGATTGGCCAAGCCGCGCACCCGTAGTCTGAGGCAGGCAAGCGGCAAGTCCAGCGGCGGGCAACCCGGCCATTCGGGGCATACCCTGAAAGCGGTGGAGCACCCGGACCATGTCCGCGTGCATCCCGTCACCACCTGCCACCGCTGCCACGCCTCGTTGGAGCAGGTGCCCCCGCGCGCCTACGAAAAACGCCAAGTGTTCGACGTGCCTCCCGTGCGAGTGGAAGTGACCGAACACCAGGCCGAAATCAAAACCTGTCCGCAGTGTGGCGCGGTCAACACGGGGACATTCCCACCCGAGGTCACTCAGCCGGTCCAATATGGTCCCCACCTCCAGGCACAGGCCACGTACTTCAACACCTACCACTTTATCCCTTTGGAACGCACGGCGGAGATGTTTGATGATCTCTACGAGCATCCCCTGACGGAAGCGGCGGTGCTGCAAGCCAACACCGCAGTGGCCCAGCAGGTGGCACCCGCCAATGCGGCGGTGAAAGAGCAATTGACGCACGCCCAAGTGGCACACTTTGATGAAAGTGGGTTGCACGTGGCAGGGAAGTTGCAATGGGTGCACGTGGCGAGCACGGAGCGGCTGACGTACTATGCCGCCCATCCCAAGCGCGGTGCGGCCGCCATGGACGCCATCGGCATTTTGCCCGCCTTTAACGGTACGGCGGTCCACGACGGTTTGCCCCCCTACTTCCAGTACACCCAAGCCTCCCATGGCTTGTGCAATAGTCACCATCTGCGCGAACTCAACTTCATCACCGAGCGCTATCAGCAAGGGTGGGCGGCGGAAATGGCGACCCTGCTGCTGGACATCAAAAAGGCGGTGGAAGGAGCCAAAGAGCAGAACCAGCCGCACTTGGCGGCGGAGCGACTCCAGGAGTTTGAGGAACGCTACGATGCGCTCCTCACCCAAGGTCTGGAGGCGAACCCTCCACCCGTCGCTCCCGCGACCCTGACGAAGCGGCGGGGGCGTGTCAAACAAACCCCACCGAAGAACCTGCTGGATCGGTTGCAGGGGCACAAACGGGAAGTGCTGGCCTTTATGTATGATTTCAGGGTGCCGTTTGACAACAACCAAGCGGAGCGAGACATCCGCATGGTGAAAGTCAAGCAGAAAGTCTCTGGCGCTTTCCGAACAGTTGCAGGCGCCGAGATGTTCTGCCAGATCCGCGGGTATATCTCGACCGCACGGAAGAATGGACAGCGGGCGATTGTCGTACTGCAAGCGGCTTTGGCAGGGGACCCTTTTATTCCTGCCGCTCGCTCAGGTCAACCTGCTGCAGTAGGCTGAGTAGTTACA
>DYLS01000308.1 GCA_020721965.1 Blastopirellula marina | reverse complement strand
GTTGACCATGCGCGTTAGGCTGCAAACATACCGTCTACAGGCATTACAAGGATCACCCTAACATCAAGTTAGCCACTATTGGAAGCTGAGCCTCGGAGGGAGTAGCGCCATGCCGACTTCGCAACTGCCTGGTCTTATAGCCATCATCGATGTCGAGACCACCGGCTTGTTTCCGCTTCGGCATGACCGCGTGGTAGAGCTTGCTGCGGTAGTGATCGACGGCGACGGGCGAATTGTGCGCGAGTTTGTCTCGCTCGTGAACCCTGGTCGGGACATCGGACCGAGCAGCATCCATGGTCTGACTGCTGAGGACGTGCTTCATGCTCCGCAGTTTGGTGACATTGCGGGCCTGCTCGTTGAGACGCTGCAAGGCACCGTGGCCGTCGCCGGTCACAATGTGCGGTTTGATTACCAGTTCATCGAAAGCGAATTCTCCCGAATCGGATACCCCGCACCACAATGCTTCACGATTTGCACAATGCAGCTTGCAGGCGGCGGGGGACTCGCCGAGCGCTGCTGCGATTATGGAATCCCGCTGGATGGTGAAGCCCATCACGCCCTGGCCGATGCTCGCGCGACAGCTCGCTTGCTCTCCTTTCTCCTCCCGGATCAACCGCGCATCGTTCAGAAGCTGAGCAGGCTAATGCCAATCCAATGGCCTGCGATTCCCAGCACCGCGAAGCAACCAATCACCCGTGATGATTCTCGCCGGCGCCAAACTGAGCCACCGACGTACCTCCAACGTCTTCTCGGACGAGTGCACGCCGGAGCTGAACCCATCGCGACCGAAGGTGCGGTAATGGCATATGCCGCCTTGCTTGATCGGGTTCTCGAAGATCGGCAAGTGGACGAGTCGGAGGCTGGCGCACTTGTTGAAATGGCCGCAAAGTGGGGGCTAAGCGGGGAACAAATCAACGTCACCCATCGTGAGTATCTGAACCAACTGGCCATTGCAGCAGTGGCCGATGGAGTCGTCACGGAGGCCGAGCGCCGCGATTTGAAACTGGTCGCGCGGCTACTCGGTCAGGAGAAACGGGACCTGGACCAAGTGCTCCAAGAAGCTGCTGCCAAGGTGGCTAGTTCACCCTTGAGTCGTCCTCCGACTGCAACCCCAGAGGCCAGTCTGACCGGAAAGCGCGTATGTTTCACGGGCGAACTCCAGTCCCGCCACAACGGTCAGCTTATTACACGCGAGATCGCGGAAGAACTGGCCACCAAGGCCGGTCTCATCGTCATGGATTCGGTGACGAAGAAGCTCGACCTGCTAGTCTTGGCTGACCCGCACTCGCAGTCAGGGAAGGCGAAGAAAGCGAGACAATACGGCATCCGGATCATGCACGAATCGGTATTCTGGAAGGCTATCGGCGTAGCCGTTGAGTGATCAGGATTCAACGCGATGTTTGGGTGCCGTGGCGAACCATGCGTTGCACCTGACCGCGGCGGCATTGCGGTTTTTCGAGTTTCAACGTCTCACCAGCCGCCGCGGCAGGTGAACGCAGTCGTTCGGCATCAAGAGCGAGATACTGTGAGCGTTCACGGGGGTCCGTAGAGCGACGACAGAACACCACAATATA
>DYLS01000307.1:173-1582 GCA_020721965.1 Blastopirellula marina | reverse complement strand
GCCCTGCTGGTTGATCTCGTCCACGAACAGGCGCTTCATCGAGAAGACGGTGGCAGAACCGAAAGCGATGTCCGAAAGGACGATGAGAAGCCAGCCGAACCACTTGCGGACTTTACCTTTCATGCCGGAGAGGTCGGCGAAGTACATCAGGATGATGGTGGCGATGAGCGATGCCAGGATGTGCCAGTGACCGGTGAGGGTGATGCGCTCTTCGCGATGGGGCCAGACGCGGAAGATCTCCTCCAGTTTGACGGCGAGGAAGATGCCCACGCCGCTGACCGTGAAGTTCATGAAGACCATTTGCCAGCCAGGTCCAAACTTGAGCGGGTCTTTGAGCAGCGCGCCCATCTTTTGGAAGAAGTTGGGCTTTTTGATTCCCGCCGTGCCTTCCTTGATGAGTGTGTCCCAGGCGTAGATCACGTACATCAGCGCCGCCAGCATGATGAAGGTCGAGCCGACGTAGATGATGGTGTGCGCCCACTCCAGCCAGACCACCGAGAGCGCGCCCGCCGTCGTACCGATGATGCCGATGACCATCAGCGGCATACCGATTTTTTGCAGGATGCCCTTGAACTTGACCCAGCGCCCGACGATGAGCGTGATGCCCACAGCCAGCAGGGTCAGCATGATGTGCAGGTGGCCGATGATGGCTTTCTGCAATTCGGTCTTGTGCGGCATGCGGATGAGGTCTTCGCCCAGGAAGGTCTCGTGACCGTTGCCCCAGAATGAGCCAGTCACCGCGCCGAAGGTAGCGGAAATCAACATGGCGATGGCCATGATGAAGAACGCCAGGCGCTCCAAATCCAGGCCGCCCTTGGAGCGGGCGTGGGGCGAATCCGCTGGCAGCAGGTATTCCTTTCGCCAGGGGTTGAGCGCCACCGTCAACAGGATGCCCGCGAAGAAGACCAGCGACTGCCCGACCAGGAACAAGCCGTGGAAGGAGAAGTTGTGTCCCCAGTAGGCGAAGAGCAAACCAAAGATGACGGCGGTCAGGTAGCCGGTGGTGATGACGCCGTTGATGATAGTCTGCTCGTGGCGTTTCATCGGCAGCAGTTCGGTCATGAAATAGACCTCGATGGCGGTGATCGTCATGGCTATCGTGTGATAGAGCATGATGATGCGCCCTTCGCGCTCGGCTTCGACGAGTTTCATGCCGAGCACACGCACGGTAATGTCCTTGATGCCCCATTCCACCATCGGACCCGAGAGCGTGCCAAAGATGGCAGTGATGATGGAAACCACCGCGATGGCGACCAGGGTCAGCCCGCGCGTGGAGCCGAAGAGATAGTTGAAACGGTCTTTGACGAATTGCATAGGATCTACTCCTAAATGGATTGTGTTGTCAGCCTGTGTAAAAAATATCACAAGCCAGGCCGGCTGTCTTTGACAAAAGACAAATGAGCGCAAGA
>DYLS01000307.1:0-99 GCA_020721965.1 Blastopirellula marina | reverse complement strand
AAACGCCAGGCTCATCAGGAACAGCAGGGGCGCCAGGATGAGCATGACGAACGCAGGGCTGAAGAACAGCAATTGCTTGCCGACGGAAATGAAGGCCAG
>DYLS01000306.1 GCA_020721965.1 Blastopirellula marina | reverse complement strand
GTGGCGGGCGGCGTGGCGGGCGGCGTGAAGAAAAATATCGAAAATGAAAAACCCAGCCCCTGGCTGCTGGTCATCCTCGTTCTCAGCTGGCTTGCCCTGGCGTTCCTCAGCGCGGGCGGGTTGGCCTGGTTCCAGGCAGGCGCGGCACCCACCGGGGCGTTACCTTTTTGGGCAGGGAGTCTATAAAAACATGGCAAATCCTTTTTCTTTGGGAAGCCCCGTGCAGGGACAAGATTTTGTGGGACGGCGGCGCGAAATGCGGTATCTGCGGGAAGCCGTCCAAAAAGGCAGTTCCGCCGCCCTCAGCGCCGAACCGCGCATGGGCAAAACCTCGCTTTTACTCCAGGCGCAGCGGCGTGACCTGTACGAAGGGGGCATACCCAACCTTGAGTTTGTATATCTCGACGCCCAAACCCTCAGCGGTTGGGATGCGCCGCGTTTTTGGGAAGCCGCTTTGCAACCTTTCAAAGAACACCCGGGAGTAAAGGCTGCCTACCGCTCGGCTTCTCTCGAAAAATTCGATAGCTTCCCTCTTGAACGCTTCTTCGTTCAGTTGGGAGAAGCCGGGTTGCGGTTGGTTCTCCTGCTCGATGAGTTCGACCAGGTTTTAGACGAACCCGGTTTACACACAGCCGGGTTTTATGGCAACTTGCGAAATCTGGCATCCCTCCATGCCTCTTTTTCGCTCATCCTGGCTGTCCGTCAACCGGTTGAGGAACTCAATCGCCGCACCCAGCAATACAGCCGCTTAAGTTCGCCTTACTTCAACACGAGCCATGCAATCTCCCTGGGCGCTTTTTCCGACAAAGAGATAGCGGAACTTCTGGCAAAGGCGAGCGGGGTGTTTAACGGAGACGACCGGCGCTACCTGGCAAGAATCAGCGGCGGGCATCCCTATTTCTTACAGGCTGCCGCCTACTATCTTTGGGAAGCCTACGCCGAAAAACAAAAAGACCCCAACCAACGCCGAAAGTGGGCTGGCAAACAAGCCTTTGCCCAGGCGGTACCGGCGCTTCAGGAGAGTTGGCACGCTTGGAAACCGGAACAACAAATGGCATTCAGCCTCGCCGCGCTGGATGAAATCCCGCTCCTGTTGCCAGAGCGCACTTTTGACGTGAATCGTCTGCTCCGAGATTTTCCGCTTTTTGCGCAGGAGCAGCGCCTTCTCGAACAGCGCGGTTTCCTGAAAGCCGATAAAAAACTAGCGGGCGGCTATGCGCCCCAGGCTGAAATGATGACCTGGTTCCTGGTGGAAGAACTGACAAGTCTGCTTCGCCCCTCCAAGCCGGATGTAAAAACCTGGTTGAAATCGCAGCAATGGGATGGCTTGCTCAAAGAAGGCGAGAAAGAGTCTATTCAAAAAGTCTTGCTTGCCTTCAAGCCCCTCCTCCAAGAGGGGGTTTCCGCTTTCATCCAGGCTACCGTCCAAAAACTGTTTGCAGCGTAACGCAGGGCGGGGCGGGTTTGAGAGAACCTGCCCCGCTATGGCATTCTGCTCCAAGCGGGTCTTCAGCGCTTCGCGCTTTGCGCCTGGCGACCCGATGACAGCGCCCCCACCGGCCGCCGCTACGCGCTGGACGAT
>DYLS01000025.1 GCA_020721965.1 Blastopirellula marina | reverse complement strand
AAATACGTTTAGGAAGTTTGGATTACACCGAAGCGAGATAATCATGGAACGCCATGATCCCAGGACTGGCGAAGCCGCTTCCGTAGCTTTCTGATACACGGACACAAAAGCGTCCCGCCGGAGGAGAAAGCCCATTACTTCGTTCGGTGGGTTGACGGGTTCCTGCAAACGGCCGAGGCCGATACGGCTCGGTTGGTTCCCGAGGCGGTCTCTCCTCTCCTCGACGAACTGAGCCGCGAGTACAAGCCCAGGCAGGTCCAGCAGGCCCTGGAAGCCTTACGGCTGTATCGCTGCTTCGACGGGACATCCGAGGGACGCAGGTTCGAGGCGGGTGCGGAGGTCGCCACCGACCCGAGCACTCTTCTTGCGGGGGGGCTTGACAAGCTGAATCCCAGGTTCAAGATAACGCTTGCTGGCCCACTGCCGCGGGGTTCCAGCGGGCATCACAAGAGCAAGAACCTCGCGAGCAATCACGGCAAGGAGAGACCCCGTGAGGACATTCGGTTCAACGCTGCTTCTTGTTTTTTCTCTTTTTACGATGAGCGCTTTCGCAGGCACCTTGTATGTTTCGCCGGCGGGTAACGACGGGGGCGACGGAAGCGTTGCCGCACCATGGGCGACAATCGCACGCGGGGCGCGGGCACTGACGCCCGGCGATACACTGGTCGTTATGAAAGGCGAATATGCCGAATCGGTCGTGATCGATGGGCTTCGCGGGACTCCGGAGAAACCGATTCATATCGAAGGCCGCAGGGGGACGCATTTGAGGGCGGCAGGGATTGACGGCATTCTCGTCATCCATTCGTCCTGGCTCGGAATATCCGGCCTTTCCATATCCGGCGCGCGAGGTAAGGCGGGCATCCGCATCAGCGAGTCCAATCATATAACCATTCGGGAGTGCAGTTTCAGCGACCACAGGCGGTGGTGCGTTAAGACGATTGGGTCGGATTTCGTGACGGTTGCGGCCTGCGAAATCGACGCCCACGCTTCCGAACACGGCGTCTATTTCTCCACGACCGACCATCCCGCGATTGAGAATTGCCGCATATACGGGGCTTCCGGCTGCGGTATCCACAACAACGCCGATGCGCGGGAAGGCGGCGACGGCATCATGACAGACGCACGCTTCGTCGGCAACACCATCAGCGGCTGCGGCAAAAGTGGCGGCGCCGCGATAAACATGGACGGCGTCGAGGACAGCCTTATCGCGGAGAATCTTGTTTTCGACTGCGACGCCGGTGGTATCGTTTCGTTCCACGGCGACGCGGCGCGTTGCGGGAATAGAAACACCTTCCGCAACAATGCCGTTTACCTGCCGCTCGGGCACGGCAAATACGCGCTCAAGATTACCGGCGGCTCCACAGGCAACATCGTCCAAAACAACATCCTCGTCAACGGATCCAGTTCTCGAGGCGCGTTGGAACTGGAATCGGCAACAATTGAAAGCCTTTCCTCGCACGGCAACATCTACTTCAACCTTTCGGGTAAACCGCCGGTCATGTTTGACGATTCATTCATGCCGTTGGCGAATTGGCAAGAGATGGGCTTTGACGTGGGGTCACGCGAAATGGCGCCGGTGGAAATCTTCATCAATGCGGCCGCTGGCGACTTCCGCCTGAAGCCGGTGGCAGGTCCGGCTGGACCCGCAAGGCTCCGTGTCGGGCGCGAATCGGAGTAGGGGAGAAAAACGCCCGGTGGCCTACTCTCATTGCACACGCCCATTGATGCACAACACATAGCAGTGACAGCGACTTGTAGTCGCAACATATAGTGGTGTGCAATGGCGGTGGAGCACTACGGAAATCTTGCGAAGCGAGAAGTCTTCGCGACAGGAGGCAAGATTTCTCCTCGCTAGCGCTCGTCGAAATGACACTGCCGGCGCTCGTCGAAATGACAGTGCTGCACTCATCGCAGTGACATTCCTGACGCTCGTCGCAAAGACATGACTGGCGCTCGCCAAAAGGGCATTCCTTGCACACTCAAGGAACCTCTGGAACCGCAGAACAACGCGCTGGAACCTCTGAACGACCATTGGGAACGTCTGGAGAATCCATGGGAGCCTCTGAATAACCCGCGTTGTCTCACAAACCTTTTCCGTTATTGCTCAGCCGTGAACGGTTACCCGTAAGGTATCCGTTTCGTGAGCGGTGACCTCCGCGGCGATCCATCCCAGCGAGGCGAGCTGCCACCGCGATCTTGGCGCCGGGGGAGTGGTGGTTTTGACTGAGATCGAAGCGGACAGGCGCTCGCGGCCATCAGAGAAAATTGGCCAGCACGTCGGCGGGCGCGGGGCCATAGCTTAGCGGCTCCATCGAGGCCGACGCCCGACCTTGGCTCAGCCCCCGGACCGCATTGCTGTAGCCGAACAAGTTGGCCAGCGGAGCGCGGGCCTCGATGATCGTGTTTTTGCCGCGGACGGTGGTGCGAACAATCTCGCCGCGCCGCTGCTGCAAGTCGCCCAACAGGTCGCCCACGAATTCCTCGGGCACCGTGATCTCGACCTTCATGATCGGTTCGAGGAGAACGACGCCGGCCGCGCGCAGGGCCTTTTCGAAGGCGTCGGCGGCGGTGAGCCGAAAGGCCAGCTCGTTGGAGTCGGTCTCGTGGATGCGACCGCCCAGGATCGCCACCTTGACCTGGGTCAAGGGAAAGCCCAGCAGCCCACCGCCTTCCCCATGCTGTTCCAGTGTTTCCCAAGCCGCCTTGAGAAACGGGGGCGGCAACGCATCGCCGCATTCGGAGACCACGACAACCGGCTTGGCCCCCTGATCGAACGGCTCCATGCGAATCGAAAGCTCGGCCCAAAGCTGCTGGCCACCCAGATTGCGGTGGCACAGCCCCACGGACTCCACCGCTTTCTCGATAGTTTCGCGATAGCTGACGCGGGGCTTTTGCACCCGGCACCGCAAACGGTATTCCCGCAGCAAACGGTGGGTGATAATCTCCAAATGCAGCTCGCCCATGCCGCTGATCAGAATCTGCCCCGTCTCTTCACTCTCGCGATAGCGGAAGGTCGGGTCTTGCCGTTTCATCAACTCCAAGACATCGATCAGTTTTTTGCGGTCGGCCGTCGTCTCCGGTTCGATGGCTATGTCTACCACCGTCTCGGGAAAGACGATCGATTCCAAGAGGATCGGATGCTTGGGATCGCACAGCGTGTCGCCGGTCACGGAATGCCGCATGCCCATGATGCCGACGATGTCGCCCGCCTCGACGGATTCGATCTGCTCCCGGCGGTCGGCCTGGATCCGCCACAACTGCGGCACGTTTTCCTTTTTGTTCTTGCCGGCGTTCAAGACGCGGCTGTTCACTTTCAGGCGTCCGGAGTAAACACGGACATAATCCAGATCGCCGTAACGCTCCGGTTGAACCTTGAAGACTAGCCCGCAAATTGGCTCATCGACGTCGGCTTTTCGCGTCAATTTGCGATCAGGCTTATCGATATCGTAGCCTTCCACCGGGGGAATATCGGCTGGGCTGGGGAGATAACGGGTCACGGCATCCAACACGGGCTGGACGCCGATCCCGTGCAATGCCGTGCCGCACAAAAGCGGCACCACCATATTTTGGATTGTGGCCAGCCGCAAAACGTCGTGGATCAATTCCTCAGGAACCTCTTCTTCCGCTAGCAGCAATTCCGTCATGCGGTCGCTGTACAACGAAAGCTGGTCCAGCATCCGCATGCGCCACTTCTCGGCCAGCGCTCGGTGCGACTCCGGGATCTCCTCGTCCAAAACCAGGGCCGTGCCATCCCTTTCCTCGAACCGCAAGGCCTTCCTGCGAATGAGGTCGATGACACCGACGAAGGGGGTAGGATAATGCGAGGGTCCCGATCCGATCGGGATATTGATGGGGACAGGCTGACATTCCAATCGCTCGCGGATTTCTTCCAGCGTGCCCTCGAAGTCGGCTCCCTCCCGATCCATCTTATTGATAAACGCCAGCCGGGGAATGCGGTAGCGATCCGCCTGACGCCACACCGTTTCACTCTGTGCCTCGACGCCCTCGCGAGCACTGAAAACGACGACCGCCCCATCCAATACCCGCAGACTCCGCTCGACCTCCGCCGTGAAATCCACGTGCCCCGGCGTATCGATCAAGTTGATGTGACGTCCCTTCCAATCGAAGGTGACGCACGCGGCTAAGATCGTAATGCCCCGTTCCTGCTCCTCGGGATCATAATCGGTGGTGGTCGTCCCTTCATCGACCATGCCTACCCGATGGATGAAGTGAGCGTAGTACAGCATCCGCTCGGTGAGCGTGGTCTTGCCTGCGTCGATATGGGCGACGATGCCGATATTTCGAATCTGGCTGATGTCTCTCGGCATGGCTGCATCACCGGCAAACGGTTTCCGGCGCCTTCTTTTTCAACTCTGAGCAAGCAGGTGGGATATCGCTCTTTACCGCGCCGATTGGGCGGGCCACGTCGGTCCCGCCCTCGGCATCCTGAACTGGGTCCTGCCCGCGCAAACAAACACCGCACCGAAGTAGCTCGGCGCGGTGCTCCTAGAACTCGGTTCCCTTACCACGCGAAGTGGGCGAAAGCCTTATTGGCATCGGCCATGCGGTGCACATTCTCGCGTTTGGTCATTGCCGCACCCTCGCGTTTGTAAGCGGCCTCCAACTCGGCGGCGAGTTTCTCATGCATGGGTTTGCCCTTGCGGTCGCGTGCCGCCTGGAGCAACCAGCGGATCGCCAACGACTGCTGCCGTTTCTTGTTGACCTGCATGGGGACTTGATACGAGGCACCTCCGACCCGCCGCGATCGCACCTCGATATTCGGCTTGACGTTCTCCACAGCCTCGGTGAACACCTCGATCGGGCTTTTGTCCGGGAACTTCTCCGCCAGAATATCCAGGGCCTGATACAGGATGGCCTCGGCAACGCTTTTTTTGCCGTCCCACATCATGCAATTGATGAACTTCCCAGCCAAAAGCGATCCGTAGCGCGGATCCGGCTTGAGCTTGGCTTCACTTGCTGTTTTCCGTCCCATATTCCACCGTCACGAGGTCAATATTCGTTAACTCTTTTGCAGCCCTCAGTCCCATTCACTCCCGGGACACCTCTCACCTTCCCGTATCGCTCCGACAACATCCGCCAATATTCGCGAAAACTACTTGCCCGGCTTTTTCGCTCCGTAGCGGCTTCGGGATTGACGTCGGTCGGCGACTCCGGCGGCATCCCTGGACCCCCGCACCACTTGGTACCGCACCCCTGGCAGGTCCCGAATACGCCCCCCTCGAACCAGCACAATGGAGTGCTCTTGCAGGTTGTGGCCCTCGCCCGGGATGTAAACCGTCACCTCCTTGCCGTTGCTCATCCGCACCCTGGCGATCTTCCGCAAAGCCGAATTCGGCTTCTTCGGCGTCATGGTACGGACGATCAAGCACACCCCCTGCTTTTGCGGGCAGCGGTCCAGCGCCGGGGCCTTACTGAATTTTCGCTTCGGCTGTCGCGGCCTTTTCACCAATTGATTGATCGTGGGCATGACTAATCGCTTCTACTCGCTGTCGCTTGGTAACTGTACGAATGGCATCCGCACCAAATTTTCTTGTTGGATTACCCCAAAAGACGCCCCCCATTGGTGAGGCACGTCCGTCAGCCGGTCATCCGCAACGCAACGGTTGGGGGAGGGAAACCTTAAGCCTACCAACTCCCTAGGGAATGTCAAGCGGCCGCGGAAGCCGTTCTCCTCCTGCGGGCCGGTCGCCGGGGCGGCAATCTCAAAGCGGCGATTGGATGCCAGCCATGCGATGCCGCCTAAGCCGTAAAACAGAACCACCGCAATGATCCGTCACCTGCTCCCCAATCATCCAATCTCCGATGCCGTAACAACAGGCCGGGCTTCGTGGAGTGTGTCACACCCCTGCCAAGCCAATCGCCTCGTCCGCTGATCCCGTCTGCTTTCCGCGGGGATCGATTTTCCCCACTCACGTATTGTCCGAGGCTTCGGGCGTGTCGGACGGTGAATCCGCCTGCACCGGTGCGTCACCGATGTCGTCCAAGCCTGGGAAATCCCCCTCGCTGCCAAAGGCAGCATCGGTTTCGGCCTGCGCGGCGGCAGGTTCTGACGGATTGGGGATATCTTCCAGTAACGTAAAGCGGTCGGAGACGCTTGCCGCGGGTCGCCTGGCCGCCAGTTTCTCCAGGGCCTCGGGCCGCAGCCGCACTTCTGCCTGTTGATATTTGCGAAACCCGGTGCCAGCGGGAATCAGCCGGCCGAGGATCACGTTTTCCTTCAGCCCCACCAGGCAGTCGAGACGGCCCGCCAAGGCCGCCTCCGTCAGAACTTTGGTCGTCTCCTGGAAGCTCGCCGCCGAGATGAAGCTGGAACTCTGGACCGCGGCCTTGCTGACGCCCAACAACTGCGTGCTCGCTTCGGCAGGGGTCGGGGTCACACACTTGGCCGGCCGCTTGCCCGCCGCCTCGACCTCCGTATTTTCCTGCTCGAATACCGTTCGGGGCACGATCTCGTCGACCGAGAAATGCGTGTCTCCCGGGTCCACGATCTTCACGCACTTCATCAGTTCGGCGTTTTTGGCGCGGAACTCGAATTTGTCGATCAAGGCCCCTTCCAGAAGGCCGGTATCCCCGCCATTTTCCACCCGGACCTTACGCAGCATTTGGCCCACGATGATTTCGATATGCTTATCGTTGATTTCCACCTTTTGCTGGCGGTAAACGTTCTGGATTTCGCGGACCAGGTATTGCTGGAGGGCTTCTTCGCCAGAGATCCGAAGGATATCGTGGGGGACCAGCGGTCCTTCCACCAGGGCATCGCCCGCACGCACGAAGTCGCCCGTATGCACGCGGAGGTGCTTGCCGGGGGAGACCATATGCTCGCGTTCGATCCCGCTATCGCTGCGGATGATGATGGTCCGCTTGCCGCGCCGCTTTTCGCCGAGCAATTCGACGACACCGTCGATTTCGGCCATGATCGCGGGGTCCTTTGGTTTTCGGGCCTCGAACAACTCCGTGACCCGGGGCAAGCCGCCCGTGATGTCCTGCGTTCCCGTCACCTCCCGGGGCTGCTTGGCCAACAAGGTGCCAGGAGTCACGATCTGTCCTTCTTCGACCTCGATATGTGCCTTTTCGGGCAGATACTCGTATCCCAGAATCTTACCCGTCTCGGGGTCTTCGATGATGATCTGCGGTTGGCGGTCGCCGCGATGCTCCATGACGATCCGGCGAATAGTTCCCGCCGCGTCGCGATCCACGCGCAGGGTTTCGCCGTCCACCAGATCCTCAAAGCGCACGCGTCCGCCGACTTCCGCGATGATCGGGATGTTGTGCCGGTCCCATTCGCAAAGGACCTGCCCCGGATCCACCCGCTGGCCGTCTTCTACTTTGACCTGGGCGCCCAGGGGGACTTCGTAGGATTCCAGCTCGCGGCCCTTTTCGTCCAGGATCAGAAGCCGCCCGTTGCGCGAAATGGCGATGCGCTCGCCGGAAGCGTTTGTGACCACTTCCGTGCGAACCATGCGGACCTGTCCGACCTGTCGGGCACGGGCCTGGGTCTCCTCCAGGGCCCGGGCCGCGGTACCCCCGATGTGGAACGTCCGCATCGTCAATTGGGTGCCGGGTTCGCCAATGCTTTCCGCCGCCACGATGCCGACTGCCAAGCCTTCTTCCACCAATCGCCCTGTCGAGAGGTCCATCCCGTAGCACAGGGCGCACACACCCAGGGGCGCCTCGCAGGTCAATGGGCTGCGAACTTGAATCCGCTGGATATTGTTTTCCTCGATTTTTCGGGCGATCTCCGGCGTTATCAATTCGTTTTCGCGCACGATCACCTCGTCGGTGATCAAGTTCACGATATTCTGCCGAGCGACGCGACCTCGAATCGCTTCGGCCAGGCTCACTTCCACCTTCTCCCCGCGGTACACGATCCCCTTGGTAACTCCCTGGGTCGTTCCGCAATCGTGCATCGTGACTACGACGTTCTGGGACACGTCGGCCAGTTTTCGGGTAAGGTATCCGGAGTCCGCAGTCTTCAAGGCCGTGTCGGCGAGTCCTTTCCGCGCCCCGTGCGTGGAGCTGAAATACTCGAAGACGGTCAATCCCTCGCGAAAGTTGGCCTTGATGGGGGTTTCGATGATTTCGCCGGACGGCTTGCTCATCAAACCGCGCATACCTGCCAATTGCCGCACCTGTTCGATATTTCCCCGAGCACCGGATTCCGACATCAAGTGAATCGGGTTGATGTAGCCGGGATAGCGGCGGTCATTGGCCAGCAATTCCTTGAGGTCGTTGGTGATGGCCTCGCGGGCATGAGTCCAAGCGTCCAGAACCGCATTTTTCCGCTCTCCCTCGGTGATGATTCCCCGCTCGTACGCCCGGTGCTTGCTCATCACCGTCTTTTGCGCATCGTTGATGATTTTCGCCTTGTTGGGCGGGACCAACAGGTCGTCCGTGGCAAAGCTGAGGCCACTCAACGTGGCCTGCCGGAATCCGTTGCGATTCATGTCGTCCAGCAGGTTGATCGTCGCCGGGCGTCCCAGCAGCTCGTAGCAGTCGGAGATGACTTGGGCCAGGGCCTTGCCCGACATCGTTTCGTTGTAATAGTACATGCCTTTGGGCAAGATCAAATTGAATAGCACCCGGCCTACGGTCGTCTCGATGACCGAGCCTGGCGCGATGTCCGGCCGACCTTTGACACGCATCCCATCGGGCAGCCGGACGCGGATCTGAGCGTGCGTGTCGACCTTCTTCAGGGCGTGGGCAAGCTCCACTTCCTGCATCGACGAGAACACCGCGTCCTCGCCACGCCGTCCCGACATGCTCAGCGTCAGGTAATACCATCCCATCACCACGTCCTGGGAGGGGCTGATGATAGGCTTGCCGTGGGCGGGGCTGAAGATGTTGTGGAACGACATCAGCAGGGTATGCGACTCCACCATCGCCTCGATGGACAGCGGCAGGTGCACGGCCATCTGGTCCCCGTCGAAGTCGGCGTTGTACCCCTTGCAAACCAAGGGGTGCAACTGGATGGCGTTCCCCTCCACCAGGACAGGCTCGAACCCCTGAATGCCCATGCGGTGCAGCGTCGGTGCGCGATTCAAGAGCACGGGATGGTTCTGGATGACCTCTTCCAGGATGTCCCAAACCTCCTCGTCGCGCCGTTCCAGCATCTTTTTGGCGCTTTTGATGGTGTCGGCATGACCCAACTCGCGCAAGCGACGGATGATCAAGGGCGAATACAGTTCGAGCGCGATCCGCTTGGGCAAGCCACATTGATGCAGCCGCAGGCTCGGGCCGACCACGATCACGCTTCGCGCCGAATAATCCACCCGCTTCCCCAGCAGGTTCTCGCGGAACCGGCCTTGCTTGCCCTTGATCATGTCGGTCAACGACTTGAGCGGCCGATTGCTCGACCCCACGACCGGCCGCTTGCAACGACCATTGTCGAACAAGGCGTCGACCGCCTGCTGGAGCATGCGCTTTTCGTTCTTGATGATCACGTCCGGCGCGTTCAGGTCGACGAGCTTCTTGAGCCGATTGTTGCGGTTGATGATCCGCCGATACAGATCGTTCAGGTCGCTGGTCGCGAAGCTTCCCGAGTCCAGCAGAACCAGAGGACGCAAATCTGGCGGAATGACCGGCAGGACGTCGAGCACCATCCATTCCGGACGGTTGTCGCTGTCGCGGATGGATTCCACCAGCTTCAGCCGGGAAATCAACTCTTTTTTCTTTTGCTTGGAATTGGTTTCCTTCAACTCGATCCGCAAGTCCCGGGAGAGTTGTACCAAATCCATGTCCGTCAACAGTTTGCGAATCGCCTCCGCGCCCATGTCGGCGAGGAACGCCCCCTCGGGATACTCGAGCTTGACCTGGCGATACTCCTCTTCCGTCAGCAGTTGCAGCTTTTTCAGCGGCGTATCGCCAGGATCGATGACCACATAGTCCTGGTAGTAAATGACCTTTTCCAGGCTGGAGACCTTCATCCCCAACAAGGTGCCCAGGCGGCTCGGCGCGGCCTTGAAGAACCAAATATGGACGACGGGGCTGGCCAACTCGATATGGCCCATCCGCTTGCGGCGGACGCGGCTGTGCGAGATCTTCACGCCGCAGCGGTCGCAGACCATGCCCTTGTATTTCATGCCGCGGTATTTGCCGCAGGAGCATTCCCAGTCCTTTTCGGGGCCGAAAATGCGCTCGCAAAACAGCCCATCCTTTTCCGGCTTGTACGTCCGGTAATTGATCGTTTCCGGCTTTTTGACCTCACCGAAAGACCAGCTTCGGATATCGTGGGGGCGAGCCAAGC
The DNA here is from genome assembly GCA_020721965.1 of Blastopirellula marina. GTDB lineage: Bacteria > Planctomycetota > Planctomycetia > Pirellulales > Thermoguttaceae > Thermogutta. Next base: position 37,997 of record DYLS01000025.1, on the reverse strand, counting down.
TGACCTTGACGGCCATGTACTCATTCACGCGTTCGTAAGCAACTTCGGCGAAACTCACCTTGGGCGCTCCATTTTCCGAGGGAAAAGAAATCGGAGGTCGTATTTGCGTTTGGGGATCGAGCGGAGGGCAAGCGGGCATCCCATGCCGCGGCCGCCGCGACGAGCGTAGGGCGGCCTAGCCATCCGCCGTCACACACTGGGACCTTTTTCCAACTGCATGTTGAGGGCCAAGCCTCGAATTTCGTTGACCAACACATCGAAGCTCGCGGGGGTTCCGGCCTCCAGCGTATTCTCCCCCTTCACCATGGATTCATAGATTTTGGTGCGGCCGTCCACGTCGTCGCTCTTGACGGTCAACAGCTCCTGAAGGATGTAGGCCGAGCCGTAGGCCTCCAGTGCCCAGACCTCCATCTCGCCAAAACGTTGACCGCCAAATCGCGCTTTGCCACCCAGGGGCTGCTGCGTGATCAGCGAATAGGGGCCGGTCGCCCGCGCGTGAATCTTGTCGTCCACCAGGTGATGCAGTTTCAGCATATAGATATACCCGACGGTCACCTTTTGTTCAAAAGGCTCGCCGGTGCGGCCGTCGTAGAGGGTCACCTTGCCGTTTTCCGGCAGTCCCGCCTCGCGCAAGCATTCGTGGATGCGATCCTCGTCGGCACCGTCGAAGACAGGAGTGATGGCGCGAAATCCCAACCTCGCGGCGGACCAACCCAAGTGCGTCTCCAAGATTTGGCCCACGTTCATTCGGCTGGGCACGCCCAGCGGATTAAGCAGAATCTGGATGGGGGTGCCGTCCGCCAAGAACGGCATGTCTTCTTTGGGCACGATCTTCGCGATCACGCCCTTGTTCCCATGCCGCCCCGCCATTTTGTCCCCGACCGAGATCTGCCGCTTGGTGGCGATGTACACTTTGGCCATTTGCAGCACGCCGCTTTTCAACTCATCTCCCCGTTTCAGCGAGTTGAGCTGATGATCACGGCTGTCGATGGCCGCCTCGACTTCCGGCCACAATTCCTCATAGACACTCTCCACCTGTTTCCGCAGGCGGTCCGTGCGGATATCCAGGCGATCGATCATGAACCGCTGTGCCTGCTCCGCCACATAGCGATGTTCCTGGCCTTCCACGAGGTGATTCCCTTCCTCGTCGGTCAGGCGTGTCTTGGTCACATCTTCGATGGCCGCCACCAATTTTCCGAAGGCCTCGGCGATCTTGGCGTTGCCCTCCGCCTCAGCCGTCTTGACCCGTTCCTCGAATTCCTTGCGTTCCTCTTCCGAGAGGCTCATGCGCCGGGCGAATTTCTCGGTATGGATCACGATCCCTTCCACGCCGGGGGGCACCTCCAGCGAGTCATTTTTGACGTCTTCGCCAGCCCGACCGAAAATCGCGTGCAACAGTTTCTCTTCCGGAGTCAACTCGGCCTTGGACTTGGGCGTGATCTTCCCCACGAGGATATCGCCCGGTTTGACATGCGTGCCCACCCGCACGATGCCGTTTTCGTCCAAATTCCGCAGGACTTTTTCGCTCACATTCGGAATATCGCGTGTAAACTCCTCGCGTCCCAGTTTGGTCTCGCGGACCTCGGCATCGAACTCCTCGATGTGGATCGAGGTAAAGACGTCCTCGTGAAGCAACTCCTCGCTGATAATGATGGCGTCCTCGAAGTTGTATCCCTCCCAGGACATGAAGGCCGCTAGCACATTCCGCCCCAGGGCAAGCGCGCCGTCATACGTCGCGGCACCGTCCGCGATGACCTGGCCCTTTTTCACCTTTTGGCCCAAATGCACGACCGGCTTTTGATTCTGGCAGGTGCGTTCATTCAAGCCCACGAATTTTTCCAGGCGATACTCGTCCGTGTCGTCGATGACGATGCGTTCGGCGTCCACTTTGGTCACAACGCCGCCGCGTTTAGAGCGAACTACCAGGCTGGAGTTTTCCGCCACCCGGCGTTCCAGGCCCGTACCCACCAGTGGCGGCTCCGTCACCAGAAGCGGCACCGCCTGGCGTTGCATGTTCGATCCCATCAAGGCCCGGTTGGCATCGTCGTGCTCCAGGAAGGGGATCAAACCGGCCGATACGCCGACAATTTGAGCGGGCGCTACGTCGATGTATTGAATGCGATCTACGGGAAACATGATGAAATCGCCGCGATGGCGCGCGACCACGCTCTCGGCCTGTATCTTGCCACTCCGCACCGGGGTGTCGGCGGACGCGAGATAAGCGTCGTATTCCTCATCCGCCCGCAACCAGCGAATCTCATCCTGAAGCACCCCCTTCTTGACAACCTGATACGGCGTGATCAGGAAGCCATATTCATCGACGGAGCCGTAAATCGCCAAGCTGGAAATCAAGCCGATGTTGGTACCTTCCGGCGTCTCGATGGGGCACACCCGCCCATAGTGGGAAGCGTGCACGTCGCGGACTTCGAAGCCTGCCCGCTTGCGGTTCAATCCCCCCGGCCCCAGAGCGGAAAGGCGCCGTTCGTGCGTCAACATCGAGAGCGGATTGGTTTGATCCACCACCTGCGAAAGCTCACCCCGACCGAAGAAGTACTCCACCGCCGCCGAAACGCTCTTGGCGTTGATCAAGGTTCGCGGGGTCATGTCCGCTGCGTCGCTGTAGGCCATGCGATCCTGCACGGTACGGCGCAGCTTCAAGAATCCCTTCCTCAACTCCTCGGAGCCCAATTCGTCGATGGTGCGGACGCGCCGGTTGCCGAGGTGGTCGATATCGTCCGCTTCCACCGTCGGGTCCCCGCTTCGCAAGCGAACCAGATACTTGATGGCCGCGATAAAATCCTCCGGACGCAAGCACATTTCATCCTCGGGGACATTCAGGTCGAGCTTGCGGTTGATGCGGAAACGAGCGACGCGGCCTAGCCGATAACGGTTCGGATCGCGGAATTTCTCGTGAAAGAGCGCCTTGGCCCGATCCAACTGCGCCGGATTCCCAGGCCGCAGCCGCTGATAAATCCGCAGCAAGGCCTCTTCGTGGCTGGCCGTCGGATCCTCCGCTAGCGAATTGAGGATCAGAGGGTTCTTTTGGGGAGGCATCACCAATACCCCCTTCAACCCGGACGCACAAATCTGCCCCGCAACCGCCTTGGTGATCTTTTGCCCGCACTCCACGATAATCTCGCCGGCATTCGGGCTATCGGCCGGGTAGACAATGTCCTCGACGGCGATCTTCCCTTCCAATTTGGATGCACTGCGCCCATCGACGATCATTTCTTCCTTGATCTCGTCTCCGAAAAACGCCCGCAGAATCGCCGCGTTATCGCTGAACACCGGGTCCATAGCGCGAAGGAGGGTCATCGCGGGGAACTTCCCGCTCTGATCGATCCGGACAGACAAGGTCTCGCGCCGGCTGATCATGATCTCGACCCAGCTACCCCGCTCGGGGATGATGCGGCAGTTGTGGAGCTTGCGATCGCTGTCTTTTTCGCGCGTTTCCAGAAAATCCATGCCGGGGCTACGGTGCAACTGGCTTACAATCACCCGCTCCGCACCGTTGATGATGAACTCGCCGCCCCCCAACATGATGGGCAACTCGCCCAAGGCGACCTCTTCCTCGACTGGCTGATCCTTGGTCAGACGCAGCCACACCTTGAGCGGTCGGCTGTACGTCAACCGCAGTTGTCGGCACTCCCGCGGCGTAAACCGCGGCTTGCCCAGCTCATAGCGGATATACTCGAGGCGTATCGATTTGTCGTACGTCTCAATGGGGAATATCTCGCGCAGCAACCCCTCCAGACCTTGCTCCTTGCGTTGGTTCCACGGGACGCCGGCCTGGAGGAATCGCTCGTACGCGTCGGTTTGGATTTTACTCAGTTCCGGAATCGGGAAGTCGCTCTGCCGACTTCCGAAAACTCGTGTGCTGCTAGGCTCGAGACGGCGTCGTGAGGAAATCGCCATTGAGTCCTCATCCTCCCATGTGGGCACGCGCAAGAAAGAAAAAACGAGTCCAGCGCCGACTGTCGCTCTAAGACCTACCGGGGCGCAAAAAGCAACAATCGACCCAGACTCGTCGCGAATACCAGGCTCTTGCTCGAATTCGAGTCAACGCGCATCCGTTGATATGTCCCAAAAAGTGAGACGCGCTAACCTCAAATGCCGCGATTGCGGATGTCCCGTCGGACAATCGGGCAGCGACGATCGGCCACCAACACGCCCAGCGATCCTTTGGATCACTTGATGGCGACGGTGGCGCCTTCCTTTTCCAGGGCGGCCTTGGCCTTTTCGGCCTCTTCCTTGCTGACACCTTCCTTGACCTTGGAAGGGGCGCCTTCGACCAACTTCTTTGCGTCGGCCAAGCTGATTCCCGAGATCAACGAACGGACCGCCGTGATCACCTTGAGCTTGTTCGCGCCGAAGCTTTCCAGCACGACGTCGAACTCCGTCTTTTCCTGGGCAGCAGCGGCGGCGCCACCTTCGCCCGCCCCCGGCATGGCGGCCATCACCACTCCACCAGCCGCCGGCTTGATCCCGCCGACCATTTCCAGGTAGTCCGTCAACTCCTTGGCCTCCTTCAGGGTGAGGCTCAAGATTTGCTCGCCCAAGTCCTTCGCCTTGGGGCTGAATTCACGCACCGCAACATCAGTAGCCATGATAGGTCCGATCCTTTCCTCGAAAAAACCGAAATACGCTTCAGCGTCAGGTAACCCTATCCCCTGCTCGCAATTTTCCGAAAGACTGCCGCGCCCAAACCAGGTCTGACGGGCATGGCGATCGCACGGTGCCCCACCGCTATTTTCCTCAGTTTACCCCTGCGGCGATGCTCCAGCTTCGACGGCCGGGGCCGCCTCGCCGCCAGCATTTTCCTTCTCCGCAATCTGCTTGATTTGACCGGCCAAAGTGCCCCCCACCCCGCTTATCAAAGCACTGAGCTTGGAGGCCGGTGCCATGATCTGCCCCGCGATCTTCGCCAGCACCTCCTCCCGGGACGCCCACTTACTCATCTCCTTGACTTGATCGGCCGTCAGCCGCTCCCCGTCCATCACGGCCCCCTTCGGGGCGAACGGAGCGAAGCTCTCGTCATCAGCCAGACGAACCACTTCCTTGGCGACGGCCACCAAGTCCGTGGCCCCCCAGCAGACAGCCGTCGGTCCCTCCAAGCCTTGGAAGGCCGCCTCCAGCGGGGTGCCGGCCAAAGCCCGGCGTGCCAGCGTGTTCGTTACCATGAGCACGCGGATATCTTTCGATGCCAGCTCCCGGCGGAGCCGCGTGGTCTTCGGCCCATTCAGGCCGATGACATTCACCAGAACCGCGCCGTCGACGCCTTCCAGCTTCCGGCGGTAGAAATCAATAATTTGTTGCTTGACAAACTTGCTCATGGTAGCGAGTGTCCACGCGTTGAATTTGTACCCACGCCCTTACTCGGGCCATCCCACCAACGGCGGCTTGCGGAGTCCCAGCCCATTGTCTGCCGAGGCCAACCGCCGCTCACCGGCTGACGCGAATGCTGGGACTCATGGTGGCCGAGATGCTGATCCCCCGAATATATTGCCCCTTGACCGATGCCGGCTTCAAACCCACCACATAGTCAATGAAAGCCTGAATGTTTTCGACCAGCTTTTGCTCGTCGAAACGAATCTTTCCCACCGGGGCATGAACGTTCCCGCCGGAATCATTTCGGAACTCGACCTTACCGGCCTTGTACTCTTTGACCGCCTTTGCCACATCCGGCGTGACCGTGCCAGCGCGAGGGGACGGCATCAAACCGCGAGGCCCCAAGACCTTCCCCAAAGGACCGACGATCCCCATCATGTCCGGAGCGGCGATGCAGACGTCGAATTCCAGCCAGCCGCCCTTGATCTTGTCGGCCAGCTCGGGCCCGCCCACCTCATCCGCGCCCGCCGCTTTGGCCTCGTCCAACCGATCCCCCTTGGCGAAGACCACGACGCGCAGCGTCTTGCCCAAACCGTGCGGCAGAACGACCGATCCCCGCACGATTTGATCGGCCTGCCGCGGATCAATCCCCGTGCGGATCGCGATCTCCACGGTTTGATCGAATTTGCGTTTGTCGAACGTCTTGAGAAGCTTGACGGCCTCCGGCAAAGCGAGCGGGTTCTTAGCCGGCACCTTCTCCGCCATCGATTTATAGAGTTTAGAATCCTTCACCATAAGTGTCGAACCTCTTCGGCTCTCCCGCCGTGGCACACGCTGCAGCGAGGCGGCTCGGCGGTAAAATCCAAAAACTTAGCTACGCCAATATCGCGAGTCGGTATTCGAATCGATACTCGGGAAAAACCAGAGATTCCCGCCAATGCTTTTTCGCCAATTTCAACCTTTGCGCCGCCCGGCGCCATCAGTCGACGACATCCAGCCCCATGCTTCGCGCGCTGCCGGCCAAAATTCGGACCGCATGGTCCATGTCCCGAGCGTTCAGGTCGCTCATTTTGACCTTGGCGATTTCCTCGATTTGGGCACGTGTAACCTTACCGACCTTTTCTCTGGGCGGGTTGGATGCACCTTTGGCAATCCCGGCGGCTTGCTTCAACAAATCAGCAGCGACGGGGCTTTTCGTCTCCAGCTCGAAGCTACGGTCGTTATAGACCCGAACGACGACCGGGATTCGCATCCCCAGATGCTGCCGCGTCCGCTCGTTGAATTGCTGCACGAATTGGCCGAGGTTGATACCAAACCGTCCCAACGAAGTGCCCACGGGGGGAGCCGGCGTTGCTTGCCCACCCGGGACGTGAAATCGCGCGATGCCCATCAGTTGTTTTGCCATGCTACCAATCCAGTGTGTTATTTAGCGCCAGATCGCCTGTGTTACTTAGCGCCAGATTTCCAGATACCAGATTGCCAGATATTCGGATATCCCGCCCGAATTTAACCCAACAAGGGCAACCTACAACCCGGCCCCTGGGGTCAGGCGATCCGCTCGATTTGCCAGTACTCCAGCTCAACCGGAGTGCTCCTGCCGAAGATGCTAATCACTACCGTCACGCGACCATTCGCCTCGTCGATGCCCGACACATCGCCATCGAACGTTGCGAATGGCCCATCGTTGATTTTCACGCGGTCGCCCACATTGAAGCCTATCTTCAATCGCGGGGCCTCTTCGGCTTTTTCCTCGGCTGCTTTGGCCAGAATCCGCCCCACCTCGTGCGGCAACAGCGGGGTTGGACGACCAATGGCACCGGCGAAATCGCCGATCCCGGGCGTTTCCCTAACCATAAACCACGCCTCGTCGGTCAGAGCCATCTGCACCACGATATAACCCGGGTAAAGCTTGCGCCGAATAACCCTTTTTCGGCCGCCCTTGAACTCCGTGACCTTTTCTACAGGAACGATCGCTTCGCCGAACAGGTGATCCAGCCCGGCGATTTTGATCCTTCGCACCAGCGCATCTCGGATCGTGTCCTCGCGGTTTGTTTGCACCTTGAGGATATACCACTCTTTCGCCGGGACCTCACCGCCACCCTGGCTGCCAGCGGGATCACCGGACTTTATCTCGGCTGCTTCTTTATACTCCCCTGCTTCTTCATCGTTCCCCGCCGTTTCCACGGCAGATTCCGTGGCACGACCCTCCTCGGCATCGTCCAGGACGCCACCATCTGCTCCACGCCCGGCCTCCGCAGTCAGCTCGACGGGCTGCTGGCTTTCTTCCGGGTCAGACAGGTTTTCGGGGTCCAGGGTCATCTATTCCATCCACACGTGAAGTCCAAATGAACTGCCGAAGGGTTTGGGATCTCGCCTCGCAGAAGTCGCCGATCAGCGAAGAGAAGGCGGGAACCCGATATTGTACTGAATTGCGCGACGGATCGCAAACCCCACCACAAGCCCGATCCCATCTTTTTCCATTCTCTCGCCAACCGTCGATGCAACCTACTATCGATCAGCCACCTCCGGGCGTGCTATACGGGCGAGCATCTCGCGGCGAAGATCACCCCTTAACTGGTTAACTGGGGTCTGAGCGGCCTCGATTGATTACGACCTCAATAGATGTTGAGCCAACCAAAGAAGGACCGCCAGAACAAGTCGTAAACTGTCAGGATCAACGACAGCGAGAAAATCACCACCAGAACCACCACGCAGCCGCGAATCAATTCCGGCCTCTTCGGCCAGGAGACCTTCCTCATTTCCGCCTCCACGGAGATGAGGAAATCCGCCACTTCCATCACATTCATGAGCCGAAAGGCCACCCAAGCCCCTACGGCGACCAGCACGGCAGGTATTCCGAACTGCCACTCCAGCCCCAGCCCCCAAGTTCCCAGGGTCAGGCCCAATCGCCACGCCCCAAAAGCCACCACGACCAGAATCGCGGCAAACGTGCCCTGCCGGACAAGGCGTCCCTGATTCCTCTTGTAGATCGTCGCACGGAACAGTTCTTGCAAAAAGGCGTTCACGCCGTAATTCTTTCGATTGCTGGCGACTTGAAGCATTCGCGAAAAACCCGACACAAAGGCAAGAGCGCTCAGCCCTCGCTAGGCTCTCCGTATTCGTCATCCAACAGGGGCGGAGAGACTCGAACTCCCAACCGCTGGTTTTGGAGACCAGTGCTCTACCAATTGAGCTACACCCCTACCCTATCCGGACGGTTAGCTGAGTCGCCGCCCGACCCGGACACGAGCCATCATTCTCAGCTCCACCACGGCTCACTCATTTTGCCGATCCGTAGTGGTCTTCGTCAATCCGAACGCTGGAATCACAACCCGATAGCGTTCCCCGTTTGGACGGCGGAAAACGGCCTTGACACTACTTCAAGACCTTGGTGACCACGCCGGAACCCACCGTCCGCCCCCCTTCTCGGATGGCGAACCGCAGATTTTCCTGCATGGCCACGGGCGAGATCAGGCTCACCTTGATCTTGACGTTCTCGCCAGGCAGGCACATCTCAGCACCACCCAGCAGATTCAATTCGCCCGTCACGTCCGTGGTCCGGAAGTAGAACTGTGGCCGATAACCCGCGAAAATAGGGGTATGCCGCCCACCCTCTTCCTTGGAGAGGATATAAACCTCGGCCTCGAATTCGGTGTGCGGTGTAATGGAGCCAGGCTTGGCCAACACCTGCCCACGCTCGATTTCATCGCGTTTGATGCCCCGCAGGAGGCAGCCGACGTTGTCGCCGGCGATACCCTCTTCCAGGGTCTTATTGAACATTTCCACGCTGGTGCAGACCGTCTTCCGGGACTCGCGCGAAAAGCCGACAATTTCAACCTCGTCACTAGGCCTGATGACCCCTTGCTCGATACGCCCGGTCGCCACGGTACCGCGGCCTTCAATCGAGAAGACGTCCTCAACGGCCATCAAGAAGGACTTGTCAACGGCCCGGGCCGGCTCCGGAATGTAGCTATCAATGGCATCCATCAACTCTTGGATGCACTTGTTCTTCTCGGGATCTTCCGGATTCTGGTAGGCGGCCAAGGCGTTCCCACGAATGATCGGGATCTCGTCGCCCGGGAAGTCGTACTTGTTCAAAAGATCGCGCAATTCCATCTCCACCAGGTCGAGCAGCTCGGGGTCGTCGACCAGATCGACCTTGTTGAGGAAGACGACGATGGCGGGGACGTTTACCTGGCGTGCCAGCAGAACGTGCTCGCGAGTCTGCGGCATGGGGCCGTCGGCGGCCGATACCACCAAAATCGCACCATCCATCTGAGCGGCGCCGGTGATCATGTTTTTGATGAAGTCGGCGTGGCCCGGGCAGTCGATATGGGCATAGTGGCGAGCCGCGGTTTCATACTCCACGTGCGCTACGTGGATCGTCACCGTCTTCGTCGCGTCCCGGACCGTACCGCCCTTGGCAATGTCGGCGTATGACTTGAAGGAGGCCAACCCCTTCTTGGATTGGACCGACAAAATGGCGCCCGTCAGGGTCGTCTTGCCATGGTCGATGTGGCCGATGGTGCCCACGTTCACGTGGGGCTTTGACCGAACAAATACGTCCTTAGCCATTCGTCCTAAGTCTCCGTTCTACTGAAAAAGCGGATACCTGAATGCTGCCTGGCTCGCCGCCGGTCCGGCTTACCGAGTCCAAGAGCTGCTGATGGGACTTGAACCCATGACCTCGTCCTTACCAAGGACGCGCTCTACCGGCTGAGCTACAGCAGCGACCGATCGTTAACGCCTGCACCGGCAGGCATGGGCGGTCTTCCCCCAAACGCACCGGCGCTGCATCACCGTTTTCACGCCCCCCTTCACGACACCCCGCCGCCAAACCTTTGACCGACCTCGCAGGGCAAGGCCGTCAACGGAGGAGCGGGTGAGGGGAGTCGAACCCCCGTCAATAGCTTGGAAGGCTACTGCTCTACCGTTGAGCTACACCCGCATGGCTGGGAGAACGACGCCTATCTATCCCACCACAATCCACAAGCGGACGGGACACGCATTACCTTTTCCAAAATAGCAGGAAAAGCGCATATTGTCCCATATCGCCTGCGGCTGTCAAGCTCCACTGAATTCTTACCCAAGGTTTGCGCGGCGTAAAAGTGGGGGGTGCAGGATTTGAACCTGCGAAGGCAGTGCCATCAGATTTACAGTCTGACCCCTTTGACCACTCGGGAAACCCCCCAAGGAAACGAATCTCTTGCCCGCGACCTCACCCGCCGACAGCGTGCCGGAAGCCGGTCCCAGGCCGAAGCCGCCTTCGCCGCCCGCGCTCATTCCAGGCCAGAGCTAACGGTGGGGCTCGAACCCACAACCTGCTGATTACAAGTCAGCCGCTCTGCCAATTGAGCTACGCTAGCGGAGTGGGCATCCATCGGAACTGGTTAGTATAGCGAATGAACATAGCAGTTTGCAAGGCGTCTCTCCAGCACGCCTTGATGGCACCCCGCCAATAGTGGGGGAACGGGTTATTCGCGATGGTCCATCACGACGCGGCGCGGAGGACATCTCCAGCATCCTGTCGAGCGAGCCACCTCACCCGAAAGGCAGCAAAAGCCTAACCAGGCTCGAAGCCTGACTGCTACGGAATCTCGGCGGGGTCTTCCGCCGCGTATTGGGCGAACTTCTCGGCGATGCCCGCCTCGTCGGCGCGCCCGCGGTGCAGAATCACGCGGTAGTGCAGGACGAGCGACTCCCCCTCGGCCAGGCGATACGAACCATCCACATCCTGCATGCGCTCAAAGTCGTGTTGACCGAAGGGGTTGGCAGCAAACAATCCATACGTTCGGACGTGCCAATACGTTGGAAATCGAAAGGAGGCGGGATGATTCAATACCGCGATCCCCACGATGGAATCGCCGACTGGACCGGAGTAATCGACCCAGGCGGCCCGTTTGCCCCATGCGTCACCATCCCGGTCCCCGTGGCTGTTGACGATTTGCCCACCCTTTTTGCTATCCACGCGGATCGTTTCCGCGACACGGATTCCAAACGTCCCTTCCTTGGTGTCCCCAAACACGACGGGGCGTGCCGCCGTCAAGCGGATATCGAAATCGAGGAGCCGCACGTCGCCCGGCGCCGCGAACCGCAGCCGTCGGGTATCGTGGAGGAGGCATTCATCGTCCGGGGTGACCCAATCGTTGCGGGTCATGATCACCGCATCTTGTCCGCCCCGAACCTGCACGAATTCCCGATGGCGAATGCTCCCTCGGCCCGGCGCCTCTTCCCAAAAGCTGATACCGTTCACACTTCCATGCGTAAACCACAGCGACCGTTGGTGCGGATGGTCCCGCGTCTCGCCCGGCGTGTCGGCCATCGGATAGTCCCGGGTCACGGAAAGGCCGGTGGGGCCGATCACGGGCCAGACGATCGGCTTCGGCCCCAGATCGATGCGATACTCCGCGAAAGACTTACCGTCCACCGCGACGATCACCCCACGATCCGTTTTTTCGGCAGTAATCGCGCCGTGGCTCACTCCGGCGGAAATCCAACCGGCACTGGCCGCCAAAAGCCCCATCAGGCCCATGCCGAACACCCCCTCGAACTTTACATTGCGGCCAATCATGGTAGGTCTCTCACGTTTCTCAAAATGCATCAGAATACGTCGGTCCCGACCGCCTCATTCCGTTTCGGTGAATCCGTCGCGACGTTAGGTTTCACCCGCTTACGCCACACGAGTCACCAGGTTTCGCCGCACGAGCTTGATCGCGCGAATGCAGCGTGGCCTTTACGCCGCCGATCCCTCGCCGGGCCACAGCCCATCGGCGAGCCACGGCCCATCGCAACGGGGCGCCTCCATGTTAGCCATGCCGCCTCCATGATTCCAGCGGGGATTGGTAGGGCAATCAAGCGGCGGCCATGCGATGAAGAAGCGATATCTGAAGCACTTGCCTTTGCATGTCGGGCACATGCCCCTTGCGGCCTGGCAATATCTCTTGAAAACGCCTTTGCAGTATAAGACGCCCTGGAGGAACAACACGCCCTGGAGGAACAACACGCCCCGGGGAGACAAGGCGTCCCGGCAGGAGAAGACGCCCTGGCGGGACAAGGCGCGATTGCAGGACAAGGCGCGATTGCGGGACAAGTCGCCCGGGCGGGACGCTGCGGCTGATGGACGCGTGCCATCGTCCCTACCGGGGGGGTCAACGGACCGCGCCCCCTCGCCGTCGCTGGTTTCTCACGAGTTCAGGCAACTTTCCGTCTCGGCGACCCAACTGCGGATATCCTTCGGTTGCTCCAGTTCGCGTAAACGGGGGAGAAATTGAGGGACGCCCAATATGCGGCTCAGCCGGGCCAGGATACGAAGATGGCTTCGTTCGTCGATCGAGCAGATCAGGAAAAAGCAGTCCGTGAGCGTTCCGCTCTCGCTGCCGAAGGGAATCCCGCTTGCAGTCCGTCCGAAGGCGATGAATGCCTGCCCCAAGATGCTGGGCATCGGACGGCGTGGGTGAAGCAGTGCGACGCCGTTTTCCAAGGCCGTGGGATGCATTTCCTCGCGGGCCAGGACGGCCTCCCGCAAGGTCTCCGGGTCCCAAAGCCAGCCGGTCTGCGAGGCCAGCTCGATCATCGCCCGCACTACCGAATTGCGGGTTCGCGCGGCCAAGGGGACCTGAATCGCTTCAACTGGCATCAACTCTGCGATCCGTACCACCTGGGCGCTGGCACGATGATCGCGCAACTGCGATTCCATCGCGACCAGTTCCTCGTCATCGGTCAAGAGTCCAATCCTGTGCTCCAGCCAAAGGTGGATTTCGGCCGGGGAAAACCGCCATTGACCAGCGACTTTTCGCGCTGGAATCTTCCCGCGATCGGCCAGGCGCAACACCTGTTGCGGGGTTAAGTGCAAGTATTCCGCCAGGCCATCCACATCAAAGTCCCCCCCATTCATGGCAAGGCCTCTTTTTTCGAGGTAAAGGCACTCCGACGGCCCCACCCGTCGTTAAACATTATTCTCACACGGCTCTTCCCAGGCGGCTTTTCACACACAGCGTCCCACCAGTGTACCGACCTTCGGCCTTTCAAATCAACGTAACCATTCACGGCTGAGCTAGAACGGAAAAGATTTTGTGAAACAACGAGAGATATTCCGAGGTGGACTTTTGCAAACAGATCGTTTCCCTCTGAGAGAGGACGAAAAACTGGTGTGCTGGGCAGTGCAGAGAAATGAGGAAAACTGCTATCGTGGGAAACTTCCTTCGCCGTGCGATCTCCCGAGGAAAGAGGGAAGCTCATGACCCTAAGTTGCAAAAGTCCAGTCAGAGGTTCCAATAGATGCCCAATGCGAATCGTAGCCTTTTGCGGTCGCAGGCCGTGAACGGCGCCCTATTTTTCGTCCATGCCCTTGGTCTCGTCGATCTGTCCGCGGTGCTAGTCGCCGATAAAAGCTCCGCCCAAGCGGCTCGCCATTTTGGCTTGTGAAAAACGCGTGGAATTGCTAGGCTGTGGGGTGATTACTGAAAGGGAAGGCCGCCGCTTCATGGCCAGGTGCAATCTCTCACACGAGGAGCTTGGCGGATGAGTTCTGACGATACTTGGAACCGTGACGACGATTACACCCCGGGCCTTTCGCTCCCTATTCCGTTCCGTGCCCCCGGTTGTGGTGGCATCATGGCCTTCCTTTCCGGGATTGGTTGCCTCATCATTTCGGTGATCCTCCTGTGCGCTGGTGTGGTCTTCGTGTCGATCTACTTTTTCGAGCGTTCCGCGCCCTACAAAATGGCCCTGAAAAAGGTGCAGACCGATCCCCAGGTCGTTCAGCAACTGGGCCAGCCAATCGAGGAAATCTATTGGATTCCCGCGGGAAGCCTGCGATTTGAAAACGACTCCGGCAGCGCCAATTACACCTTCCCAGTCCAGGGTCCCAAAGGCGAGGCCACGGTCAGCGTGGTTGCCAGGATGATCGACGGAAAGTGGGGGCTGACGGAACTCACGGTTACCTACCCGGATGGGACCCGGCAGATGCTGGATGTTGCCGACACGGGCAGCAGCGAAATGGACGCCCCGAAGTGGACGCCTGACGGTGGGGGAGAGGCAGTGCCGGACCGCGACGAAGTCCCCGGGCCAAGGATTCCCGCGACCGATCACGAGGGGAACCCCGCAGGTCCGGAAATCAACCTCGAGGTCCCCCAGGTGCCGAACATCGACGGATGATCTCGATGGAGCCAGCCGATTGCACGTCCGGTGCGGTATGCTGCCGCGCCAGGCTCGGATTGCGGTCCCGCGTGGCTGAGGAAGGGCCTCACCGGAAAACCGTATCCATCCAGTCGTCTGGGCAACGCGCCGGCGTCCACCGCTCTCGTCGGTGCGATCGGCGTCCTCGATACGATCGGTGTGATCGGTGTGATCGGCCCTGCAACCGTCATGGCCGCACTGCATCCGGGTACAGCCGGGCTAGCGTTTCCCGATACAGGGCCTCGTACTGCGGGGCGGTGCGGCGCCACGACCAATCCTGCGTCATCCCATTGCGAACCAACCGATACCACGTATCGGCATCGCGATAGATTTCGCAGGCACGCCGTAGAGCCGCCGACAGGGACTCGCCATCCTCGCCTGCGAAACGGAAGCCGTTGGCGGAACCATCCGCCAGGCTCTCGGGACTGAAGTCGGTTATCGTATCGGCAAGTCCGCCGACCTCGCGCACGACCGGCACGGTGCCGTACTTCAGGGCCTGAAGCTGGGTCAAACCGCAAGGTTCAAACCGGCTCGGCATGAGGAACAGATCGGCTCCGGCTTGAATTCGCCGGGCCAATGCCTCGGAGTGGTCCAGCCGCACGCACAACCGTTGCGGATAGGCCTGAGCCAGCTCCAGCAGTTGTTGCTCCATCGTGGGATCGCCTCGCCCCAAGATCACCCATTGAACGTTCTCGCGGGTCAGCCACTGCGGAAGGACGCTGACGATGAGATCGGAACCCTTTTGGTAAGTCAATCGCGAGACGATCCCGACCAAGGGCGTTCGATCCTCCACTGGCAAGCCGGCTTCGGCCTGCAAGGCCCGTTTGCACTCGGCCTTGCCCTCGCGGACGGACCCCTCATCATAGTTCCGCGCAATGGACGTATCGGTAGCGGGATTCCAGACATTGTAGTCCACGCCGTTGAGAATGCCCCGCAAAACGTCGCTCCGCGATCGGAGCACGCCGTCCAAACCGCAACCGAATTGCGGAGTCTGAATCTCCTGGGCATACCGCGGGCTGACCGTGTTGATGGCGTCCGCAAACACGAAGCCGCATTTGAGGAAATTCAGTTTGCCGTAGAACTCCATCTGCTGCCAATTGAAGTAGCTCCAATCCAGGCCCGTGAGGAGCATATCCCAATGCCAGAAATCGCCTTGGAACGCCATGTTGTGCACGGTAATCACGCAGGCCGTGCGCTGGAACTCGGGGGCATGGGCGTAAAGCGTGCGGCGATAGACGGGCACCAAGCCGGTCTGCCAGTCGTTCGCGTGCAGGACATCCGGCCGGAAGTCCAAGAGCCGGACCGCCTCCATCACCGCTCGGCAGAAAAATACGAACCGCTCGCAGTTATCGGCGTAATCTTGGCCGTGCACGGTGTAAAGCTCGTCCCGATCGTAATAATAATCTTGCCGAACAAAGTAGTAGGTCACGCCCGGCACGTCGCCAGGGCACTCCAGCAACTGGCCGGAGACCATCTTGCTGCCCACCGGGACGATGAATTCCAGGCCTAAAGGGCGAATCGGCTTGCCCAAGCACCAAATCGCCCGATACGCAGGGATGATAACGCCGACGCGATGCCCCAGCTCCGCGAGAGCATGCGGCAGGGTACCGCAAACATCGGCCAACCCCCCGGTCTTTGCAAAAGGGACGGCTTCACTACTAGCTAGCAAGATATTCACGAATCCCCCCCTTTCGGCGGAAGTTGTCACCCTAAAGGCAGTGCCAAAACCCGTCGCGGATCATTATGCGGCGCGGCCTCCACCCTCCCGGTTTTTCATCTTCGGTTGTCATTCCCATCAACATCGGTCGACAACGGTTGACGTAGCTCCATGCGTCACCCCGCGCGTCGAGCCAACGGCTCCGCATCGAGCACACTTTCCCTGAACACAAAAGTGTAGCTTGTTATCTTTGCTACGTTTAGGAGTCCACGGTCACCTTTTTGCTCGGGAGTACATCCGCTTCGGTGGAGAGAGCATCCAGTTCGGTGGAGAGAGCATCCGCTTCGGAGGAAGGTAAAACCGCCACATGGCGGAGCGCCACTATCGCGGCAGCTCGGCCAACCGGGGGCAAGAGTGGGTTTGCCCAAGATTTTCCGCCGGGAGCAGGCGAAAATTGGGTCGCAACCTTTCAAGAACAGGCGAGCAGGAAAGTGCGGGATGCTTTCGGCGCCCTGGGACTCGCCCGTGCGGGGATCCCGTCATCTGACCGGCCTGGATGGGGATCGCAAGAGGGACCTGAGCCAGCGTGGCCGTTCGCTCGCAATGCCGAGGCCAGGCCTTCAGTCCACCAGTCCGTGGCGGTAGGCCATGACTGTCAGCTCAGCAATCTTGCGGACGCCCAGCTTTTGCATCATGCGGTTTTTATGGTTGTCCACGGTGTGGGGCGAAAGATGCAGGATTTCCGCGCACTCCTGGATCGTCTTGCCGGCGGCAATCAGGGTCAGCACCTCCAATTCGCGCATCGTGATGCGACTCCAAGGCCCCTCCAGATCGCGCAGAAAATAGGCGGACTCGCCCGACCAGCGTTTTACCAGCGGGAGAGCCTGCGGGCAAAACGACCGATCCCCGGCGTGAACCTGATGAATGGCCCTTTCCAACTCTTCGCTGGCCACCTCTTTCGTCCAGTAGCCGGCCAAATAGAGTTGCACGCACGCCCTCAGGTGCACCAGATGAAATCGGTCATCCAGGAGCAGGATCTTGGTGCTGGGTTGCGACTGCCGCAGCCGCCTGGGTACATCGAAGACGGTGCCATCGGGCAGGCGGGGAGCCAGCACAACCACGTCCACCGGGTAGCGCCCCACAAGGGTCTGCGATTGACCCACGCTGACGGCGATCTGGACATCCACGATCCCCGGCCGACCCGAGAACAGAACCTGCATCCCCTCGCAAAACAAAGCTCGCCCATCCACGAAGAGCAGGCTCAACCCCGGCAGCACGGCATGGTTATTCTCTTGCTGTTTCGTCATGGCATTAACAAGTCTAGCTTGAAACCGGCCGCCGAAAGTGAATTTCCGAAGGTTTTTCCGCGGGTCGGGGGCCGGGCTGGCCCGATTATGCGCAATCCACTCGATCTTGGGCCAACCACGCGGCTAAAGGCACATCCGTCCAACAGAGAGGAACCACGCTGGGCTGCCGGGCTGGCCACATGACGCCGCCATTAACAGTCTCTGCGTCCCGAGCGGCTCCGGTCATCGGCGATTCATCCAAGGAGATCGGCCACGGCGGGAAGCGTCTTACCCCAAGCCGATTACAGTAGCGAATGCGCGGATTGCGATTGGGATATTTGGGCAATGGAATTAGTGGTTTTACATCAGTGCATGACGCAGTTGGGCCACGTTACGGCGCGCGGTATTGCGGCATGCGGTTTCGCGATCCTCCTCTCTCGTTCAGCCTAGCTCGCGATTGCTCCTCCGATTCAGCGCGCGATTGGCCAGGAGAAGCGGTCTTGCATATCATTCCTAGGCAGGCGGATAGGCGGGCAAGCCCACCCATCCGTGCGCAACCTTTCCCGCCCCGTCACGTTAGGAGACGACCATGCAGACCGAGAAGCCGCAACTGCATCAAAAGAAGTGTCGGCCATGCGAGGGCGGCATCCCCGCCTTGGACCGCGAGGAAGCCGAGCGGGCATTCAAGGAGCTGAGTGATTGGTCCCTCACGGATGACGGCCGCGCCATCCGAAAAACATGGCTCGTCCGCGACTTTGCCGAGGGAATACGCTTTTTCCAGGCCGTGGCGGAGCTGGCCGAGACTGAAGGTCACCATCCCGACCTGCACCTCGAGGCCTATTGTCGCGTGACGATCGTCCTGTGGACGCACGCCGTGGGCGGGTTATCCGAGAACGACTTCATTCTCGCCGCCAAGATCGACCGTATCCCGGTGGCCCTGCGGTAATCGGCGACAGATAGGCGGTGCCTCCGCGGGCGTAAAGTTGGCCGTCACTACCGGATCAGTTGTCTAGGCCAGGGCCCGTTGTCTAGCCCAAGGCCGGGCTGCCAAAGGCAGGGGATCTGCATTTGCAGGGCATCGGCAGGGCAAACGAAAAAGGGGACAGCCACCGGGCCTGTCCCCTCCAGCAAATCGCCCGCTGCTTATCGCTGCCGGGACGACGAGTGCCGTACCCTCATTTCACGGCGTGGAGACCGTTTCGCCGCCGTCCTTGGAGCCTAGCGCCCCCCAAACCCCGTACAGGCTAGGACCGTTACGAGTCTGGGTCACCCCCGCCGCCAAATTGCCCGTCTCGATCGTCTCACTGATGAACCGCACGGAACCATCGACGAACACGCAGTTGACGCCGCCAGGATGACGGCTGTTGGGCGGCAGGACTAGATGAACCTGGTCGCCATAATTACTACTGTCTTCCGAACAGGCCGGAGCATTGGGCGGTAGAACGGTGTTTATACCCACATACATAGGCTGGCCATCCGTCCAGACTATCCCCCAGCGACCTTGCACGGGCGTTCCCGCCACGTAATACTTGCCATCCGTCGTGGTCCGGCACACATTCGGAGCTGTACGCAATCCCCCGACCCCAATGGCCACCGCCATCACGTGCTCCACTTGCCGGGCACCGACAGTGGCCGGCCCGGGGCTCCCTCGCGGGCTTCGTTGCTCGCACAGCCGCTCGCTCATGGCGATGGTATTACTGGTACCGTCGGTGACTTCGGCAATGGAATACGTTTTTTGACTGCCAAACATACCGCGAACATCCTACGAGTCGCGGATGCTTTCAACTTGGTCTCCAATGCAAAAAGCGTACGAGTTGTAGCGACCCCGCTTGTCGGGATAGCCGTTGTCGGAAGGGCACAGCAAGGCGTCCGGGGCATCATTCCAGACACTCCAGGCCTGCCAACCAGCAGGACCATCGGGCGGGACCACGTTTCCCCCGGACGTGGCTCCAGTTGGATCCCCCGCGCGAATCCGTTCGTAAAGGGGATTTTGCTCAATGTAAGGTAGGATCGGGATGAACCCGCTCTTGCGACCGCGATTCGAACACCAAGCGTTGGCTGAGCACCCGTTGCTCCCACCTTTCCGAGGGGGAAACACCTTGATTACGTCGTGATAGTTTTGCAGCGCCAGCCCCAACTGTTTGAGGTTGTTGGTGCACTGCGACCGCCGCGCGGCTTCCCGGGCGGCCTGCACCGCCGGCAACAACAAGGCGATCAAGATGCCGATGATCGCAATGACCACCAACAATTCCACCAGTGTGAAACCACTAGCCGTGCGTCGATGCCGCATCGTTTCAGCAAATCGTGTAACCATGGCACAGACTCCCCAGAAAAAGAAAAGAACACATCCGCAATCCCGCCGCGGCTGACCTTGGACCCGCTGCCATCGTAGGTGGCAGCAGCACGCCGAGAAGAAACCCCACACACCCGAGGCCGACCTTTTTTCGCCTCCTTTCTACAAACGGATAAGCGATTCACGGAGATACGATGTCTGATCCCTCGTCCGAATTGTTATAAGCATGCGCTGGAGATATGCAATCTTTTTGCGCACAGATTTTGACTGAAATCTTAATCGCTTGGCATTCAAGCGTTATCTGAATTGCATATCCCAGTCGTTCCGGATTTCCCTGAAATTCCTCCCACAGACCGACATTCGTGCGGAGAACCCGCCGCTCCAGAAGAGCCCCACCGCGATAGTGGCGGCCGCACCGTGACAAAATAGGCAAACTGACAAGCCTCCAGAGAGTTCATCGACGCGAGAAGGTCGCTCTAGCCGATGAGCGAATAGGGGGATATCGCGACCGCGTCTGCCGCATTCGTCAGTTAACGCTACAGGGTAGGGTTGTTTGCTTGGCTCAACAGCTTGTGGTGATGGAACGTAGTGTCCCACAGCGTCTTGTGGTGGTTGGGGTAATGGAACGTAGTGCCTCACAGCATACGCTGGGGCCATCAGCCATTCCGGCGAACTTTGCGGCGTAGTGCTCAGACTGTGGCAGCCGCTCGTCGTTGCGTCAGGGTGCCCAAATCGAACGGACCACGACCGCACTTGGCCTTGTTTATGGGGTCTTCGCATTCTTTTCAGGCGGGCGACATGCAGCCGCGGGGTCCCGGCTCCCATCCGGCCTCCGGCGGCCGAGGTGATCCCACCGATCCCCCGGCGGTGCCCATTTCGCACCAAGAACTCCGACGCTGGATGCTCCTCGATCAACTCCCCTGGGCGCTCGATCTGTTTCCCTCACGGGGACAGCCCATCGGAATGCTCGTGACCGGCGTGGCCGCCATTTCCGTCCTGATCGGGCTGTTTCTCGGCTTGGGGACCACGAACCCCTCTTGGACGGACCGACCGCTATCCGCCTTCGGGCTGGACGGTCCGGGCAACGTGGCAAGTTGGTTCGCCACACTGGTGCTGACCGCCGCAGGGCTTTGTTCCCTCATTGCTTGGTGGCTAGAGAACATCGATGAAGGCGAGGATACGTCGCCTCCGCGGGCGTGGCTGCTGGGCGCGATCCTTTGGCCCGTGATGGGATTGGATGAATCGGTGGGTCTCCACCCCATCCTTTCCGATTTCGTCGTTGGCCGGACCAATCTCTGGCCCGACATGCCCGCTCAACTCTCTTGGATGCTCCTGTACGGCCTTGCATTTCTGGCCTTCGGCATCCGCGCCGTTCCGGCCATGGCGCGGCGACGTTCGGCCCTGGCGATCCTGCTGTTCCTCTCGGCGGCCGCGGCCTATGCGTTGTCCGCATGGGTGCAGTTGTTCCCGCGGATTCCGCTCCCCGTCGTTTCCGACCGCGTGCTTTGGGAAGAGGTGCCGGAGCTGGCTGGACATTGGCTTGTGCTGACGGCAATGAGCTGTCACACCCGGCGACTATTGCAGGCGTTGATGATGGGTGACGGCAGAGACGAGCCTCCTGACCCTGAGGCCCCCCTGGCCACGTTCCGAGAGCTAGTTTGGCGTCGCAGTCAGACCACGGCGCCAAGCGGCGAACCTGCGGAGGCGCAAGGGTTTTCCGACGACCTCGACGCCGCCTTGGAGAACGGCGACTTCTTAATCATCCATCCGCCCCATATCCGAGGCCGCGGGCGTGTCGTAAGTGCCGCGAGACGGATCATTCGACGGCGCAGCAGCTCCTCCGTGCGAGCCAGGCGATCGGACCTGGATTTACCGCAGGCTGTTGGCACGCTGACTCCGCCGGCGGCAACCCTCGCCGCCCCGAGCGCAACGCCGATGCCGACCTCGGACGCCGCGACGAGCGTCAACGCCTTTTTGGCGGGCATGGCCTACGCTGAAACGCAGCGGGCAGCGGCTCAGATGCAAAATGCGACTCCCTCCGTGCCGTCGTCGCCAGCACCCTGGGGGACGCCGCGCGACGAGGCCGTCCGTTACGGCTGGAATGCTGGGCGAGCTGATGGCACACCACAGCCGCCGTCGGCCTCGCATCCCGCCCTCGGCCCCAGCCCGACGGCCCGCAACTATGCAACACTGGGACCATCATCCATGCCCGGCGCTTCTCAACCCGCCGACGCCAACACGACGACTACCTCCGAGAGTGTCTCCACCCGATTTGCGGGCGGCATGTCGGTACAAGGTTGGGCTGGGCGCGCTCAACCGGGTCTGGGCAATCAGCCAAGCCCCGCCTACCAGCAGATAGCAGGCCCGCAATTCCCCGCCGCTGCCATCGGAGCGACCATATCACCGAATCCGTCGCCGGCTCCTCCGCAGGCCACCGGCCATCTCGGCCCGACATCCGGCAACTCAGGCTCGCCCCAAAACGGCGGCCCCGAGCCGTCGCCAGTGGGGATCAGCCGGAAGCTCACCAAAGAAGAAAAGAAACGGCTTCGGGAACTGTACGAGCGGCGGCTTGCCCAACAACAGCAATCGGCAACGGCATGATGCGTGCTCCATAACGCGTGCCCCGTAATGCGTGCCTCACAACGCGTGCTTCATATTGCGTGCTGCACATTGGGGGCTCCTCCTTCCGCCGGGGATGACGTTACACCTTTGTAGTGCTACAGCGCAAGGTTGATGGAGTGCCACAGCGTAAGGTTGATGGCTTGGCTCGACATCTTGTGGTGATGGGACATGACGCCTCGCAATCCATGCCGGGCACATCATGCCATCATGCAATCAGGCGGACTTAGGGGCGGACTTAGCGATGAAATGGGCGGACTTTACGCTGGAGTATCAGATGCCTACGCCGGGGTGCGTCGCCGCACCGTCCCCGATACGCAGCGAAAGGTCTGGCCACGCCTCTCCAACTCGAGCCGCCCCAGGGCGTCGATGCCGCGGCAGACCCCGGAGATCACGCCGGAGCCTGTATCAACCTCCAGCTCCCGCCCTTTTTGAAGGCACAGGGCATCGGCCCGGCTCGCGACGTGCGAGATGGGATGCCGCAAGAGCTGCCACAGGTTGCGCAGAATCGCCTCCAAAACATCTCCCCGGTCCACCGGTACGCCGACCAGATCGATGATCGAGATTACCCGGTCGCGCAACTCGGCCGGGCCGTCCGCCGAGCGATTATTGACGTTCACGCCGATTCCCACCACGCTACGCCCATTCGCAGTTTCGACCAACGTACCGCTGAGCTTCCGTTCGCCTACGTACACATCGTTGGGCCAGTGCAGGCCCAGCGGGAATGTGAGAGGCACGAAAGGGCGGACGGCATCATGCACCGCAAGACCTGCCGCCAGTGCGGAGACCACGGGACTGGATAGAGGAATCTCCGCGGCGTGGCCCTCCGAAGGCTCCGATGGGCCTGACGCGTGGTGACCGTGGCAGACGCCCCGACTTGTCCGGGAACTGATCGCATGGCCCCCTCTATTCTCCGCGTTATCCGCGTCGGTGCCCCCCCCGGCATTCAGGATCACCGAAAAAGCCAGGCTGCCGGAACCGGTCCACCAACGATGCGTGCCCCGACCACGCCCCGCCGTTTGGTGTTCCGCGACGACGAGATAGGGCAGGGGCAAGTCGGGCTGCCGGGCCAGCCCTTTGGCCACGTCGTTCGTCGAGGTCAGCTCCTGGAAATGCTCGGCCGACGCTACCAGCGACGCCTCCACAAGTCGGCCGACATCCAAAAAATTTCCCGTTCGCATGTTCCCCCTCGCCATTCTCCCTTGACGTCCCCGCCTTCCTTTGTTACTCCATTCTGTCCCGTAACTGGACTCTTGCAACGAGTGCTCACAAACTCCCCTCTGCCCTCAGGAGATGGTAGCTGGGAAGGTAGTTTCCCATAAAAACAGATTTCCTAGTTTTCCGTGATTTCCCAGCCATCCAGCCAGCCATCCGGTTTGCAGCCCTCTCTCAGAGGGGGATGGGCAGTTTGCAAAAGCCCAGCCGTAATTGTGATACCACGCGGCGTCCGATGGGACCCCCGGGCCCCGATTCCCGACCCCTGCCATGCTGCCCGTTCAGGGTTGGCGAACCGCAGCGTCCCGTAAGCAGGAGCCAAATAGACTACTGGGGTGGATGTGGAACCAGGAATACGGCCGGGGTGGGGATGCCTGCGGCAGAGCAGGCCGCGGATTTGGGAAGCGAACGAAGCTGACGCCAGCGAAGGCCTGAGCCATGCGTTTTGAACCGACTTGCTGCCATTCTCGCGTCAGTCCGTTGCTATGTCCAGCCACGGCGGCCGTAGTCCTATTGACGCTCGGATTCGGCGAGTCGAATGCCCAACGGGTCCGATTTCCCTCCGCCGCATATAGCAGCTCCCAGGATAGCAGCGACACTACCGGAGGCAGTGGGTCGGTCTATGAACGGACACCACCGACGGCAGGGACAGCCCCCCTGGCTCCCAGCTATGCTGGAACGGTCCCCCCTGGTGGTATCGCACCAAGTAGTACAGGCACGTCCGGTGCAGCGGCACCCGGCAACTACCCTGTGCCGACGTATTCCACACCGGGGACCGCGGCGGGACCCTCCAGTCCTGCGGGGGGGACGGCGACCATCCCGTCGCCATGGGACAGTCCCCCGCCTACGCCCGCCCCGGGTGCCTCCCCGGGGGCAGGGACCACGGCGATCCCCCCGCCCAGCTATCCCCCCAGTTCGGTGCCCTACTATGCGCCAGGTGGTCCGACAGTCGCCCCGGGGCCAGGTGCGCCGTATGCCGCGACCGGGGTCCCCCCGCCAAGCTGGGACCCCTACGCGACGCCGGGGACGGGGCCGGCCTCCGTGTTTCCCCAGGGCGCCATTTTCCCCGGCTTGCAGACGAACGACTTCATCAACTCCGCCATCAAGTTCCGCGAGGCCGTGGGGATGCGGTGCACCTTGATTCCCGACAGCTCGCACCTGGGCATCGACGACGTGGAATTGTTCGCGACATTCGCCTTTCCGTTTTTGCGGACGGATGGCCCGCCCCTCCGCGTGACGCCGGGTTTCGCCTTTCACTGGTGGAGCGGGCCTGTTTCCACCCTGGATCCAGCCTCGGCGGACATGCCCCCCACCACGTACGATGCCTATCTCGACGCCGCCTGGGAGCCAAGCATTACGCCCACCTTGGGCGGAGAATTGGACTTCCGCATTGGTGTGTACAGCGACTTCCGCAAAGTCACCAGCGGTAGTCTGCGGTTTCAGGGCCGTGGCCTCTTGACTCTCGCGCTATCGCCCAACTGGAAGCTCAAAGGCGGTGTGATGTATCTGGACCGCGTGCGCGTCAAGACGTTGCCCACCGGCGGCGCCATCTGGGTCGATAATCCAAACGATCCGTCTATGGAGATATCGATCCTTTTCCCCAACCCCAGATTTGCGATGCGGATTCCGCAGGCCTCCGCGGCCGACTGGTGGTGGTATGTGCGCGGTGACTACGGAGGCGGGTCGTGGACCATCAAGCGGACCAGCGGCATCAACGCCGGGGCAGGGGAGCAGGTCGATTACAACGATGTTCGCCTGGCGACGGGTCTGGAGTCTTACCGGCTGCGGGGTTTCCGCGGATATGCCGAATTGGGCATTAGTTTTTCCCGAGAATTGGTGTACGAGGCGGGACTCACCGACCAGGTCAAACCCAGTACCGCCCTATTTTTCAGTGGTGGGCTGGCGTTTTGACCGGCGAATGGGGATGGACCACAGACCGACGCGGAACTCAACTCTCGACATGCCGGGAAGACGCAGCCCTCCCCTCGGGCCGGGCGAGGCAGCCCGCTCCTGATTCCGCCTTTCCTCTCCGTCGTTCGGCAAGCAACCACGGAAGGGGCGACCGCATCGAAACGGGCACCTCGTCGCAGCCTCTCCTGCGGCGGGATCACCACCAGGATTACCAGCGAAATCCGCGCGATCGGCAAGCTCGGCCTGCTCGCTATAATCGCCAGCAATCGTTCTCCTCTGCCTCCAAGTCAGAGAAAAAAACCGGACAGGCAAATCGATCCTCCCAAGAGCCGAAAGTTAACTGCTAGAATACAGTAAACCCTCCGCCGAGCCTGGCAACTCGGTCTGGAGGCATGATTTGGCGAAGCTAACCACGGGATGGGAAGTGGCGATCAATCGGTCATGAGTAGCGAACAATCGTTGGATCCTCAACTCATTGAGCAGACGCGGATGCACATCCGCACCTTGGTCAATGAGATTACGCAATTGTCGCGCTCCGACCTGAGTCCGGAGGAGTATTCAGCCGAATTTCTCCCCCGCGTGGTCTCCGCGCTTGCTGCGGTGGGCGGCGTCTTTTGGCTTTCCGAGGGCCAAAACCGCCTGGTACTCGCCTATCAAATGAATCTCCAGGATACGCGGCTGACAGAGAGCGAGGAATCGCAGCAGAGGCACGCGCGACTCTTGCAAAAGGTCCTGACCAGCGGTGAACCGACGCTCGTCGTTCCGCGGAGCGGTACGGGCGAAACCAACGGGGAGGCCAACCCCACCGACTTTCTCCTGGTTTTGGGACCGGTGCGAACCGAGTCGGAGACGGTCGGCCTGGTGGAGGTCTTCCAGCGTCCGGATGCCCCGGCCCCTGCGCAGAAGGGCTACCTCCGTTTCGTGTCCCAGATGTGCGAGTTGGCGGGCGACTATTTCAAGTCCCGGCAACTCCGCAGCCTTTCCGATCGCCAGGCGCTATGGTCGAAACTGGAGGAGTTCACGCGGCTGATTCACGCGGGCCTGGAGCCTCGGGAGACGGCCTACGTCTTGGCCAACGAAGCCCGCCGCCTCATCGAGTGCGACCGCGTCAGCGTGGCGGTCCGCCGAGGCACGGATTGCGTGATCGAGGCCATCAGCGGCCAGGATGTGGTCAATAAGCGGTCGAACACCGTGCGACTGTTGAATCGGTTATGTCGGGTAGTGGCCAGGGGCCGCGAACCGGTCTGGTATTGCGGGGACACCTCGAACCAGGCACCCCAAATCGAGGACGCGGTTCAGGAATACGTGGACGAATCCCAGTCCAAGACGGTGATCGTCTTGCCGCTCAGTCGGCCCATGCCGCCGCCGGACGATGAGGCAGAGGCGGACCGTCCCAAGGACCCCATGCCGCCGGTCGGCGCGCTCGTCGTGGAACAGATCGAAGACAGCCGCATCACGCCGCAACTCCGTCGCCGGGTGGATGTGGTGGCCACGCACGCCTCGCTGGCCCTGGCTAATGCGGTAGAGCACAACGAAGTCTTTCTGATGCCGCTTTGGCGGAGCATCGGCAAGTCGCGGACCCTGGCCCAGGCACGTATGCTGCCCAAGGCGGCGCTGGTTGCAGCCGCGACCGTCGCCCTGGCGGCTTTTTTGGCCTTCTTCCCGTGGCCCTTCAAACTGCACGCCCGTGGTACCTTGGAACCGGCCGAGCGAAGCGACGTCTTCGCTGGGATCGACGGGGTGGTCGAAGAGGTATTCGTGCGGCACGGGCTGCGGGTCCAAAAGGGCCAGGAACTGGTGCGGCTGCGGAACTCGGAATTGAAGCAGTCGATGCTGGAGATCGACGGTCAGCTCGCCGCCAATCAAAAGCAGATCGCCACCATTCTCAAGGAGCTGGCCGAGAATCGCTTGCTCACCACGCAGGACCGCAATCGGCTGTCGGGAGAGCGGGCGGAATTGGAGGCCAAGCAGATCAGCCTGCGGGCGCAAAAGGCCGTCTTGCAAGAGAAGGCCAAGGAACTAACCGTAATCAGCCCCCGCGATGGTGAGGTGGTGACGTGGGACGTATACAACCGCCTCATCAACCGGCCGGTCAATCGCGGCCAGGTACTCCTTCGCGTGGCGGATACCAGCGGCGATTGGGAGCTGGAAATGCACATGCCGGAGGACCGGATGGGGGAAATCGCCCTGGCCCGGCAGGCCCTCCGCCAGAAAGACCCCAATCAAGACCTGGCGGTGGAATACGTCCTGGCCACGGACCCGGGCCGGGTCCGCCGTGGAAAGATCAAGGAGGTCTATATCTCGGCGGAAGTTTTGGGAGAGGAAGGCAACGTCGTCCTCATCAAGGTCGGCGTGGACAAAAACGATTTTACGCCTGAACAATTGCGGCCCGGTGCCGGCGTCAGCGGCAAGGTGCTGTGCGGCACGCGGCCCGTGGGATACGTGTGGTTCCGGGATTTGGTGGCCTTCATCCGCACGCGGGTGCTGTTCACCCTGTGGTAGATCGGGTCGTCACCCTGTGGTACGGCGAATCGTCAGCCCGTAGTACGGCGAATTGTCATCCTATGGTAGGACGAATTATCACCATGCGGTAGGGTGGATCGCGGCCGGGGCGCGGCCATGCCCTTGAGAACCTTGCGGGAATCCGCCGTTATGCAACCCCTTGCCCAACGACGCCGCTCGATACACAGACGCCGACGATACGCAGCCATTGATCGATACGCAGACGCCAATCGACATGTAAGAGTCGATCGACACACAGACACCGATCTCCATTCAGAGACCGATCAACACAAAGATACCAATCAGCACGCAGATACCAATCGGCACGCAAAAAACCAGTCGGGACATAGATACCAATCGGTATGCAGATACCGAGCGACACACAAGAGGATCGAAGCCAAGCCATGCAAACGGTGCTGATCGCCCTGAGTATCGCCCTCACCGCATTCGGGCCGGAAACCGAAGCTGGAGAGCGGGACGCGGCCATCGTGGTCCAAGGTTGTCCCGTCTCGCTGATCGATGAAAGCCAAGTACCGGCCCGCTCCGCTGGCCAACTCGTCGAGATCAACGTCGTGGAGGGCCAGGCGGTCAAGGTGGGAGACCCGCTGGGCAAGATCGACGATGCCCTCATCTTGCGGAACAAAGACGTCAAAATGTACCAGCTTCAATCCGCGGAGAAAGAGGCCGGCAACGACGTCAACGTCCGATACGCCAAGTGGGCCAACATGGTGGCCGACGCCGAATATCAACAGGCCGTGGAGGCCAATCAACAGGCGACGGGTGCCGTCCCGCAGGCCGAGTTGCGGCGGCTGTTATTGGAACGCGGCAAGACGGCCCTGGCCATCGAACAGGCCCAGCACGACCAGGAAATCTCCTCCCTGAATGTGAACGTCCGCCGCGCGGAGTTGCAGGCCGTGGAGCAAGAGCTGGAGATGTACCGCATCGTGGCGCCCATCGAAGGCGTGGTGGTAAAGCGGTTTTTTCATCAGGGCGAATGGGTCAAGCCGGGCGACACGGTCTTTCGCATTGTCCGCATGGATCGCCTCCGCGTGGAGGCCATGCTCAGCGCCGAAACATACTCGGCAGCTCAGTTGGATGGTGCCAAGGTCGTCCTCTCCGTGCGCCTGCCCCCCGGCGTGGAGAGATCGTTCCAAGGCCGGGTCGTGTTCGTCAGTCCCCTGGTCGATGTGGGCATGGAGTTTCCCGTCTGGGCCGAGGTGGAAAACGTCCGCGACGAAAAGAGCGGTCACTGGCTGCTGCGGCCGGGACTGAGCGGCACGCTCAGCATTCAGCCAAAACCTTGACCCCAGCCCGGGCCAGGCCCTGCCGCATGGGGGCATGAAGCGGTTACTACCTGGACTTTTGCAAATTGGGTCCACAAGCTCCACTCGCTCCTCATGAGGTTAAAGAAGGAGCATAGTTTACAGCGAAAACGGACTACCTTATTTTCCTGAATTCCCCAGAGTCACAGTTTATCGCCCGCTCCCAGAGAGGGAACGAACGGTTTGCAAAAGTCCAGTACTAACTTCGCGTCTCGACGGTCCTCACCATGGTCACCCTCAGCGACAGCCTCGTTTCCAGCTCGGCGCGTCGCGTATCCCTGCGCAAGCGCCAGGACCTGGTGGCGCAACGGCAGCGCTACGAGGGCGAGAACTACTGGGTCATCAAGGACCCCGTCGGGCTGAACTATTTCCGGTTTCGCGAGGAGGAGTTTTTCCTTCTCAATCAATTGGACGGCACCTCCAGCTTGGATGCCATCAAGGAACGTTTCGAGGCCGAATTCCCGCCACAGAAGATCACGCTGGAAGAATTGCAACAATTCCTGGGGATGCTGCATCGCAGCGGGCTGGTCGTGGCCGACGTCCCGGAGCAAGGCTATCACCTCCTCAAACGGCGGCGCGAACGGCGAAAAAAAGAACTGATCCAAGCCGTCAGCAATATTCTGGCGATCCGTTTCAAGGGCATCGACCCCGAGCGTATCCTGAACGCCCTTTACCCGTATGTCCGCTGGGTATTTCACCCCGTGACGTTTACTCTGTGCGTAATCCTGTGGCTCTCTGCCTTGCTCCTGGTCTTGGTCGAGTTCAACGTATTTCTTTCGCGGTTACCCACTTTTCAACAGTTTTTCACTCCAACCAACGCCCTCTGGTTGGCGGCCGTGCTGGCCGTGACGAAAGTCATCCACGAATTCGGCCACGGCGTGAGCTGCAAGCACTTCGGCGGCGAATGCCACGAGCTGGGCGTGATGTTTCTCGTTTTGACCCCCTGCCTGTACTGCAATGTCTCCGATTCCTGGATGCTCCCCAATCGCTGGCACCGCGCACTGATCGGGGCGGCGGGAATCTTCGTCGAGCTGACGCTCGCCGCGCTGGCTACCTTCCTGTGGTGGTTTACCGAACCGGGACTGGTCAATCACCTGGCGTTGAACGTCATGTTCATCTGCTCGGTAAGTACCGTGATCTTCAATGGCAATCCGCTCCTCCGCTACGACGGCTACTACGTACTCTCCGACATCTTGGAGATTCCCAACCTCCGGCAGAAGGCCACCCAGATCCTTTCCCGCCATACGGCCAATCTCTTTCTCGGTCTGGAATCACCAGACGATCCCTTTTTGCCGCAACGCAACCATGCCCTATTCATCACCTATTCGGTGGCGGCGGTCATCTATCGCTGGGTGGTCGTGCTCTCCATCCTCCTGTTTCTGAATCGCATCTTCAAACCTTACCGTCTGGAAATCATCGGGCAGGCCATCGCTTTGGCTTCGCTGTATGGGCTGTTGATCCAACCCCTGTACCAGTTATTCCGGTTTCTCCGAGTGCCGGGAAGGTGGAGTCAGGTGAAAAAACCGCGACTGTACATGACTTTGGCGGGGCTGGGGGCGATCTTGGCTTTCCTCTTTTTCGTCCCCCTGCCGTACCATGTGATGTGTACCTGCGAGGTCCAACCACGGGACGCCGTTCCGGTTTACGTCGAGGTCCCGGGGCGGATCGACGCGGTGCTGGTGCGGCCCGGCGAACGCGTCAAGGCGGGCCAGGTCCTAGCCCGCCTCAGCGATCGCGACCTGGAATACGAGATTGCCCGGCTCCAAACCATCGTCAAGCAGTACGAGGTTCGCCTTCAGGGTTTGGAGCGCCGCCGTTTCGACGATCCGGCGGCGGCGGCCGAGATCCCCACGCTTCGCGAGGCCTCTCAAACTGCCCAGAACCAGTTGGCCGAGAAACTTCGCGATCGCGAGCGCCTGGTACTCCGCGCCGCCGCGGACGGCGTCGTTTACCCGCCCCCCTGGAAGGCCCAGCGTGAGACGCCCGAAACGAACCTCGCGGAATGGTCGGCCACGCCCTTGGAAAAGCGCAATCTGGGAGCCTATCTGCGGACGGGCGAGCTGTTCTGCCTGATCGGCGATCCGCAACGCATGGAGGCCGTTCTGGTCGTCGATCAAGCCGACGTGGACTTCGTCCGCCCTGGGTTGTCGGTAAGAATCAAGCTCGATGAGCTGCCGGCGGAGACGTTCCACGGCGAAATCGCCGAAGTCGCGAAGCGGCAAACCGAGGCCGCTTCGATTCGTTTGTCGGGCAAGGCAGGAGGCGAGTTGGCCACCAAAACCGACCCCACGACCGGCGTGGAAAAGCCGATCAGCATTTCCTATCAGGCCCGCGTCCCCCTCGATGACACTTCGGGACGATTGTTCGCTGGTCTCCGCGGTCGGGCCAAGGTCCGCACCGATCCCGCGAATTGGCTGACCATCGCGGAACGGCTGTGGCGGATTGTCGCGCGGACGTTCAATTTCCGCCTGTGACCGTAACCGTTCACGGGTGGCATGATGCGGAGAACGCGGCGTTTTCACGAACCGTGTAGCAAAAACGCCCTGCTCGCAGCGGCCGATTGTTCAAGGGAACTACAGGACGTTGTGGTCAACCCGGCATGGTTCTCGGAATATTCCGTGAACGGTTACCTGCAACCGCACTGGGAGCCGTGGTTTCGATCCCCGACGCGCATCGCCGCTCCCGGCCGCCGGGACCGCAGATGGGCCTTCAGATGATCCCGTGCAGCGGTTTTCCGGGGGCCGCCAGCTCGTCGACCCGCCGCGAGACCTCCGGATTCTCGATCAACGGGGGCGGATGCTCCGGCTTGGCTCGGGCATCGATCACCAACGAGCCGTGGCAACCCCAGTGCTTGCGATGGATGAAGGCCTCGATCCCATGCACATCCCGGGCGGGATCGCTGCGGGTGAACGTGGTCCACAAAAAATTGTCAAGATTCCGAGCGGTGAAGTCCGCGTCGTCCGCCACCACGATGAGGGGAAAGAGGTTGATGGCGTCGTGACGGGTGTAGGCAGCGCAATACGCGGCCATACTCTTGTCTTCTCCGTTTTCCTCCGCCCGAAACGGGGGACCTTGTACGACCAAAATCCCCGGCAAGAGCACCCGCGGATCTCGAAAGCCCGAGTCTCGGGGCATCTTGATGCGGGAATCCAGGGCCACGGGGAGCGTCCGTCGCGGGGTGCCGACCGCGGCGACGATCAGTTTCGAGCCTGTGTTGAGCGCCCCACCGGTGTAGTCCAGCGTGTCGGCCGTCGTGCACGTCTGAAAATGCAGATCGCGGTGCCAGTCCACGCGCTCCAACATGTGCCGGAAGAAGTCGCCCACATCGTGGACATCCAGTTCGGGATCATCCTCGCCCGCGGCGAGCCAGAGATACTTGGCCAGGGAAAGCTGCCCCTGCCCCAACAGCGCGTTGGCCAGCGTGAGCAGCTCCTGGGGCCGTTTCCGTTCGTCGTAGGGGGTGTACCGTTCGCTGCCAATCGCCAGCAGCAGCGGGTGCACGCCCGCCGCATCCACCGCATGCACCGCCCGAATCCCAGGTATCGTCCTGGGAAGGATCGGTCCCACGATCTCGTGAATCAGGCGACCAAACATCGTGTCCTCTTGAGGCGGCCGCCCGACCACGGTAAAAGGCCAGATCGGTCGCGGTCGATGATACACATGCTCGACGCGCATCATGGGAAAGTCGTGGGCCAAACTGTAGTAGCCCAAGTGATCGCCGAACGGTCCCTCCGGCAGCAATCGCTTGGGTTCGATATAGCCGGTCAGCACGAAGTCCGCCTCGGCGTAGATCGGCAAGCTGTCCTTTCTGCGGATCATGGGGATGCGATGGCGGCCCAAAAGCCCGGCGAAGAACAACTCGCTGATCCCCTCGGGGAGCGGCATGACGGCGGCGACCGTCATGGCCGGCGCCCCTCCCACGAACACGTTCACGCGGAGCTTCTGCTTCAGCTCGATGGCCTTGGCGTGGTGCACGCCGATACCGCGGTGAATCTGATAATGCATTCCCACCTGGTGGTCCGGCTCGTACTGCCCGCCGTCGAGCTGGATGCGGTACATGCCCAGGTTGGAATGGAAGAAGCCGGGCCGGGCCGGGTCTTCCGTGTACACCACCGGCAACGTGATGTAGGCCCCACCATCATTCGGCCAAGAGCGAAGATGCGGCAGTTGCGAGACGGATATCCCGTACGCCGTGGCCGGTCCCCAGGAGACGGGCTTGGGCCGCGCGGTCAGCGCCCACCAAGGGAGCTTCAACATCAATCGGGGCCGACGCAGCCAGTCGGAGGGATCGACGCCAAACTGAACGAGCCGGGCCAAACCGTCCAGCGCATCGCGAAAAATGTATCGAACCCGATCCATGGTGCCAAACAAATTGCAGGCCATGGGAAAGCGGCAGCCACGAACCGAGGCGAAATAGAGTGCGGGACCGCCCGCCCGAAACACACGCCGTTGAATCTCCGCCGCCTCCAGATTCGGATCGATCGGAACGTCGATTTGAATCATGCGGCGCGTGGCCAGCAGATCTTCGACACAGGCGCGGAGCGTGCGGTAACCCATGTTGCATTTCCCAGAAACCAGGTCCTTGCCGTAATCGACGGCGGCGCCATGAAGACGCCTTCCTCCTCTACCGCCAAGACCTCATGGATTGGGCGGCCTGCGACGACTCAACCCCTTGGGCGATCGTTGGGCCATCCGTTTCCGCAGGTGCGCAAACGCGGTGGCCGGTCGCCGCACAATCCGCTGGGTTTTGCGCGGCTGCCCTTTCGAGTTCGTCATTTCTCCCTTCCCTCCCAACCCGGGGGTAATCCTCTGGAACAGCCCAAACCGTTGAATAGCCCAATGAATAGTCCAAACCAGCAGTCCAAACCTACCCCCTAGCATCACTACGCTACCATCATTGTAAGCAGGTGCATGCACTGCCACCAACCCGATTTCGGGCAGGGCTGATTATAGGAGGCGTCGAACCCCACTTGGTGTACGCGCCGAACGTGTTTAACGCCCGGGCCGAACCCGTTCTATTGCCCGGACCGAACGCGTGGTGACGCCCGAGCCAAACCTGTTCTGATGCACGACGAGCTAGTTTTAGGGCACGAGCCGAACGCGGGCCGAAGACGCCAGCCCAGAGAGGAGTTCGGTCAATTCGCGTTTAACTTCAGCAAATCGCCACTGTGCCAGGGCATGGGATGAACGCGCGGGGAGCGTGCAGCGTGTGCCTCCGCTGCCATCGTGCATGGCGACCACCCCGTTCGGTCCCACGGCAACCGTGTGTACGCGATAGCCTTCCAGCACCAACCGCGCGATGAGCTTGGCGGTCTCCTCGCGGCAAGGTCGCGTCGGCACGCCGGTGTCTGGCGAAAACGTAATACCGTCGGCCTGGCCCACACCGTCTTTTCCTTCGTGCCACCGGGATACAGGTACCGTGGCGGCATGGCCATCTGAGCGAATCAGCACGATCCAGCGGTCGCGATGGCTGGCCGGCCGATCGACGCTGGTCCATTTCCGTGCCACTTGCAGGGCGGAGCGAAGGCCCGCCTCTACCTCTTCCCCCGAGGTCTTGTCGCTGCCCGCCTGGAGCCGCTGGCACGCAAGCATGGCGGCGCGATACTCCGTGGTCAACGGCTGGAAGATCATCGCCCCACCGGCTTGCGGGGCGTCGTAGCCGATCAAGGCGATGCGGTCGCGCAGCCCGGCATCTGGCAGCAGCGCATTGCGACGCTGAAGCCCGGCCAGGGCAGCAATCAAGGACCGTCGCACGGCGTGCATCGGCTGCTCGCGCGGCGGGAACGAAAACACGCCCCCCGCGGTGCCCTCCTCGTGGAGCGGGCGACCCGGGCCAAATTCGGACCATGCGCCGTCCCGCGTCTTTGCTGGCCACCGATTCCTACCGAGGTCCAGCAGGAACTGGAGGTACGTCCGATATCCGATGAAGCCCGCCGAGTCCACCAAGACATCGTGCGGCAGGTGGGGACACCAGTCGCGGTCGGGATTGCAAAACCGGTCCAACCGGTCCGGGCTTTGTTCGGGCGGAAGCATGCCGAGCCGCTCTCTTTCCGACGCCGGAACCAATAGGTAGTCCAAGTAGGCCGCCCAAAAGTCGTAATGGCTTTCGCTGCTGGGCGTGGGCCATGCACGCGGCATGAGCCGCGCAATTTGCTCGTCGATCACCAGCGAGTAGATTTTGCGTTTTCGGGTCAGCGGATTGTCCTCGGGTCGAATGCGGTAACGGGTGGGCAGGGGCGCGTCGGTCAAAGGGCTGCCGTCAGAAGCCAACTGTGTGTACGCCGATACCCCCGGCCCCGCTCCCCAGGGCTTGCCAAACCACTCCGACTCGCCCGGATACGCCCCGAAGCCAAAGTCGTCGAAGACTTGTTGCAACCCGACCGGAGGCGGAGGAGCGTCTGTCCGAGACACCATGGGACAGGTGTGCGCCCAGGCCCAAACCGGTTCCGTGGCATCATTCATCGCCCCGGACAGATCGACCAGAAATACGATGTCCCGCGCCACCACGGCGGCTACGGATTCGGCCGTGCTGGTATGTGGCATCTCTCCCATATCCGAACCCACGATCCCTCCGAAAAAGCCCGATGAATGAGCATTTTCCGATACGATTACGCGGACCGCATTGCCGCAGTCCTCCGTGGCGTGAAACCGCCGCGTGGTCTGGTCCCAGATACCTGCCGTCACCTGAACGAGTTCCTTGCGTGCGGCCACCCGTGTAAATGCCGATGCGGTTCCGGATTGCCCTTTGGCAAGCGACTCCGCCTGGCATCGCTGGCCCAAATGCCTCGCCTGATGGATAGCGTAAACGTCGGCGGCCGACTGGAGCCGAATCCGCAGTGTTTGGATTCGCATGGCTTCCATCGCCATCACCGCCGACAATCCCCCCACGACCAGCCCCAAGGTGAATGCCTGCCAGAATCTGCTCCGGCTCGAGCAAGGAAGGCACTTCAAACGCTGTAGCATCCAACGTACCTTGGGCATGGCGAGGCTGAACCGATATCGAGGGAGGGAGGGGCGGTAGGTAGCCCGATACACCGAGGGATCATCTCAAATATAGGTTGCAACAGGACCGTTCAGCCGCGGTTTTCGAAGCCCTGGCGATTTGGCCATCATTTTTGAATCGCTAGCGACGGACCTATCATTTCGAAAGCCCTGATGATTGGCCGATCTTTTTTTGAAGCCGAGCGATGGGTCCACCATTTTTGAAGCCCTACCGATTCACGTATCCTTCCCCAAGCCCTAACGCTTCACGTATCCTTCCCCAAGCCCGAGCGATTGGCGGATCATCCGGAATCCCCAGTACAGCAAGGGATGTCCGCCGATTGGGGCAAAAGCGCTGGGGGCACCGCCGCAACCTCTGCTCTTCGGTGCGATCCCTACGGACCGCGGCTTGCCGCCCCAGGGACCATCAAACCGCCGGACCAGAGCGCGCAGTGCTACGGCGCAAAGTCCGCTTGGTGGCATCATGCGCCCCGCATTGGTTGCGAGGCACTGTCTCCCATCACCGCACGCTAGGGAGCCGCGGAAACAACGTTGAGCCAAGGAAACAAGCCTGCGCGGTAGTGCTAGCGGGCGAGGTTCAATTCGGGCGACTGGCGAATGCTCGGGCCTGAGCTTCGATATCGACGCCCACGGCCTGACTCCATGCGTCCAGCAGCTTGCGAAAGATCGCCCCGGGCCTGCCGTCGCCGACAGGGCGTCCCTCGAATCGCGTGACAGGCAGCAGGCAGAGAGGGGTGCTGGTGAGGATGATCTCCTCAGCTTGGAATAGGTCTTCCGTCCTCAGATCGCGGCGACGGAAGGGAATCCCCAAACGCTCGGCCAGGTGTGCCACATAGTGCAAACTGATGCCCGGCAGCGTGCGCTCGTCCGGCGGCGATTCCAGCCCGCGCGCGGCCGAATAAATCACCACATTCGCCGTCGGTGTCTCTGTGACGAAGTCGTCCAAATCGAGCAGCAAGGCCCGGGCACCGCGGTCCTTGGCCTCCGCCTGACGGTCGGCCAAAAAGTAGTGCATGCGGCTGCGGCACTTGAGATGGGCTGGCCAACAACGCTGCGGCACCTGTCGCACCTCGGGAATGGCCAGGGACTGCCCCCGCCGGTATTTATCGGCCCACAGGAAAAAAGGGAGGGGATACGTGTGAACGCACAAGGTGGGCGTCACCGGACCGGGACCCGAATACGGCAGGTACCTCCCTGGCGTCACAAAAACCGAGACCCCCAGATCGTCGCCTTGGGATAGCAGCCTGTGATTGTGCGCGGCGACCCGCTCCGCCGCCGAGATCAACGGCGGTATGAGCAATGCGGCATCGCATCCGATCGTCTCCAGGGAGTGCCGCAATCGCTGAAAATGCTCCTCCGGCTCGAAGATTCTGCCGTTGAACGTGCGAAGTTGCTCCGTGACCGTCGCCCCCAGCACAAAACCAGAGTCCACAACGGGCAACCCCAATTGGGACTGTAACAGAAACTCTCCATTGAAGAAGGCGATCGGCTCAGACAGCGAAAATACGTCCATGAGATCCGCACCCGAATCCGCCTCGGCCCGCGAGGCATCCAAACCGATATGGCAACGAGCAACCCGCGGGATTAACACCCCATTTCACACTACAGTGCAAGGTTGTTTGCTAGGCTTGTGAGCGTTCACGGGGGTCTGTAGAGCGACCACAGAACACCACAATATAGACGAA